>CAZPOJ010000194.1:0-4520 GCA_964588005.1 uncultured Sphaerochaeta sp.
TTTCTGCTAATCGTCCGGTTTTTCTGCTCCAACTCTAATCTTCAATTTCTGGCAGAACGTAAGCCATGGGCTTTATAAAACCCTTTCAATCATAACAGTATCCAATATATACTACTTCGTATAATAGGAAAATCTGAACAGGATAAGAATATAGTAGGGTACATGTAAGACTACGTGGTTCTGTTTTCTCCAAGGGGTGGACCTGCTATTGGTTGTATGGGTTCATGGAATAGAACGATAGAGGAGGAGTGTATATGAGTTATAGTGAAGTCACCTCTCTTTCTATGCTCCTGGTCATCTCTATATTTTTTGATACCCTGAGATTCCCTTTGTTGAAGAAGGATAGGGGAAGTAAGTTCTTTGGAGAACTATCCTTTGTATATTTTGCCTTCATCATCATCTCCATGTTGGTGAATGCGAGTAAGGACGGTCATCTCTCCTACCCCCTCTATCTTGACCGCTTTCTTTGGACTTTGCATTTTCTCTCTTTTCCCTTGCTTCTGGGCATGTGGATGCATTTCAATGCGATCAACATCATCACTGATGCAAAGCTCGTCACTCGCCTTACATGGATCCATGCCATACCTTTAATTGTCCTGATAGCGATGGCGGTCTTAGATATTCCCAACCAGCATTTCTATCCTCTCACTACCGGGTATGAGCATCTTCTTCCCAGTCTTGGAACCTACTACATGATCGGGTTGTCAGCCTTCTACTGTCTAGCTATGGTTCTTGCCACAGCAAGTCATTACAAGGATCTTCAGGGCTCTTTCCTGTTTATCTCTTTTCTTCTTCCAGCTACCTTTATAATTGCCTTGGCTTCCTTCTGGGTAACGCAAAGCTATTCCCTGTTCATGGTGACTAATGCCTTTATGATGGTCCTCTTCTACCTGATAGGACAGAAGGATTCCATTAAGGTCGATAGCCTGACAGGCCTTCCTACCGACGCCCTCTTGCAGCGCAAGCTCCTACGTATCTTTAGGGCTAAATCAACCTATACGCTCATTCTTATAGATATCGAGAACTTTAGGTACTTCAACTCCCGGTATGGTCGGCTGCTTGGGGATAGGATGCTGGTAGCTCTTGCAGAGTACCTCACTACACTCGGTAGTGCCAATGAGGTCTTCCGCCTCGAAAGTGATCGCTTCTGCCTCTGTGTCCCAGGCAAAGGTATGACTACTTCCGGCTCCTTGGTCAAAAGGATTGGAAAGCGACTGGAAGATGCCTGGGAGCTTGGAGATACCTCTGTGTATATCCAAGCAAATCTAGCGGTTATCAATGTTCCCCAACAGGTCTCAAGCCGTGAAGAGTTTAAACAGGCAACAGATCAACTGTTTATGGAGATGAAGGGTGAGCGTAGAAGGTCTGTGCTTGTATATACGCGCCAAGGCTCTGGCGTGATACAGAGAAGGTTGAATATCATCACAACACTCAGGCATTCGGTGAGAAATCCTGAGCAGGTGCAGGTCTACTACCAGCCGATCTATGAGTTGTCAACAGGGAATCTTGTAGCTGCAGAGGCATTGATGAGGATTGAGGACAAGGAACTTGGCTTGTTACAACCCTCGGATTTTATCGCATTGGCCGAGCAGACTGGCTTGATAGTGAGCCTAACCCAGATCCTTCTGAAAAAGGTGTGCCGGATGATCAGCAGGATTCCAGAAAAAGAGGAAGGCTCCTTTGAATATATCTCGGTTAACCTCTCCGGGGCGGATTTTGGCAATAAGACTATAGGGAAAACTCTTTTGTCCAGTATCAAAGGTGAAGATGTTGATCCTAAACGAATCGGCTTTGAAATTACGGAGTCGGTGGTTCTCAAGTCGTATGAAGCTGTTGCTGAAGTTATGCAAGACCTATCCCTGTATAAGATAACCTTTGCCCTCGATGACTTTGGTACAGGATACTCCAACGTACAAGCCTTGATGCAGTTGCCCTATCAGTTTGTAAAGTTCGATAGGAATGTCATACACCAATCAACAGCGAACCCCAAGATGCTTACCTTAATCAGTGAGATGTTGCACAAGATGGACAAGAAGATCATTGCCGAGGGTGTGGAGACAGAAGAGGAGCTGGCTTTGATCAAGAAGATTGGGATTGAGCGTGTACAGGGCTTTATCTTCTCAAAGCCTCTGAAGGCTGAGGAGTTTTTAGCATTGATGGCAGGATCACAGCAGACCATCCAGGTAAGTAAAGGCTAGGAAGGTCCCCCCCCCCTGGATTCAGGAAATCCCATTCATCCTTCGGTCAATCAATCTTTGCATCTCTTTGCTCTTTTACAGACCCTCTTGGCGGTTTGTCTTGCAGAAAAGCATTTATCTGAGGGTTTTATATCAATGAGAACACCAAGACAGGGGATAAGCTTGTAAAGGAAGCGATTGGGACATCAAATACATACTCCCATGGCTACCCGACGGTTTGTCTTTCATGGTTCGTCTTTCGTTTCTCATAGAAATAAATCCCAAGTACCCCCAGGCTCCCTACCAAGGCAGAAGCTCCTGTGCTGATCCAAAGCAGGTTCATGCTGTGTGATGCTATGATGGCGCCTCCTATGAGGGGAGCCACTGCATGGCCTGTTCCCATGATGATGGGCAAGATTGCACTAAAGCGTGCCCTGTGGCTGATGGGGGTGTTGTTGGCGATGTAAAAGTGTTCATTGGTTGCCGATATTATCTCTCCCAGGGTAAAGACAGCGGTCAACACCAAGAAACTCAGAGGAAGCTTGGCATATGCATAGAGGAAAAAAGCTACAGCGTACAACAGGCCTGAAATGACGGTGTTTGCCAGGGGGTGGAACCTTCTGAGCTTGCTTACCAAGAGGGGAGTAAAAAGAACCACCACAATTCCATTGAGTGCCATCATCCTGCCGTAGAGGGGAGCTCCCTTCAAGCCAAACAGCTCAGTGGTAAGTAGCGGTAGGGCGAAGAGGGTCTGGCTGTAGGCATAACTGAAGAAGGTAATGAAAAAGGCAAAGATAAGAAGCTTGGGCCTGGTAAGCAAAGCCTTTATGATGCCTCCCTCTTCTCCCTTCTCTGTGCTTTTCCAGTCCAAGCTCTCCTTGAGCAGTTCCTTGGAGGGCTTTGTCTCCTTGATCTTCCACAAGACCAGTAGGGTGGAAAGAATACCTGCCAAGGCATTGCCCCAGAACAGCCATTTGGGATTGGCATAGAAGAGATATCCTGCGATGACAGGACCAAAGGCGTAGCCCAGGTTGTGTCCCAGATAGAGCAGGGAGAAGGAGACCTGCCGGTCTTCAATGGTGGTTACGTCAGTCTTAAGGGCTTCCCTCGCCGGGTCTGTCGCCCCATCGAAGAAAAGTCCCAGGAGAATGAGGAAGGGGATGATGGCGCTTCCTTCCCAGAAGCCACAAAGGATGAAGCATCCGTCCATCAGCAACTGGGAAACAACCATGACCGGCTTTCGGCCTATCATGTCGGCAAGCTTGCTCCCTATAAAGGAGCCGGGGACGTACAGTGTCGATGCTATGGTCATGAAAGTTCCGGCCTGCAAGGCTGAGTAGCCCAGGCGCTGGGTAAGGTAGAGTGCGAGGAAAGGGTAGACAAAGATGCCAACCCCATTGATCATGGTGGCAACAAAAAGGACATAGACCGGTGGGTTCAGCCCTTTATAGATGGCGAGTGGGTTTTCCACTCGCCACTTCACAGGATAGCCTCTATCGCCTTTGCCAGCCCGTCCTCATCGTTGGTTGCGGTAACTGCATGTGCATGGCGTTTTATCTCGTCAGGGGCGTTGCCCATTGCCACCGAGTATCCTGCCACCTTCAGCATCCCTAGGTCATTGAAGTAGTCTCCAATAGCCATTGCCTGGCTGGTCTCGTAGCCATAGGCTTCACAGATGACCTCAAGGGCATGGCCCTTGTCGACATCCTTTGCTGAGATCTCCAGGTATCTGGGACCGGAGAGGTAGATGTTGAAGAGGGAGGAGAACTCTTTCTGCAACAGTACTTCCATCCTCGATACGACAAGGGGGTCTTCGCTCATGCACAGCATCTTATAGGGAAGTTCTCCATTATCGGCACAGTGCTCGGGCAGTTTGTCAAATGGGATGACTTTTCCTTCTGTCTTGGAGACAGACGTTTCAAAGGCCATCCAAGGGTTTTCCTTGTGGACGTACCAACGCCTGTCAGTGTAGATAAAGGAATCAAGCCCTTTGCCATCCACAAAGGCGAGTACCTTTTGCGCATCTTCCCAAGTGATGGGGTGGGATAGAAGAGTTTTTCCTTCGTCAACTACAAGGGCTCCGCTGTAACAGCCAAGGGGGCCCTTTATGCCCAGCTCCTTTTGCAATACATCAAGACTCGAGGCTTTTCGTCCGCTTACCAAGGCAATGGTGATTCCCTTCTGGTAGGCTTTGTTAAGTACCCGCTTGTTTTCAGCGGTTATCTGGTGGTTGGTATCAAGCAACGTACCGTCTATATCGGTACAAATGAGTTTAAGGTCAAACATGCGACTATAGTAGTATAAGGGTGAGTTCTTGTATAGCCGTAATAAGATTTAGCGCAG
>CAZPOJ010000195.1:0-4489 GCA_964588005.1 uncultured Sphaerochaeta sp.
GCAAGTGCAAGGTTTCACGCATAAACTGCTCAAGGCTAATAACCGAAGGTACTTTCACCTTCAGCTTATGATAGATTTCCTCTACCTGCTTATTTGGAGGCTCAACTAACACCATCCCATTCTTTCTTGTGCACATGAGGGAACGGGTCTTTCCTATGAGATGGGACAGGGAGATTCCCGCAGGGGAAAGAGCATGCTTCAGAAGCAGAGATGCAGTGTTCGATATGATGGAGGAGAGCAACATCCCCCTGATAGTAAGGTCAGACCAATCCTCTAGTGGTAGCTGGTCCAGGTACCGCTCACTGGACTTGAACTCGGCCTCAAAGCGTCTTCTTTTGCAGTAATCGTCGAGCTTTTCATCAGGTTCCTCTTGCTTGTTGGAAAGAAGGATAAAGAAGCCGAAACGAACTGAGTACCAGTTTCTCTCCCTGTCAGTCAGCTTCTGGTACTCGTCTTCGAACTCTTGGCGGTACTCCCTGTATCCTTTCAAGGCTTGGTCCTTGTCTACATATACATATGCATGCATCTTGCACCCAAGAAGTTCAGTCTCGAAATGCTTGCCGAAATAGGTGTGGCCTTCACGGATGAACTCATACTTGGCACTACTCATCAGCTTCTTGGCTTGTTGGTAAAGCGTCTTGTATGGGTAACCGTTCTTTGCAGGCATCCGCATTGTCAGGGTTTTTTGTATCTCATCTTTGCAAGTGAAGGCCTCCAGAATCTCGTTGCTTGTGTACTCGGTATCAAGGATGAAGCTGTCTATGCGGATATCAAGGTTCTCTGCCACATCCTCCATTGTCGAATGGAGAGCCTGCAGGTTAGTGGAAGGGTGTAGGGAAAACCATATTGGAAAACCTGTCTTTTCATCGACTATGAGTGCAAGCCTCACTTGGCCCTGGTTCCCGCGAAGAGCATGGAACGGATTGTCAATGGCGGTAGTGGGCAGGGGAGTAGCATCCACATAGCAGGCAGTGCCGAACAGGGGATCTTGTTTTCGCATGTGGGCGACGAACGCCTTGAAGTAGGCGGTTTTACTGGTTTCGCTGCCCATCATGGAGAAGTATGCTGTATCGCTTCCAAGGGAGTCAAAGAGATAGGAGGCAAAGGAGTTGCTGATGAAGTCCTCACAGGAAATCCTGGACCCATCCCTGAGAACCGAGTGAATCAAGTGCAAAAGAACTTCCTCGTACTCCCGATCTTGGGGAAAAGCAGTTCGGAGGATTTCTATCAGACCTAACTTTTCACAAACTTGAAGAAGGAGGTATACATCGCCGAAGACAGTATGGATCTCGGGCTCTGCAACCAGGCTGAGATCTGTAATCCTGGGGTCCTCCTTTTCAACAGCTTCGAAGGTATCGGATACCGAATCATAGGCTACCAGTCCACTGGTCGGTGAGAGGAACACTCCGCTTTTTCCTGCATCATCAAGGGCTATCACCTTTCCAAGCTTCTCCCGGATTCTATGGCGGGAGAGTCCTTTATAGGATTTGTCATACTCTGTCGTCACGATCGAAGCGCTGCCTGATCTGAAGCTCCCATCATCATTTCTCACCAGTTTCTGCACTTTTATGAATGCCATGGCTTGTACCTTCCCACTATCAAGATATCGCGCTCTCGTATCCATGGTGCGGCAAAGGCCTTTAGAATGCAACTGGAAAGGGAGGGTTTTACTCTACACAATGCATGGTTGAGGTATAACGTATGGGCTTGGGGGGGCTGCATAGCAGAGATCCCTACGAAATCCAGACATGCATATAGGTTTGGAGAAGAGCATTCGGTTGGAAAAGGAGATTTTCAAGCTGGGGGTAGTGAGGTCGATCTAATAAGAGAGGAGCTGAAGAGACGGTCTCTTCAGCTCCTTATTGGATCTATAGGATCTAATTTGGTCTGGGTATTATTGCTATATCCCCAGTATCAGTGAAACCGTCCCGAAATAGATGAGCAGGCCGGTTATATCTACTACCGTAGTAAGGGCAGGGCTGGCAACCAGGGCAGGGTCCAACTTCAGTGCAGAAGCTCCAAGGGGAAGCAATGCCCCGATGATTGTTGCTGAGACTACCTGGACAGCAAGGGCTCGTACCATTACCGTTGCAGCCTGACTTCCAGTGTTCCCGCCGGTGTCTATAAGCATCGGCATGTGACTTACCCATCAGTGGCCGATGGGCTTCCTGCTTCACAGAAGACTGCATAGGAACCGAAATCCCTACGGCTTGTTATCTTCTCCACAGGCTTAGAGGGCTTGCCCAGCCCCAAGATATCCAAACCTACATTGCGAAGGTTTTTTCCAGCGTTTTCGTCACGGGAATGTTCTGCTCCACAATTTGGACAAGTCCATGTGCGCTCATGAAGTCTGAGCTCACTGTTCTTATATCCACAATTGTTGCACAACTTTGAACTGGCAAACCACTGGTCTGCTTGGATTATATGAGTTCCTGTCGTTTCAGCTTTCTGTTTCAGCCTTGCTACAAACTCAGCATATCCAAGATCTTGAACTGATTTACCTAGTTTCAATGCTCGTGACATCCCTTTCAACGAAAGGGTCTCGATGCAAACAGCATCGTATTTAGAACACAATTCGGTTGCGAGCTTCTTGTTGAAATCGACACGAGTGTTGGCTATCTTCTCGTGCACTAAAGCAACTCTGTGCTTCGCTTTGTACCAGTTTTGTGAACCTTTTTCTTTCTTACTTAATCTTCTTTGTGCTTTTGCTAACGGGCCTTCATATTTTCTTGTATTCCTGATGAACCCAGGGGTATGTCCCTCATGATCGACATAGAAGGTTCCTAGAGACATATCCAGGCCTATTACCTTCTTAGGATCAGTTACTGTCTTCTTCTCAATTTCCTCTCCTTCTGTTTCAAAAAGTACCGATGCAAAATACTTGCCAGTGGGGGAACGGGAAACCGTGACGGACTTGATCCTACCTTCGGCAGAGTCTCTTTTGTCCCTGAAGCTTACCCATCCTACTTTAGGGAGCTTTATTTGTTTGCGTTCAAAATCAACCCTAATATTATTGTTGGTAACAACAGACCGGTACGAACTCCCTGTTTTTTTCTTTTTGTATTTGGGGAAGCCTACGGTTTGTCCTCCTCTTGCACCTTTCAGTGATGTGAAGAAGTTTGTATATGCCTGTAACAGATCAGCCTTACTTTGTTGTAGAGCTACCGCATCAACTTCTTTCATCCATACAAACTCACCTTTGTACTCTTTCTCAGTTTTGTATGTGTGTCCACTGATTACGTTTCGGTCTTCTTTATTCTCCTCAAAAAAAGTTATTCTTTCATGCAGCATCATATTGTACAAAGCACGACACGAACCAAGTGTCTTATCAATGAGGGTTCTCTGATGTACAGTTGGATAGATCCTCACCTTCAGTGCTTTGTGCCTTTTTTTCATGTTTCAAGTATACGATACTTAACAAATGAATAGTAATAATATTTACCAGTATTTTCACATCGTAGCCAAGTGAGTACCTTTGCAGGAATGGGTCATCAGGCTGCTACGTCGCACTGCAAATATTTGTCAAAGGTACATTAGATCTTTTTTTGTAATTCTGGATGCAGGAAGAAAACCACTGTCTTGCATCTATCTCCAAGTTTGGCCTTGAGAGCATGGAATCAGATAAGGATCATAGCCCCATCTTACTGAATTACGAACCTAAAACAAGTGTCTCCATGATGATTCGTAGGGTAAGGACACAGACCTTTTGGCGAGAACTCTCTTTCTGGTTGGCAGGTACCTTGCATGCCCTGGTGGAGATGCCTCTACAGATACAATGAGCAAGTATAGTGAAAGGCAAGGCTGATTCATCCCAGAGTCCCAAGAGGACTGGGTTCTCTCAGCAAAAGTACATATAGAATACATATAGAAAAGGAGCTGAAGAGATAGTCCCTTCAGCTCCTTTCTTACTCTTATTATATCAAGTCTGGGTATTGTTGCTATATCCCCAGTATCAGTGAAACCGTCCCGAAATAGATGAGCAGGCCAGTTATATCTACTACCGTAGTAAGAGCAGGGCTGGCAACCAGGGCAGGGTCCAGCTTCAGTGCAGCGGCTCCAAGGGGAAGCAATGCCCCGATGATTGTCGCTGAGACTACCTGGATAGCTAGAGCAACGGCTATGGCAAATCCGATAGTTGGTAAAGTGAAAGCTTCTGGTATTGATCCAGGATTCGATATGAACACTACTCGAATAAAAGCTAGGACGGCCAGAACCATTGCCAGCAGGACGGAAACTCTGAACTCTTTCCAAACTATCCTGAATACGTTCTTGGGTGTGATCTCCTTGAGGGCAAGGGCTCGTACCATTACCGTTGCAGCCTGGCTTCCGGTGTTTCCACCGGTGTCGATCAGCATTGGCATGTAGAAGGCGAGTATCATTAGACTAGTCAGCGTCCCTTCGTAGGACTCCAGTATTGCACCGGAGAAGAGCCCAAGAAAGGCTAGGATGATCAACCAGACCACGCGTTTTCTAAAATGTGTCCAGATGG
>CAZPOJ010000196.1:0-4465 GCA_964588005.1 uncultured Sphaerochaeta sp.
CATAGTAAAGTTAAAAAAAACTTCTTACTTCCTGAAAACCACCTTATCATTGTTATTCCAATAATTGGTTTGGCTCTTCATAAGTGCCGTTAGGCATGCCTAAATCGAACACCTTTTGCACTATATGCGAAAAGATGTTTTTATGTCAAGCGATACAGGTTAATTCTGATGAGATAAGCAAAAACCGGTTGTCTTTCAGGACAACCGGTCTTGCAAAGCAAACAGGAACTACCACCGGTAGTGACTGAAAGCCTTGTTTGCTTCTGCCATTCTGTGCGTATCTTCTTTTTTCTTGAAAGCTGCACCAGTCTGGGCAAAGGCATCGAGGAACTCAGCACCGAGTTTTTCGCTCATGCTGTTGCCGTTACGCTTGCGGGCTGCGGCGATAATCCAACGCATTGAAAGTGCTTCTTTGCGGGTATCGCGAACCTCTACAGGAACCTGGTATGTTGCACCACCTACTCGGCGACTCTTTACCTCTACTGCGGGTTTGACATTTTCAAGAGCCTTCATAAAGACATCAAGAGGCTTTTCGCCGGTCTTCTCACCCATGGTAGTCATGGCATCATACATTATTCTTCTGCTTACTGACTTCTTGCCATCCACCATCATGCGGCGAATGAACTTCTCTACCACGACACTACCATAGATAGGATCTGGCAATACTTCCCTGATGGGAGCTGTTGATCTTCTAGACATAGTAAAACTCCCTCATCAAGCCTTAGGCTTCTTGGCACCGTACTTGGAACGGCTTCTTTTGCGATCTGCTACACCAAGGGTGTCCTTGGCTCCACGGACGATATGGTAACGAACACCTGGAAGGTCCTTGATCTTACCACCGCGCAGCAGCACAACAGAGTGCTCCTGGAGGTTATGCCCGATGCCGGGGATGTAAGCAGTTACTTCAATACCATTGGAAAGGCGCACACGGGCAACCTTACGAAGGGCAGAGTTTGGCTTCTTCGGAGTAACGGTCATGACCCTGGTGCAAACACCACGTTTCTGGGGACAACCGGCAAGGGCGGGGGACTTGGTCTTGTTGACCATCGTCTTCCGTCCTTTTCTGATCAGCTGATTAATAGTAGGCATCTTATCGATACACTCCTTATCTTTTTTTTGACCCGCCACTTCTCACTAAAGCGGGGATCTGTGCCGCCCAAAAGGGCAGCACGTCTATGTAAAATCCGCACCCAGCATGGACGCAATGTGTGGTGTTTACCAACGAAGGACGACAAAACAGGCAGCGCCAACAGGCGCTCATCCTAATCTTCGTCGGAATCTTCGTCCACTTCCACCGCATTACCCACGGATTTCATGTTTCCCAAATCTTCGACATCATAATCATCATCGATCATTTCCTGACGTCGGGCTTCCTTCACTGCATCAACTCTCTGCTGCAATACCAGAAGCTCCTCATCCTTCAGCTTTATGTCACGGTACTTCTTCATACCGGTTCCAGCTGGGATCAGATGCCCAATTATGACATTTTCTTTCAAACCACGCAACTCATCTCTACTACCAGCTATAGCTGCGTTAGTCAAGACCTTCGTAGTTTCCTGGAAGGAAGCTGCGGAGATGAAAGAGTCAATACTCAGCGATGCTCGTGTTATACCAAGCAGCAGGGGCCGTGCAACTGCAGGCTCTCCACCTTCACTGGTGACACGTTCATTCTCTTCATAAAAGCGATACTTGTCTACCTGTTGACCATGGATCAGGTTGGTGTCACCCACATGGACGACCTCAATTTTCCTGAGCATCTGCCTGACGATGACTCCAAGGTGCTTATCGTTAATCTGCACTCCCTGCATCCTGTAGACCTCCTGAACCTCGTCGACCAAAAAGGACTGAAGCTCATTCTCTCCCAGGATATCCAGTACATCGTGCGGATCAACAGAACCATCACACAAGGGTTCGGCGGCTACAACCGAGTCGCCATCACGAACCAGGAGGTTCTTGCCCATCGGAACCATGTGCTTGTACTCATGGCCGTAGGGGTCAGTTACCAAGATGGTACGTTTGCTCTTGACGATGGGGCCAAAGCTGACAAGACCGGAAACCTGCGCCAAGAAGGCACCATTCTTGGGTCTTCGAGCCTCAAAGAGTTCTCCAACACGGGGAAGACCACCGGTGATATCCTTTGTCTTTGTTCCTTCCTTGAGCAACTTGGCAAGGATATGCCCCTTCTCGACCTTCACGTTGTCAAAGACCTGCAGGTATGAGCCTCCTGGCAGGAGATAGACTGCAAGCACATCACCCTTTCCATGCTCCTCACTGGTTATCTCAATGCGGGGCTGGAGGGACTCCAAGCTATGCTCGGTGATTTTCTTCTCGATATTACCGGTCTCTTCATTGACCTCTTCATGCAAGGTTGTCCCCAGCTTGATATCAATAAAGGAGGTAAAGCCCGCCTCTTCAGCAAGAACCGGCTCACTGAAGGGGTCAAAGGTAACCCAAGGGGTATGTGCTTCCACATACTGACCAGACTCGACCAACAGCTCTGAGCCTGTCTTGACCACCTGGCTTGTGGAGTGACCCACTAGGTAGAGATGCTTGCCAATAAACATGACCGAACCGTTCTCACGGGATAGGACTGTCTTTCCCTTCTTCTTATAGATGGGAGTACCCTTTCCTACAATAGAACCGTCCTCTACCAAGAGCTCATCATACTCATCACGACGAATCTCAGCATTTACCCGGAAGTATTCGATATGTCCCTTACGGGTAAAGACTTTTACCGAGTCAGAGGCACGTACGACACGGGTGCCGGTGATGGCACCGATTACTACAGGGTAGTTGAAAACAAGCTTGGTATCCTCAGAACTGGTTGAAGCTGTTCCTCCGACGTGGAAGGTACGCATCGTCAGCTGGGTTCCTGGCTGTCCAATGGATTGTGCTGCAATAATACCTACAGCCTCTCCGATGACTACACTGCGGTTGGTCGCAAGGTTACGTCCGTAGCACTTGCGACAGACCCCATGCTTTGCCTCACAGGTCAACACGGTCCTCAGCAGCACGCTCTCCAAGCCGGAGTCCTCGATAGACTGAGCAACCTGCTCATTGATCTCAACATTCGCTTCAGCAAGGACTTCACGGGTAAAGGGATGAAGGATATCCTCAACAGGGCAGCGTCCAACAATGCGGTCTGCAAGTCCTTCGACGATCTCATCACCATCCTTGATAGCTGTACGCCAGATACCGTTGATGGTATGACAGTCATCCTCATTGACAACCACATCCTGGCTGATATCAACCAGACGACGGGTAAGATACCCAGCCTCAGCGGTCTTCAAAGCGGTATCGGAAAGTCCCTTACGAGCACCGTTGGTCGAAATGAAGAACTCAATAATGGAGAGCCCTTCCTTAAAGTTCGACTTAATGGGGAACTCGATAACGTCTCCAGAGGGCTTGGCCATAAGACCACGCATACCTCCAAGCTGACGAATCTGGGTCTTCGATCCTCGGGCACCACTGTCGGCCATGAGGAAGAGTGGGTTAAACCCATCCTGACTGTTGCGCAGCTCGCCCATCAGGGCGTCTGTAAGCTGGTCGTTGGTCTGTGTCCAGACCTCAATGACCCGGTTGTAGCGCTCCTCTTGGGTGATATGTCCCTGTCTGTACTGATCGAGAATCCTCTGCTGCTCGTTGTTTGCCTTTGTGACCATCTCGCCTTTGGCGGCTGGAATGATCATATCAGAGAGCCCAATTGTAGCACCAAAGATAGTGGCATACTTAAAGCCGATATCCTTGATGGAGTCGAGCATCTCAACAGCTAGGGAGTTCGCTTTGACCTTCAAGGTATCACCGATCAAAGCCTTCAGCTCCTTATCCCCGAGACACATGTTCTGGAAAGGAACACCCTTGGGAAGGACAGAGTTGAATATGACCCGTCCTGCGGTGGTCTCAATCTTCGTACCATCGGAAAAACGGAATCTGATGCGGGCATTGTAAGAAAGGGCTCCGATATCGATAGCCATCTCAATCTCCCCAAGGGAGTCGTAGAATTTTCCTTCGCCCTTGGCACCAGCCATCTCCCGCGTCAAGTAGTTGATGCCAAGCACCATATCCTGGGAAGGATACACGATCGGCTTACCGTTTGCGGGGTCAAGCAGGTTGGTCACCGAGAGCATCAAGGTCCAGCACTCAAGCTGGGCGGCATGGGTCAGCGGTACGTGCACAGCCATCTGGTCCCCGTCAAAGTCAGCATTGTAAGCGTGACATACAAGGGGGTGTAGCTTGATAGCCTTACCATCGACCAGCACAGGATCAAAGGCCTGGATGCCGAGACGGTGAAGCGTAGGTGCACGGTTCAGAAGCACAGGGTGTTCCTTGACCACATCATCGAGGATGGACCAGACTGCATCGGTCTCTTCTTCAACAAGACTCTTAGCCTTCTTGATGTTGTAGACCACACCATCTTGGACCAGCTTCTTCATGATGAAGGGCTTGTAGAGCTCAAGGGCCATCT
>CAZPOJ010000197.1:0-4452 GCA_964588005.1 uncultured Sphaerochaeta sp.
ATGTCTTTCTCAATTGGCGGGCTGAACCTGCGTGAGTCTCTGATTGCAACCAACGCCTACCTCTCAAGCAATGATTGGGACAAGGCAAGAGCGTTGATGATACAAGAAAACCTCTTGCAGGCTCGTATGATCAGCTCAGCGAAACGGATGCTCACAGAAATCATACCCCGCTTGAAACTCCTATCCGAACGGGAGCTACATCTCTTCCGTACCTCAACCGACCAGGACCAGCGTCATCTGCTCTGGCTTGCCATTTGCAGAAGGCATGCCTTCATAGCAGACTTTTACACCCAGGTGGTACATGACCGGTATTTGGGTCTGAAGGAAACAGTTGGAACAGATGAGTTCAACCTCTTCTGGAATCAGAAGGCAATGGAGCATCCTGAACTTGAGCGTATAAGCGATTCAACACGAAATAAACTGCGAATGGTCTTATTTAAGATGATGCGTGAAGTCGGCTTGATCACCAAGGGTAACCAAATCAACACAGTAATGCTCAGTTCACTGGTAGAGAACAACATCCTCATGAACGCACCCAACGAACTGAGTTGGTTTACCACCATTGATGATAAAGGGAGGCGCATATGAGACCTGACCTTGAGGAGAGGCCACTGTCTGAACGATTTGATCATTTGGTCAAGACAGTATCGGGCAAACGGTTTCTGGCGATGGAGGGAGTGGGTAACGAAGTCCCATTTTTCATATGTCCCTTCCATCCTGAAGAAACAACAGAGATGTACAAGGCTATCGACAGCCTTGCCATTCAGGTTGAACATCGTGGAGTCACTATTGCACGCATCAACCTCTATGACCTCTGTATCAGTCTGCTTAAGAATGAAGAGGGACTCTGGGAAACGGTAATCGAGCAAGAATCAGAACATTCCAGAGATGAATGGCTGGAACAATTCCAATTGCTTTTTGATGCGGAGTCCCACCTTGCCCCTGCGATATATGAGCAAATGCAAGGCAAAGTGTACGATTGCTTGTTCCTGGAGGGAGTTGGTGAAGTCTACCCCTATGTACGCACCCATGCACTGCTGGAGAACCTTGCCAAGTACTTGAATGCACGCCCTCTGATCATGTTCTTTCCAGGACAGTATGAACAAACCCTGAACACAGGAGCGTCGCTTAAGCTTTTTGATCGCTTGCCTGCTGACAAATATTACCGCGCTATGAACATTTATCGATACGAACCGTAAGGGAGAAGAATACGATGACCATCCAAGACATATTTTTAAAGCCTGTAGACCGACATATCGATGGAGTGATCAAGGCTGATGACGAACGAAGCCTGCTTAACGAGATCGAAGAGTACGTCATCACCGATGAGGTGCGTAAGGCACTGAACAAACTGCTCGACCAGTATCTCGACAGCAGTGTGGTCAACGGTGTTTGGATTTCCGGCTTCTTTGGTTCCGGTAAATCCCACTTGCTGAAGATGCTTGCACTGCTTTTGGAGAACCGTGTTGTCGATGGCCATCATGCGCTGGATATGTTCCTCCCCAAAATCACTGAAGATAAGTTTTTCAAAGAAAACCTCAAGAAAGCCTGTACCATCCCTTCCAAGAGCATCCTCTTCAATATTGCACAGAAGGCAAACATAGTGAACAAGAGCCACTCTGATGGCCTTCTGAGCACGTTCATCAAGGTCTTTGATGAGATGTGCGGTTACTTCGGCAAGCAAGGCTATATCGCTCAGTTTGAGCGTGATCTTGACTATAATGGACTGTTAGCCACTTTCAAAGAGACCTATAAGGCCATCTCCAACAAGGATTGGGAACGGGGTAGGGAACTGCCACTTATTGAAGCGGGCAATATCTCCAAGGCCTACGCCCAGGCCACTGGCTCCAGTGGTCCGGAAGCAAGTGCGATCCTTGAGAAGTATCGCACCCACTACCAGATGTCCATCGAAGACTTCGCCAATATGGTGAACAAGTATATCGAAAAGCAGGACAAGAACTTCCGCTTGAACTTTTTCGTTGATGAGGTTGGCCAGTACATTGCCAATAATGTACGTTTGATGACTGACCTGCAGACAATTGCAGAAAGCCTTGCCACCAAGTGTTCTGGAAGAGCTTGGATAGTGGTCACTGCCCAGCAGGATATGGATGCAATTCTTGGCGAAATGACCAAGCAGGCAGGTCATGACTTCTCCAAGATCCAAGGACGGTTCAAGTGTAAGGTCAACCTCTCCAGTGCTAACGTCGATGAGGTTATCCGATTAAGGCTTCTTGCGAAGAACAACCAGGGCAAGGACCTGCTTGATTCGTTGTATGGGGTCCAGCAGAACAACCTCAAGACACTCTTCGACCTCCCTGATGGAGCGAAGAAGTACAAGAACTATAAGGATAGGCAGCACTTCGTCAGTTCCTATCCCTTCATTCCCTATCAGTTCCCTCTGTTCCAGTCAGCAATCCAGAACCTCTCCAAGCACGATGCTTTTTCCGGACAATACCAATCAGTCGGAGAACGCTCCATGCTGGAAGTATTTCAGGATGTTGTGAAGCGAATCGCAATCGATGATGTAGGAAGACTTGCTACCTTCAACCTCATGTTTGAAGGCGTTCGTGATGTCATCAAGGCAAATGTTCGTTGGGGAGTAACGCAATCTGAACAGCAGATGGATGACGAGTTCACCAAGAAGGTGCTGAAGGTGCTGTTCCTGGTCAAGTACGTGAAAGAATTCCAGGCCACCTCCCGCAACCTCTCAGTTCTCCTGATCGAGCGATTTGACCAGGATCTGGTTGCACTCAGGAAGCGTGTGGAAGGGTCATTGAACAAACTTGAGCAACAGACCTATATCAAGCGGAATGAGGAGCTGTATGAGTACCTCACGGACAAGGAACGCGATATTGAGGAGGATATAAAAAGCCAAGATGTCGATCCTCAAGCCATCAATGAGCAGATGTCCAATCTGTTCTACAGCAGTGCCCTTAATCTGAACAAGATCAGGTATGAGGTGAATGGCCAGGATTTCCCCTTTACCAAACGTCTGGACAACCAAAGCTTCAGCAAGGAGTATGAGTTGGGAATCCACATACTCACTGAAAGCCAAGACAAGGACACTCTGCGGTCACTCAGCATCAGATACGATGACCTAGTGCTCCTGATCCCTGATGATGTTCTGTTCTACAAAGAGATACGGCTCTATCTTCAGACTGAAACCTATGTGAGGCAGAATGGCTCCCATGGAAGGTCCGCAGAGGAGATTGCCATTGTCACCGACAAGAGCCATCAGAACCAGTCCCGTTTTGAACGCATCAAGAGGCAGGCTTCAGAGCTGCTTGGAAAGGCTCAGATGTTCGTGGCAGGTGATGATGTGCTTACTGAAATCTCTGAGCCAAGAATGCGCATCTCCTACGGGTTTCAAAGGCTGATCCAAAAAGCGTATCCAAATCTCGAAATGCTTGGTGAAGCTCGCTATGATGAGAAGGATATTGCAAAGCACATGCAATCTGGCAAGGACTCCTTAGAAGACCTTCTTATCCAGATGTCTGCACCAGAGACTGAGATCCTCTCCTTCATATCCAGGAACAAGAACGATGGAATCCGTACAACACTGACTTCTTTATTGGATACCTTTGAGAAGAAACCCAATGGTTGGTCCTATGCCTCAATCCTGTGTATGGTTGCCCGTCTCTATGGGATGGCAAAGATAGAGGTGATTTTCGATACCAAAGCTCTTGAAGAGCATGTCTTTGAAAGGACCATCAGAAACTCTACCTATCATACCAGGATCATACTTCTGCCAGTTCTGGATATCAGCCCAAACAAGGTTAAGAGACTGAAGGACCTCTATAGCGACACGTTCCACAAGCCGATACATATCAATGAGGCCAAGGCGTTGGCAACTGAGTTCAGCAGCGCAGTACAGGTGAAATACCTTGAGTTGTCCCGCTACTTGGAACGCATTGAGGTGTTCCCTTTCCTTACTCAGCTCAAGCCAGTAGTTGCACTATTGGGCAAACTGCATACCAAGAGTTATGACTGGTACTACTCAAACCTTGATGACTTTGAGGATGAGTTGCTTGATATGTTTGAGCATACAGTGGATCCGATCCTAGGATTCCTCAGTGGATCACAAAAGAGCATTTATGTGGAGGCACGACAGTTCCTTAATGATCAGCAATACAACCTATCCTATATAGACGGTGATGAGACAGAAAAGCTGAGAGGCATTCTCTCTGATGTGAACTGTTTCAGGGGTAACCTCATGACTACAGCCAAAGAGTATGTAGGGATCCTCACTGATAAAATTACTAGACGCTTGGATGAATTGAAACAGGAAAAAGAGAACCAACTAGCTAGCTATAGGAAAAAACTGGAAAATATCGAGAACTATGAACAGCTTTCACAGGATCATCTTGATGAGTTGGGTCGACGCCTGGATTCAACATTGATGCGATTGCGTTCAGCTACGCAAATTGCAATGCTGAATGATCAGTTCAGAAA
>CAZPOJ010000198.1:0-4442 GCA_964588005.1 uncultured Sphaerochaeta sp.
TGGAGGAGCCCCTTGAAGGGAGGGTCGTGAGCTACCTGCTCAAGGACCCCCTTGGCGATGGGGGACAGTGGGATATGTTTTCAAGCTTGATAGGCAAGTATGGTGTGGTCCCCAAGGAGATAATGCCCGAGAGCAAGAGCTCATCAGAGACCAAGACGCTGAACACCTTGCTGACCTTGAAGATGCGAGAATTCGCCTGCGCCTTGCGCGATAGCAATGAGGCGGGGGTCAGTCTTGGGGAACTTCGTGAATTGAAGGAGGACCAGCTGGCCACCATCTATGAGATGCTTTGTATCTCGCTGGGCACTCCACCAAAGCACTTTACCTATGAGACCCGGGACAAAGAAGGAAATTTCATCAGGATTCCCAACATAACAGCCCAACAGTTCTACAAGGACTATGTAGCTTTGGACCTCGATGCATATGTCAGCCTGATCAACGCCCCAACCAAGGACAAACCATACCATAGGACCTATACCGTACAGTATCTTGGCAATGTCCGTGGAGGCAAGGTGGTCTCTTACTTGAATCTTCCCATAGAGGAGTTGAAAAGAGCAGCCATCATGCAGATGCAAGACGGCAAGAGCGTCTGGTTCGGCTGTGATGTCGGCCAGAGTTCAGACCGCACCTCAGGGGTCATGGCGCTGGATACCTATGATTTGGAAGGCCTGTTCTCCACCACTTTCCCCCTGGACAAGGCTCAACGCCTCGAGTATGGGGAGAGCCTGATGACCCACGCCATGGTGCTGACTGGGGTCAACCTCGATGATGAGGGTAAACCCAACCGCTGGAGAGTAGAGAACAGCTGGGGAGAGAGTGCGGGGGAGAAAGGGTTCTTTGTCATGAGCGACGCTTGGTTTGATGAGTTCACCTACCAGGTCGTGGTAGACATGAAATACCTCAAAGCCGATCAAAGGGAGATGCTCAAGAAAAAACCCATTATGCTCAAGCCTTGGGATCCCATGGGGAGCTTGGCTCTGTAGCTAGGGTAAGAAAAGTGTCTAGGACACTATACTCTAACAGGGATTCCTATGACGTGGGCAGTACCAAGTGGTCTTTTAGTTTCTCAATAATCATTTCAGGGATGTCTTGTACCTGTATGCCTTCTATGGTTATCTGAAAATCAGCGCGTTCGTATGAGCTTTTGAAATACGTATAATCTGCTTTGATCTCCCGTAGATATCCCTTTCTTTTTGCATCATCCATTGGTTCAATGATTGGATTTGAATCCTTGTCATAAAAAGTCAACCGGTCCAACACATTCTCGAATGCATCATACAGGTGTATCGAATAGAGCTCTTTATCCTTCTTATGTTTTTTATAAACTTGGAGGTATGCAAACTTCAACCCTGCTGGAGTTCCTGCCACCACAGAATCAATGTTTTTGGAGAATATAGTGTCCAGCACAATACTGGCTTTCCTTCTGTATTCATACATAGTCAAGCATTCGTCTTGAATCCTTTCTATCGGTTTCTGATAGAATTCTTGAGTCATCTCATCCAAGTCAAAAAAGTTGAAGCCAATTTTTTCAGCCAACATTCTGCCAACCGTTGTCTTCCCGACACAACTCATACCTACCAAATAGATGATCATATGCCCCCCCAAAATATGAGTCTTGTCCCTCATTCTAGCGTGAGCTAGAGGAGAAAGCTCCTTCGTCAATTAATCAGGGTACATGCAAGACTGAAACCCTGGAAGTAAAACCAAAGAGATTATAAAACAGTAGTGATAATGTAAGGCTCTTCTTTTAGGCTTCTCCTTATATGCTTATCATAGGGTAGGCAAGAAGGGCCTATGCAATGGGTTGCGGGTCACTTTCTTGACCCGAAACCCATTGGTAACAAAACTGTTTGTTTTTTGAAGGCTTTTTTCAACCGTCATATTTCATGCATCAATGCACGTACAAACAGGGAAATCTTCCTCGACTCAGCGAACCATCTTCTTCACATCAAGGTTATCCCGTTCAATATCCTTGAAGTAGTTGTAGGTACTCACCTTCAATTCTCCACAGGCCCTCTCGTCACAGACGATAACAGCCTTGGGATGGAGCTGCAAGGCGCTGCAGGTCCAGCGGTGGGTCACCCCACCCTCTACGGCAGCTTCAAGGGCGAGAGCCTTGTTGTGTCCGTTTACCAGGATAACAACTTCCTTGCTGTCTGTTATGGTCTTGATCCCGACAGTCAGTGCTGTGGAAGGGACCTTGTTGATGTCGTTGTCAAAGAAACGGCTGTTCATGACCTTGGTGTCGTAGGTAAGGCTCTTGATGCGGGTCAAGCTGTTCAAGCTGGAGAAAGGCTCGTTGAAGGCGATATGGCCGTCAGAGCCGATTCCACCCAAGAAGAGATCGATGCCGCCATAGGAAGCGATTGCTTTCTCAAAGGCTTCACACTCAGCTTCCAGGTCTTTTGCCATGCCATCGAGGATATGTGCATTCTCAGCCTTGATGTCTACGTGGCTAAAAAAGTTTTTCCACATGAAGGTATAATAGCTCTGCTCGTGCTCTCGCTCGAGGCCTACATACTCGTCCATGTTAAAGGTCACCACATGTTCAAAGGAGATATACCCCTCCTTGTTGAGCCTGATAAGCTCAGCATACGTGCCCAAAGGTGATGATCCTGTGGGAAGTCCGAGCACAAAGGGCTTGGCCTCTGTTGGTTTGTATGCCCTGATCGTGTTGGCAATATGCCTCGCTGCCCAAAGGGACAGATTCTCATAATCGTCTTGAATAATTACTCGCATTGCTTATCTCCTATGTAGGTATAGCATAGCTAAAACAGCCATGCTTTACAATCATTACTATCACCCTACCTGTTTGATGATCCCACCACAAAGGATGACAGGCCCGTCATAGAGTACCAAAGACTGCCCAGGGGTCGCTGCCTGCACTGCAGAGTCAAAGACAGCCGTAACAGTGCCATCCTCGTTCTGGTGTGCCCTAGCGGCCATAGGAGGGCCTGTGGAGCGTATCTTTGCAAGGACTGGAACTTCCCCCTCAAGATGGTCGACCAGACCCCATACCAGATCACCTGCGGTTACCGATCTTTGGTAGGTGTGCTCGACAAAGCCAACCACAACTTCATTGGAATGAGGACGGAGGGCCAGGACGTAGAGGGGCTTCTCAGCCGCTAGGCCAAGTCCTTTTCGCTGTCCTATGGTGTAGTGCCAGATGCCCTCGTGCTTGCCAAGCACACGCCCATCAAGATCAACGATGTTGCCCTCTTTGCTGCTCACTTCCAACAGGTCGGTATAATCCCCTCCGTAGAAGTCCTGGCTCTCCTGCTCGTGCACCTCATGGAAGGCGTGCGCCTCATCGATGAGGCGTACCTCATCCTTGTGCATCTCCCCTAAGGGGAAGAGCGTGGTTGCAAGCTGCTCCTGGGTGAGGCGATAGAGGAAGTAGGACTGGTCTTTCTTCAGGTCCACAGCGCGAGAGACAGCATACCTGCCCCCCTTTTCCACAATGCGTGCATAGTGGCCGGTTGCAAACTTGTCAAAGAGAAGCCCTTTTTCCCTTGCATAGTCGACCATAGCGCCAAACTTAATCTTGGTATTGCACCAGACGCAGGGGTTCGGGGTGTGCCCGCTCATATACTCTTCACTAAAGTTAGTAAGCACTTCTTGTTCAAACTGATCACTGAGTTCAAGGGTCTTGTGCTCGATACCCAAGCGTTCACAAAGGGCCTTAATCTTCTTTAAGTCTTTTGTCTTGTCAGGATTGAAGCAGGAGTTTGCCTGCTTGGGCTTGGGAAGCTCTGAGCGGTTCTCCCAGATTGTCATGGTGACGCCAACTACCTCGTGTCCCTTCTCTTTGAGCAGATATGCGGCAACTGTTGAATCTATGCCTCCGCTCATGCCTATAAGTACTCTCATCGTACCTCCCAAAAAAGTATCAAGGGTCTAACTATAACGAAACCGCCTTGGAATTCCAAGGCGGTCTCTAAGAAGCGAGAGCGACGGGACTCGAACCCGCGATCTACGGCGTGACAGGCCGTCGCGATAACCAACTTCGCTACGCCCTCGTAGCAAGTAGAAAACTACAGTATCGCCGAAGTTTTGTCAACAACTCCTAGAAAGAAAGTAGAAATATTATCAAAAAGAGGGATAAAGAGCGCTTTCAAGGCCTGATTGGTGGAAAACAGGAGAGTTTCTAGCCTTGGAAGGACGATACCAGAAACAGTAACGATTCTTTTTTTTCTTGAGGTTGTCGTGTTTCAAGGCTAGGTATCACCTTCTCCAAGGTTGAAAAGCCCCTGACCACCTCTGGGAAAATATTTATAGAGTGCTTACCCCTCCTTTCTGAGTTGCAAGAGCACCCCCTGTTGCGTATACTTCTGGCAAGGAGTTTTATATGCAAGAAGCTATCCTACTTTTCTTTCAGAACATCAGCAGTCCCTTTATGGACTCATTTGCCAACGTAGCCTCAGCGGTTGGGGAACAGACCT
>CAZPOJ010000199.1:0-4396 GCA_964588005.1 uncultured Sphaerochaeta sp.
TCTATGCAAAGTGGATTGCTGATACCTATGCAGTGACATACAATGCAAACAGTGCGACCTCTGGCAATGTGCCAGCTGAACATACCAAAACGTATGGCCTTGAGCTAATTCTTGCATCCAACGCAGGAAACCTTGCACGAACTGGCTACACATTCGCTGGATGGAATACCCTAGCGGATGGTACAGGTACTGGTTATCTAGAAGGAAGTATCTACGCTGCTAACGTGGAGGTCACCCTCTATGCAAGTTGGACAGCTGACACCTACTCAGTGACATACAATGCAAACAGTGCGACCTCTGGCGATGTGCCAGCTGAACAAACTAAAACGTATGGCGTTGATCTAACCCTTGCCTTGAATCCAGGAAATCTTGTACGAACTGGCTATACATTCGCTGGATGGAATACCCAGGCTGATGGATCAGGGACTGAGTATGCAACTGAAAGCTCCTATACTGCTAACGAAGCAGTGACTCTTTATGCAAAGTGGACCGCAAACACCCAGACAATTACCTTTGAAGGAGAAAATGGAACCAGTCCTAATCCTGCCACTAAGGAAGTAACCTATGATCAAGCATATGGCCCCTTAGCAACTACTACCCGTGTCGGGCATACCTTTGCTGGTTGGTGGACTGAAGCGGGTGGAACTGGAGTGGAAATAACAGAATCATCAGTATTCACTGAAGTGACAGACCAGAAATTATATGCAAGTTGGACAATTGACACCTACTCAGTGACATACAATGCAAACAGTGCAACCTCTGGTGAGGTTCCTGATGAACAAACCAAGGTGTATGAAGTACCTCTTACAGTTGCGACTAATGGTGGAAATCTTGCACGAACTGGCTATACATTTTCTGGATGGAACACCCAGGCGGATGGATCAGGGACCGAGTATGCAACTGAAAGCTCCTATACTGCTAACGAAGCAGTTACCCTTTATGCAAAGTGGACCGCAAACACCCAGACGATCACTTTTGTAGTAGAAACTGGAACTAGCCCTGATCCTGCCACTAAGGAAGTAACCTATGATCAAGCATATGGCCCCTTAGCAACTACTACCCGTGTCGGGCATACCTTTGCTGGTTGGTGGACTGAAGCGGGTGGAACTGGAGTGGAAATAACAGAATCATCAGTATTCACTGAAGTGACAGACCAGAAATTATATGCAAGTTGGACAATTGACACCTACTCAGTGACATACAATGCAAACAGTGCGGCCTCTGGCGATGTGCCAGCTGAACAGACTAAAACGTATGGCGTTGATCTAACCCTTGCCTTGAATACAGGAAATCTTGCACGAACTGGCTATACATTCGCTGGATGGAATACCCAGACTGATGGATCAGGGACCGAGTATGCAACTGAAAGCTCCTATACTGCAAACGAAGCAGTGACTCTTTATGCAAAGTGGACAGCAAACACCCAGACAATTACCTTTGAAGCAGAAAATGGAACCAGCCCTGATCCTGCCACTAAGGAAGTAACCTATGATCAAGCATATGGCCCTTTAGCAACTACTTCCCGTGTCGGGCATACCTTTGCAGGTTGGTGGACCGAAGCGGGTGGAACTGGAGTGGAAATAACAGAATCATCAGTATTCACTGAAGTGACAGACCAGAAATTATATGCAAGTTGGACAATTGACACCTACTCAGTGACATACAATGCAAACAGTGCAACCTCTGGTGAGGTTCCTGATGAACAAACCAAGGTGTATGAAGTACCTCTTACAGTTGCGACTAATGGTGGAAATCTTGCACGAACCGGCTACTCATTCGCTGGATGGAATACCCGGGCTGATGGATCAGGGACCGAGTATGCAACTGAAAGCTCCTATACTGCAAACGAAGCAGTTACTCTCTATGCAAAGTGGACAATTGTCACCTACTCAGTGACATACAATGAAAACGGTGCAACATCTGGAGATGTACCTGCTGAACAAGCGAAAATGTATGGTATTGAGCTCACTCTTGCGAGTAATAGTGGAAACCTTGTGAAAACTGGTTTTGTATTTACTGGATGGAACACCCAGGCCGATGGATTGGGATCTGGCTATGGAGAAGGAAGTTCCTACGCTGCTAATGCGGAGGTCATTCTCTATGCAAACTGGAGAGAGTTGGCAATCAGGGACATCGGACCTGGTGGAGGGTATATATTCTACGACAAGGAGACGTACACCAGTGGATGGCGATATTTAGAAGCAGCACCTGCTGGATGGAGCGGAGCATCTGACGACCCAACCTATATTTTTGGATACTACCGCCCAATGGAATCTAACGAGAGGGTGGGTACATATAATGCAATTGGAAAAGGAAAATATAACACAGATGCCTTGACAGCCGCAATGGGGCAAGAAGCGTATTACACAGGACCCAATAAAAAAACGTATGCCGCAAGAGTATGCGCAGATTATAGAGGAGGAGAATATACTGACTGGTTCTTACCTAGTAAGTTAGAACTGGATGCGATGTACCTGAATTTGTACCTTGAAGGGGTTGGAGGTTTTTATAGCTCTTCACCCAACTTCTACTGGAGTTCCTCAGAGCAAATATATTATTCGGATAAAGCTTGGTCCCAGAAGTTCAGCAATGGGGTTCAGTACGCTTACAACCGGTCCAGCAGTTACAAAGTCAGGCCTGTACGGGCTTTTTAATGAGCTATGTAACAAATTAAGGGAGTGCAGGGGGAGGATGTCCCCTGCTGACTCACATATGGCATTATATTATAATCTTCCGATTTTTCAGGATGTATATAAACTTATCCTTTTGCTCGTTTTACAAAAACTATTCTTGTGAGCACAGGAATTGTCTGGGACAGAATATCAAGCGTAGTTGATTAGTCTTAGTGTCTATAGGGGCGCATACGAATCAGCAAAAGTGAAGTATTCTGAACAGTTCATGGATGATTGTGAAGAGTTGAAACTAGACACTTGTCGTTGAGTTTTTCACTTCTTACCAGCAAATCTCCAGACTCCAGGCTGTCATGGATAGGTCAATGGTCGTTTTAACTGAGCCGCAGCGGAGGTAGCTTCTATAAT
The DNA here is from genome assembly GCA_964588005.1 of uncultured Sphaerochaeta sp. GTDB lineage: Bacteria > Spirochaetota > Spirochaetia > Sphaerochaetales > Sphaerochaetaceae > Sphaerochaeta. The sequence continues at coordinate 3,039 of CAZPOJ010000199.1, forward strand.
ATTCTTAACCCCACCGCTCAGGCGCGTTGCGATTGAGTGACGGAACATGTTTGTTGATATTTCTGACAGGCCTTCGTTAATACCTTTGAGATGGATGCTAAGTGTATCATTCCCCTTCATAGCCTTGTTTGCTTACCTGTGAATTGAAAAGGTGCTAGTGCTTAATTCACCCGCCATAAGTAGCTCAGGTAACAGGTAGGTATAAGGGCATTTTGCTCATGTAAATTGCCTTAGCTCAAATCATTTTGTAAGGTCTATAGTATATATTGATTTAAGGAGAAAAGTTGTGGGCCCTGTCCAGATCGGAAAATCTCAGGGCCCTCACTCTTAAACCATGATTATCATACCGCAATGTTCCTTTATTTGCAAACGGGGGTGATGCATAGTTTTACAGCTGATCTCCGCTGGGTGACCTAAGCTGGTATGTAATTGAGACTATACATCAAATGCTGGTATCTACATTGACTGCTTGTTTCCATAAGATATTTACATTAGTTGATAGTGTTTTGAAGGGTACCTTTATCTTTTGTATTAACATATAGTAGCATAGAGCCATACATCAATAATAAGAAACACCAGGCAAATGCTTCTGCTTGTGCGATAGCCATGTTCCCTAATAATGCCACTAGCTGATAGGATAAGAAAATCCTGAGGATAAGAGAGAGGATGCTGCAAGCACTGGTGAATCGAACTCGACCCATCCCTTCTAGATAGCCTTTAAATACAGTTGCTAATCCAAAGACAAGATAGTAGTAGCCAAGGATTTTAAAGAATTGATCACCAATTTCTGCAGATGCTGCAGTTACACCAAATAGTAGTATTACATTTTTTCCGAAAAGAATGACGAGTGCGGTCAGCGACAAAGAAACAACGGTCATCAAGGCAGTTCCTACTAGCAGACTTTTTCTCATGCGGATAAATTTGCCTGCACCAAAATTTTGTGAGGTGATAGTTGCAATGCCAATGCCTAAATTGATGATGGGAAGCAATATGACACTATCAATACGATAGGCTGTTGTAATGGCAGCAACTGTGGTAGTACCAAAACTGTTCATAAAACCCTGCAGTAGTAAGTTACCAACTGAGCCTAGCATTGCCTGGATAGCGAGTGGTAATGATAGGGTCAATCCTTTTTTTAGTATTGATCTATCCATCTTTGTTATTCTTAGATTAAAACAGAGTATCTCATACCGCTTGGATGCATAGGAAACGATATATACTGCTATAACTATCTGAGAAATGACTGTGGCAATAGCCGCACCCTTAACACTCCATCTGAGCAGTATCACCAATATAATGTCTAAAACTATGTTGATTATGGTGGAAACCAAAACCGAGTAGAGAGGCGCCTTACTATC
>CAZPOJ010000200.1:0-4360 GCA_964588005.1 uncultured Sphaerochaeta sp.
TGCTCAAAGAGAAGCCCACCTCCGTCATGGTGGCGGGAAAAGCTGCGGTCATGCCAGCCAACGCCCTCTTTCTCTTTCCGGAAGTCGAGACCATGGAGTTGCAGCTTGCCAAGACAGACCAGGGCCTCGGAGACTTTTTCAGCCTGCTACGCCCCTCCTTGGATGAGACTCCCAGATTCGCCCAACGAGCAAGTGTTGAAGAGATTGTTTCGCAAAACCCTGCCCTTGTCCTGATCAAGACAGCTCACTATGAGTCTATCGGCAAGAAGCTCGACCAACTGGGAGTGCCAAACTTCACCATGAACCTGGAAACCTACGACGAGTGGAAGACCGAGATACCACAGCTGGGCAAGCTGCTGAAGAACCCAGGTCGAGCACAAGAGATCCTCGGCCTCTATGAGAGTCGCCTTGCCACCATCACCGAGAGGGTCAGCACCATAGCAGATGAGCATAAAAAGCGAGTACTGCTCCTGCAGGGGGTAAACAGTGACAATGTAAACTCCTTCAAGGTCGCCCCTGATGCATGGATGCAGAGCTGGATGGTAGAACAGGTGGGAGCTGATGCCGTATGGAAGGGCTCCAACCTTGCCTCAAGCGGCTGGTCCACTGTCTCCTTTGAGCAGATAGCAGCCTGGGATCCACAGGTTATCTATATCGTCAGCTACAAGACCCCCACCGACTCCTTTCTGGAGGAGATCTACAGTTCCTCCCTCTGGGCAGACCTAGAGGCAGTGCAAGAAGACCAGGTAAAGGGGGCACCTGCCGATATGATGAGTTACCTGCAACCTGTTTCCAGCTGGATCCTCGGTGCCCAGTGGATGGCAAAGGACCTCTACCCCCAACTTTTCACCGATGTGGTGATGGAAGATGAGGTGCGCTCCTTCTATAAGGAGATGTATGGTATCAAAGAGGGTGCAAAGCTCGACGCTCTTTTGGACCTCTTCAATACATCAGTTGCCTTGAATTCGCAGCGATGAATGCTGAACTGACCTATCACAGTGAAGTGAGACGCAACAGGGGTATCCTGTTGCTCCTCGCTTTGCTCTTGCTGGTGCTCTCGGTGCTCTTCCTCTTTGCAGGAAGATACCCCAAGGGAGGCTTCACCTTCCCCGCTGACCTTGCATCGAATGCCATGATGCAAAACATCATGCTCAATATCCGCCTGCCCAGGATAGTGCTCGCCCTCATAGCAGGGGCGATACTCAGTGCGGCTGGCTTTACCTTCCAGATGCTTTTCTCCAACCCGCTGGTGGAGCCTGGCTTCCTTGGTGTCAGCCAGGGTTCGGCCTTTGGAGCAGCTTTGGTCATCGTTGCCGGGACCAACAACTCTGCCATGGTGCAGATAAGCGCAACCTTCTTTGGCCTTCTTGCCTTGGGGGCGTCCTATTTCCTTGCAAAGCGTTTTCGCTTTGGAGGGTGGCTGCTCAGGCTTGTGCTTTCGGGCATCGCCGTCTCGGCAATCTTCTCCTCAGCCCTTGGGGTGGTCAAGCTGGTAGCTGAGCCGACAAAAGACCTGCAGGACATAACCTTCTGGATGATGGGAGGCCTGTGGAACAGTAACTGGAAACAGCTTGTCACCGTCATGCCGATAGTACTCATCTGCCTAGGGATCCTGTTCAGCTACCGCTGGAGGATGAACCTGCTCTCCTTGCAGGAGAAAAGTGCCTACTCGGTGGGGCTCAACCCCAAGCTGGACCGAACCGTACTGCTGGTGGTTGCCACCGTAGGAACTACCCTGACCATTTCACTTACAGGGCTCATCGGGTGGGTGGGCCTCATCATGCCCCACCTGGCACGCAAGCTTTTCGGATCCGACAGCAGGGCTGCCCTGCCCGGCTCCATGGTGATGGGATCGCTGTTCTTATTGCTGTGTGACACGGTGGGAAGGACACTGCTCCCTACAGAGATTCCCATAGGACTGCTCACCAGCTTTATCGGGGCGACCATCTTTGTGGTGATCCTTTCACTCAGAGACCAGGGAGGCAAGGCATGACAGCGCTCAGAATCAGCGACCTCAGCTTCATCTATCCTAGCGGGACGCGCGCCCTCTCCAACATCTCCCTTGAAGTGGAGGAGCACTCCACCTTAGCCCTGCTCGGCTCAAACGGGGCGGGCAAGAGCACCCTCTTGGATCTGCTCTTCGGCTGGAAACCCTCTTCTGAAATCATGTTGTTTGGAAAACCCCTCAAGCAGTACGGCAGAAAGGAGTTGGGAAGAACCATAGCCCTCGTGCCCCAGAGCGAACACTACAACTTCTCCTTCACGCTACTGGAGTACACGCTCTTTGGCAGGGCACCCTATCTTGCTGAGATGGCCTCCCCTACCGACAAGGATGTGCATATCGCCTACAAGGCCCTTGAGATGGTAGGACTTGCCTCCTTTGCTCAGAGGCCGGTAACCTCTCTCTCAGGGGGTGAAAGCCAACTGGTCCTTATCGCCCGTGCCATAGCACAGGAGAGCCGCGTCCTGCTTCTGGATGAGCCTACCTCAGCACTCGACCCCGCGAACAGGAGAAAGGTCATTGAAATACTCCAATCACTGCACAAACAAGGAAAGACCATTATTTTCACCACCCACGATGCCCAATTCGCCTACGAGCTTGCAACCCATGTAGCGATGCTCAAGGGGGGCAAGCTGCTCTCCTATGGAACAAAAAAGAGGGTAGTCACCAGTGAAGCCCTGACTACCCTCTACGATACAGAGATGACGGTACGCACCTTTGGAGAGCAGACCCTTATCTACTAGAGCTCCAAAGGGACCTGGGAAAAGCTCCTTACATCAAAGAGCCCGATATCGGTGAGCTTGTAGGCAGGTATTACCGGCAAGGCCATGAAGCTGAGGGTAGTAAAGATATCCATCTCCTTGTTGATGGAGAACTTCGAGTGTGCAACCTCGTGCAGAGTATCCAGAGCCTTTGCAACTTCAGAGCCGCGCATATCACTCATCAGGCCCCCTATGGGCAGGGCGAGCGAAGCCAAAACCTCTCCATCCTTGATGAGGGCCATCCCTCCCCCGATCTTGATGAGATACTCGACAGCAACAGCCATATCCTGGTCACTGTCTCCGGCCACCACGATGTTGTGCGAGTCATGGCCTACCGAGGAGACTATCGCCCCACCTTTCAGGCCAAAGCCCCTAATCAAGGCGACTCCCACGTTGCCCCTGCCCTTATGGCGCTCGACGACAGCGAGCTTGATTATGTCCACCTCCGGGTCATGGACCCAGAGGCCATCGCTGATCTTCACCTCCGCCTCACCGGCTCCGGTGACCACTCCACCAGGGATTGCATCGATGATGCGCACATGGGTACTGACAAGGGAGAGGGCTAGCCTGGAAACAGAGAAGTCCTTGACGTGCATCTTGCCGGTGACCTTCTCATCATGATGCGAAGAGACCGCCTCAAGGATCTGTCCGTCCTGAGCAACTAGGACCCCTCCTATATAGACGCGACTCATAGAGAAGTCTATGAGGTCGTCACAGAGTAGCAGGTCCGCCCTAAGACCGGGAGCTATGCCACCGCGGTCGCTTAAGTTATAGCACTCGCTGCTGTTTATCGTAGCCATGCAGATGGCCTCGATGGGATCAAGGCCATCTGCCACTGCAATGCGTACATTGTTGTTGATGTGCCCCTCTTCCAGGATGCTCTTGGGCTGGCGGTCGTCTGTGCAGAACAGACACCGCCTGCTGTTGGCAGGGGTCACCCCGCCAAGCAAACCCAAGACGTTCTTACATGCTGAGCCCTCGCGCAGCATGACGTACATACCACGGCGTACTCGGGAGCGAAGCTCCTCACTGGTTTCACACTCATGGTCGGTCCTGATGCCTGTAGAGGCGTAGGCATCCAAGTCGGATCCCAAGATAGCGGGACTGTGTCCATCAGTGGGCTTGCCCACCTTCATCGCTTCCCATATCTTGTCCAGCACCAAGTCGCTACCTGCAATGACCCCCGGATAATCCATCATCTCCCCTAGGCCCAGTACCCGATCACCTTCTATGCGCTTGGCAATTTCAGGGGCATGCAAGACAGCGCCACTACTTTCGAACTCAGTGGAAGGAACACAGGAAGGAACCATGAAGAAAGCCTGTAAAGGGGTATGCTCAGTTCCCTTGATCATATAGTCCAGGCCAGCAAGGCCGGTGACATTGCACAGCTCGTGGGGATCGGCCACCACGGTGGTGGTTCCACAGGGCACAACCAAGTTGGAGAACTCCTCGGGGGTGGTGTGGGAGGACTCTATATGGACATGGGCGTCGATAAAACCGGGCAACAGGTACTTTCCCTTGGCATCAAGAATCTCTTTGGCACGCCCTTCCCCAGTTTTGGGAAAGCCACAGATAAGGCCGTCTGCTATGAGCACGT
>CAZPOJ010000201.1:0-4331 GCA_964588005.1 uncultured Sphaerochaeta sp.
AGAAAGAAAGCCGTTGAACTTTACATCAAGTTTGACAAGAGTGCTTCTGATGTCGAACCATCGGTACCAGCTCCAACGTCCACAATTTCCACAGGAATCGCAGAACAGGGGCCTCCATATTATCGGTACCAGGAAGAATTGTCACATTTTCCACAAAAACCGGCATTTTAGGCCCCTGGAAGCGTGATTTGGCGATTTGAGGTACCAGGAAGAACTGTCACATTTTCCACACAGTTTGAGGGAGAAATCTTACGAGGCTTGATCAGAAAGTGTCTATAAAAGAGTGCGTAGAACAAATGTTCTAGCGAAAACCATTGTGGCAGCTACTGATCCTAAGGGAATAAATTTTTTTTGAACTTTCAATATTGATATTAATATCTGAATCACTAAAAAAACGTATATATTACCATGAGTAATTAACTCTCTCGTAGACTGTTCTCTATGAAAGAGAGAGGATTGTATGTGACCGGACAGTGTTTGGAGCAGATTCTCCACTACATTTCCTTGCTATTCATTTATTGTCCTAGGCAGAACAATTGCGATAGCTATTGCTTATCTTATTTTTCCTTACATTTTGTTTTTCTGAGCGTGCGATAGTCATCAATTCTGTGCTATTATAAAAAAATCGCTTGAAGACGAGTATATCATTTTACAAAAGGGTGGTAAGTACAAAGCATGGGTTCTCAAGAAAGCATCAACTTAAAAGATTGGTTTAACGCCTACAAAAAGATGAAGGTTGATTATTATTATACCTCGATGATCGGTAACTATTCTGCGCTACTGGATTATGAAATGAATCTGGAGAATAACCTTAGGACCCTCGCATCGCATGTTGAACATATTCAATCTTACCAAGATGAAAGTGAAAATGGTTTGTTACCTGGGAAAATGGAATTTTTTAAGGCCGAAGAATTTCTTGGTGATTACTATCTATGTGGCAAATCTATTGAGACAGACAAACTCGAGAATTGTGATAGTGAAGAGACAACTGTAAAGAATGTTAAGTATAGGGTTATGGCCAATCCGAGTATCAATTTCCATATTCTTGCAACCTATTGGCTAATGAAAGTTGGGGACAAGCTGGATGTGGAATTGGATAACCATCTTTATGCAAACCGACTTCGAAGATGCAAGAACGGACTACTGAACACCAATGCTTTAGGAAGTTTCGAAGTTTATGCTTATAAATATCAGAAGTGGCGAAATGATGCTCTTGATACCATTCAAAGATCTCTTGATGCAAACAAAAAATCAACCGTAATTACATTAGATGTAAAAAACTATTATTACTCGATCAATCCAGAGTTCTTGCTATTGGATCCTTGGATTACCGAACAAGTAAGTCCTGAGTACTACAAACTCCACTGTCTTTTTGTTGAGATATTGATGTCTTGGAATAAAAGAATGTCGAAAGCACTTGGAAAATCCGGAGGGATACCTGTCGGGTTACCTGTCTCTGGCTTATTGGCAAATCTTGCATTACGAGATTTTGATCACAAGGTCATAAATACATTGCATCCACTCTACTATGGGCGTTACGTGGATGATATCATCATTGTTTGCGGTGAAAATGGATCGGTGGATTCAGAAAATACCTTTTTTAAGAAACTGGGAATTCCTAAAGATGGTGATGATTATTCATTTTTTTCCTCTTCAATACGTGACCAAAAATTTAGCTTTGGGAAAGAGAAATGCAATTGCATTACATTTGCAAAAGAGAAGGGTCGTGTTAAGCTTGATGTTTTTAGGAATCAGTTGAATGAACGAACAAGCGAATGGCGTGAACTCCCTCATCTTCCACCCCCCCATCAAATGGGTATTCGCCTATTAAGTATTACGGATGGTGCAATGGAAATGTCTCAACATTTACGTGATTCGGACAATATTACTGTGATGCGTAGTCGATTTGCATTTATGCTCCGTGATTGTGAAATATATGCCCGTATGTTTCCTCCAAAATCTTGGAAAGAGAAATTAAGGACATTTTTATTAGCATATGCAGAATACTTTGTAACGGTGAAAAACTTTTTCCTGTTTGAGCGATATCTTAGGCGCGTATTATCTCTCGGTGTGTTGGCAGAGGCATATGAAGAAGTATCAGAGATCATACATCGAGTGAATAAGGTGATATCTGAACTTGGTACGGATATCAATCTGGGTAAAGCACATTGCTCAATTGAATGCAATGAAGGAATATCTCCAGCATTATTTGATACCTATAGGCGTTATGTTGATACGGTGATTCGCGGAGTTTTTGCACAGTCAAATCCAAACTTCGACTGGGAGAAGTTGAAAAAAAATCTGGATTATACTAAGCCAGATGATATTGAAATGAGACTCCAATTTGTAAAATTTCCAGAAAGCTCTGATAGCGTGAAAAATAGATTTGTAGCTTTCTATCTCCATGATCTTGCAGTATTCCCCATGAAGACTCTCCTGCTTAGGAAGGAACTGACTCCACTGATTGAATATGAATTTGGCGAAAGATTGTATGAACTACGGCCAGATCTCCCCTTTTCCAAAATTTTAGAATTTCGATTTTCTCATTCCATTGACAATATGAGTTTCCAAGAATTTCGAATTCACTCAAATACGAATGCTCTCGGAATATTCAATAAATACCTGTATTTTTTAACCAGACCACTTACTGAATACGATATGTATTTTGATCTTGATGAACTTCATCCCGGAACCCAGACTACCAAGTGCGAGGACAAAGAGTTATCATTTGAAATCTTTAGAAATGTGCTTACCACATTTCGTGGCTATGGAAAAAGTGAAACGAATGGGAAATCATTTCAGTTTGAGGACCAACATTTCAAGATTCCCTTGGATTCTCAGGAGACCAGTAAAATCAATGTTGCAGTGGCTTGTTATTCAATGCAGGAGAGAAAACTGGAATTACAATTAAGAGGCCAAGAAGATGAAAGTCTGATAGAGCGATATGAACGATTTACGCATTTAGTCAATCGGATGATTGGAAGTAAGGATGACATCAACTATGTAGTGTTCCCAGAATTAGCCATACCAATTAAATGGTTCTCAGGAGCTGCGCGAAAGCTTCAAAAAAAGAGTATCAATCTTATCAGTGGAATTGAATACTTTTGCAGCGAGAAGAATATTTCCAATCAGGTTTGGGCTTGTCTTGAGCATTCTGCTTTTGATTATCATTCATTTGCCTTCCTCCGACAGAAAAAACAGTTTCCAGCATACGGGGAAATAGAAAGAATTAGAGATGAATCAACTTTGCTTTGGGATCCTGTTGAGGCAAAAGGTCAGACTCAAAATGGAGATTCAACGATTCATTGGCCTCCAGTAATTGTCCATGGCAGATTTTTCTTTTCTATGCTTATCTGTGCAGAACTTATGAATATTCAGTCGAGAGCTGCCCTGCGTGGAAAAATTGATTGTCTATTTGTTCCAGAATGGAATAGGGACATCAATTCGTTTAACGATTTGATCAATGCTTCCTCTCTTGATCTACATGCATTCGTTGTTCAGTGCAATAACAATAAGTATGGAGATTGTCGGATCAGAGGGCCATTCAAAGAGGGATATATGAGAGATATTGTCAAAGCAAAAGGAGGAGAGAATGATTATTTCATCCTTGGTAGTTTCAATTGTGAGGATTTGAGAGATTTTCAATTGTCTCGATATAAGAAGAAGCCATACAAACCGCTTCCAATAGGATATCATATGTCTTCTATGCGAAAAAACTTATATCTGAAACACAAGAAGTGAGTTGATACGAAGGAAGGTCTATGTCTTATCGGTATCTCGTGGAACTGTTAGTTTCTCCACACTCGTGGAAATCTGGCTCCTACTTGATTCGATTAGAATGTATCAGTTGAAATTGATTCAGATCATTCAGCCAGAAAGGGTCTACTGGAGAATATTCAGCTCAGAATCCCATAGCAAGGTATATCAAAAAAGGAGAATGAATCTCTATCGTAAGTATAGATTCAATTATTATTAGGAGAATCGTTAGAGTGAAAAAAAACGTTGAATTATTGGAGACTTTTAATTTTAAACAAATCGTTGGATTAGATTGGCCTGTAGAATTGAAAGATGGAATTATTGAAAAAAAATACAATAAAGAAATTTCTGCATTAAATGCAAGTTTTAGTTTTAAAAATTTCATGAATAAGAAGATCATATATACTGAATGGGAATTAATTTGTAAAGATATTCTTGATCGTTCTTTGGATACTGTAGTTGTAAAATCTGATAGCAAAATAGCACCACAAGAAAGTACAGGCATTGATTCCATTTCTCTCCCTGAGCACACTAGATATTTTATTCCTAAACTTCTAGCAGTTGTATATGATACC
>CAZPOJ010000202.1:0-4308 GCA_964588005.1 uncultured Sphaerochaeta sp.
GCATAGTCGGTCTGCCCTTGGTAATCTGTCCTGTCCATGCTGCACAGCCTCTTGTACAGCAGTGGGTCGATGAGTTTGCCAGGTGGGGCTTGAAGGTCCACCAGATGAGCTGTGACCAGCATGACCGTGAGGCTGCCTGGTCACAGGGGATAACCCACTTCGTAGGAAGGACGCTCTCAGAACTCTCCCTCGGGGAGACGGAACTGGCGACCACCGGCTACCGAAGCCTCACCTCTATCGTGGCGCAGACCTGTAATGACCCGCTTCAGCTTTTCTATGATTTACAACGATACAACCCCTACGCCAGACAGATGCGTATGGGGCTCAAGGGTGCTGTCGATACAGTCATGCAGACCCTAAAGGACCAGGAGGGTAATTTTTGAACGTTTGTGTATATACCTTGGGCTGTAGGCTCAACCAGTGTGAAAGTGAGGCAATTGCCGACTCCTTCTCCCAGGAGGGATTCACTATCGTAGGTGAGCGTGAAGCTGCTGATCTCTATATAGTCAATACTTGTACGGTGACCTCCAAGGCAGAACAGAAGGCCCGAAGGATGATCCGTAAGTTTGCATCTTTGGCCCCTGTCCTGGCTACGGGGTGTTATGCCCAGGTTAACGAGGAAGATCTCAAGACTCTCTCTGACCAGGTTATCGTCGTTTCCCTTGAGAAGAAGGCTCACCTGTTAAAGCTGGCCAAGCACCTGAAGGCCACCTTGGAAGCTGGTTTTGACCTCAAGAGCGGGTGCCTCTCCTTCAGTGATGGGGAAGCATCTGTCTTTGATTATGATGCCGCCACATTCTCCTACCATAGCCGTGCGTACCTGAAAGTACAGGACGGCTGTGACAATGAGTGCTCCTACTGCAGGGTACATATCGCCCGTGGTAAGGCGGTCTCCCTTGAGAGTGCGACCGTAGTGGAGAGGGCTTTGGCCCTGGAGGAAGCAGGGTTTACCGAGATTATGCTCACCGGGGTGAACCTCACTATGTACGACCATGCCAATAATGGGTTGGGGGGCCTGCTTGAAGAGTTGCTCGCCTCCTTGGGGGACGGTATTCGCTTGCGCCTCAGCTCCCTGGAACCTGATCATATCGATGCGAGGCTGCTTGCTACGCTCTCGGATCCCAGGATGCAGCCACACTTCCATATCCCTGTGCAGAGTGCAAGCAACAAGGTGCTTGCTAGGGTAAACCGTCATTATACTATTGAGGAACTCTCTACCATCCTGGAGCGACTGCGCGAAGCAAAAGACGACCCTTTCATCGCTGGGGACGTCATAACTGGTCTTCCTGGTGAGGGTGATGAGGAGTTCGAAGAGACCTTCCGCTACTTCCGAGACCAGAAGTTTTCTCAGATGCATGTCTTTCCCTTCTCACCCCGGCCTGATACACCGCTTTTCAAGGCGAAGGATAGGGTGCCTGAGAGTGTGCGCGATGAGCGGGCAAAGAGGCTCAGGGACCTTTCAGACGAGCTCTATCGCTCCTACGTGATGCGCCAAAGCGGAAAACCGACAGAAGTGGTCCTACAAAGTCGCAAGGGCGGTTCCTGGTTTGGCCTCACTGGCAACTACCTTGAAGTAGAGGTCCTCGATGCTCCCTTGTTTGCACGTGAGGGAATGCTGGTGCAGGGCCATTTTGCACCCTTTGATGAAAAGGGCGGCAAGCCTGTGGTCATCTGCCATGCTTAAGCTGTTTGAGACTGAGCGCCTTTGTGCCTTTGTGGTGGATGAGGGAGCAGCAAGGCAGCTGCTCGCCTATGAGAGCGAGAACCGACACGCCTTTTCTCAGTTCTCACCAAAACGCAACGAAAGCTACTATACTTTGGCTAACTTCCAGCATATCGGTGAAAAGCAGGCAGCCCTCTATGAGAAGAAGCGCAAGCTTCCCCTGGTGTTTTCCAGAAAGGGAGGATCGGCTATCGTCGCCTTGGTATACTTGAGCGAGATAACCTACGGCTCCTTCTATAGTGCGCGCCTTGGTTATAGCACTGCCCTCAAGTGGCAGAGACAAGGTATAGGAACTGAGGCTGTACAAGCAGTGGTTGACTATGCCTTCACTACGTTGAAGCTCCACAGGCTGGAAGCGACCATCAATACAAGGAATTCTCCTAGCCTGGAATTTGCCCTTTCGCTTGGGTTTGTCCAGGAAGGGGTAAGCAGGCAGTACCTGCTGCTCAATGACAGGTGGGAGGACTACTGCCAACTGGCGCTGCTCAATGAGCAGCACCCGCTGGGTAGGAGAGACTAGCCCTTTCTTCCATTAAGGTCCCTGAAGGTGAGCTTGGGGGCCTGGATCATCGCCATGGTATTAGGAGCTACATCCTCCTTGATCCAGACGTTTGACCCAATAATTGCATTCTTTCCTATAGTGATGTCCCCTAGGATGGTGGCATTGGAGTAGATGGTGACATTATCTTCGATGGTTGGGTGTCTTCTTGCCCCCCTGATGAGTTCACCGCATGCATCCTTGGGGAAGCTGAGTGCTCCCAGGGTAACCCCTTGGTAGATCTTCACATTGTCCCCGATGACTGCAGTCTCCCCGATGACCACACCCGTGCCGTGGTCGATGAAGAAGGACTGCCCGATGGTGGCTCCAGGGTGGATGTCGATTCCTGTCTCCTTATGGGCATACTCGTTGAGCATGCGTGGGATAAGGGGGACGTTCATCCTGAACAACTCATGAGCTATGCGGTGGATTACCAGCGTCTTCATGTAGGGGTAGGAGAGGATTACCTCGCGCACATTGCTTGCAGCCGGATCGCCTTCGAAGCCTGCCTTTGCATCGAGTTTCAACTTCAGGCGAATCTGGGGAAGCAGGGCACAGAGTCCTTTGATGATATGCTCGCTTTGTACCTTGAGCTCTTCCTCTTCATCTTCAGGGTTCGCATATTTCAGGGCGAGAAAGACTTGGCTCATCAGAGCCGAGGAGACGCGATTAAGCTGGTCAAGCAAGATTTCCTGCAAGCTCAGACCTACTCGCTCGCGCCCGCAGCGCCCGGGGAACATCAGTTCAATATACTCATTGGCGATTTCCCCAAGTTCTAGCATCTGGGGAAGCTGCTTCATGCCATAAAAATTGGCGTTGCCCTTTACTCTTTCAAAGGTTCCCAAAAAGGAGGGAAGAAAGCCCGTGGCATCAAAATTGTGATCTTTGCACTCTTTCATATAGGTACCATACGGCTATTTGTAAGCTTTGTTCAAGCGCTCTGATGCCGTACAAGGGATACTCGATCAAAGTAGAGTCTAGAAGGGTATTGGGTTTACTCCTTTGTATCGTCTTGGAAGGTGAACCTCACCTTCCTGGTATCCTCTTCCCTTCCTGTCTTCTGGGTAAGGGGACCATAAAGCTCGGGCCTACGACTCTTCATCCACCTCTGACCACTGGAGAAGGCGAGCAGGGATGCATCAAGGTGGGCAACTACCATGTCATCATCAACTGCGTTGCTTTCAGAAAGGATAGTCCCATAGGGGTCCAAGATCATGGCATTGCCTGTGCGCACTTCATTGTCGTCTTTTCCCACCCCGTTGCTGAAGATGAGGAACATTCCGTTGTCATGGGCACGGGAGGGTAGCCACCTCATCAGCCATCCGCGGCCCTTAGGTCCACGGAACTCCTCTTGGAGCTCGCTTAGACGACTGTCCCGCTCATCCCACAGCCGGGTGTCTATACGACCCATAGCCCCGGGGCTTGCAGACTTGCAACCCCCACTCTGATGGGGAGCGAGCAGGACCTCGGCTCCCATCAGGGAAGTTATGCGTGCATTCTCAATGATGTTGTTGTCATAGCAGATAAGGATACCCATCCGGACCCCTAAGGGAGTATCAAAGACAGTGTAGGTATCCCCGCTCTTCATATGGGCTGAGATGAAGCAGTGCAGTTTTCTATGCTTGGCAAAGGTGCCGTCGCTCATGGCCACTACATAGGTGTTGTAGAGCTCCCCTTCTGCAGAGAGTTCAATGAGGCCGGCTCCGATGGTCATCTTGTGCTGTAGGGCAAGGGCTATGAGAGCTTGGGTAGAAGGGCCGCTGGGAACAGGTTCTGCCAAAGAGCGAACCTCAGGCTCAGAGAGATTTCTCACATGCCAGTATCCGGTGATGCACATCTCAGGGAATACGATTAGGTCGATATGCTCAAGGGAAGCTTGCTCTACGAACTTTTTGATGACGCCAAGGTTATATGCCTTGTCGTCCTGGTGATGGTTGAACTGTACTGAAGCGGCTTTGATGGATTGCACTTTTGTTCTCCTGACAGCATACGCTATGATCTTTCCTATACTATAGGGTATTGGTATCTGTACGTTCAAGCGATATTA
>CAZPOJ010000203.1:0-4285 GCA_964588005.1 uncultured Sphaerochaeta sp.
GGGTTTGAGATCATCCAAAATTGAAGAGAGCTGGTAGGTGCTGGTTTGTCTTTTTTAGGAAGCAAGCTAGCCGGATGGGATTCTTCGCCTCAAAATGGATTGGGGTAGCTTGTGGGTGAGTTGATTTTTTGGGCGAGTTGTGCTTAATTCAGGTTAGGCATGGTTTGCCGTGATGTTCCTTGAAAATTGAATTGTGCGATAGTTAACAGAGCCCTCTTGAAGGTGACTTTGAGAGAGAATGAGATAATAGTTATATTAGAGAAGTATAGAAGTACTCAAAACTTTTCATTTACGGAGAGTTTGATTCTGGCTCAGAACGAACGCTGGCGGCGTGGATAAGACATGCAAGTCGTACGCTGGTATGCGGGTAGCAATATTTGCATATTGGAGTGGCGAACGGGTGAGTAACACGTGGGTAATTTATCTTTGAGTTAGGGATAATTCGCTGAAAGGCGGACTAATACCGAATGTGGATACTGGGTGGGGACATCTGGTTTCTAAAGTTGGGGACCGAGAGGCCTGGCGCTCACAGGTAAGCCCGCGTCCTATCAGCTGGTTGGTGAGGTAAGAGCTTACCAAGGCTATGACGGGTAGCTGGTCTGAGAGGACGATCAGCCACACTGGAACTGAGACACGGTCCAGACACCTACGGGTGGCAGCAGTCGAGAATCTTTCTCAATGGGGGCAACCCTGAAGGAGCGACGCCGCGTGGGGGATGAAGGGCTTCGGCTCGTAAACCCCTGTCATTTGTGAGCAGGTGTGATTGTTTAAGAGATGGTTACATAGATAGTAGCAAAAGAGGAAGGGACGGCTAACTCTGTGCCAGCAGCCGCGGTAATACAGAGGTCCCAAGCGTTGTTCGGAATCACTGGGCGTAAAGGGTGCGTAGGCGGTAGTGTAAGACTTAGGTGAAATCTCCATGCTTAACGTGGAGCTCGCCTGGGAGACTGCATTACTTGAGGATTGGAGGGGAGACTGGAATTCTTGGAGTAGCAGTGAAATGCGTAGATATCAAGAGGAAGACCAGTGGCGAAGGCGAGTCTCTGGACAATACCTGACGCTGAGGCACGAAGGCCAGGGGATCAAACGGGATTAGATACCCCGGTAGTCCTGGCAGTAAACGGTGCACACTTGCTGTGTGAGGGATCGACCCCTTACGTGGCGAAGCCAACGCATTAAGTGTGCCGCCTGGGGAGTACGGTCGCAAGACTAAAACTCAAAGAAATTGACGGGGGCCTGCACAAGCGGTGGAGTATGTGGCTTAATTCGATGCAACGCGAAGAACCTTACCTGGCCTTGACATGCAGATAGTAGAAGGGTGAAAGCCCGACGAGTGAGCAATCACAGTCTGCACAGGTGCTGCATGGCTGTCGTCAGCTCGTGTCGTGAGATGTTGGGTTAAGTCCCGCAACGAGCGCAACCCCTATGTTCAGTTGCCACCTGGCCGAGAGGCTGGAGCACTCTGGAGAGACTGCCTCTTACAAAAGGGGAGGAAGGTGGGGATGACGTCAAGTCAGTATGGCCCTTATGGCCAGGGCTGCACACGTACTACAATGCGTGCTACAGAGGGAAGCGAGTCCGCAAGGAGGAGCCAATCCGATAAAAGCACGCTCAGTTCGGATTGTCGGCTGCAATTCGCCGGCATGAAGCTGGAATCGCTAGTAATGGCGCATCAGCTACGGCGCCGTGAATACGTTCCCAGGCCTTGTACACACCGCCCGTCACATCATGAAAGCCGTTTGTACCCGAAGTCATTGAGCTAACGAGCAATCGAGGCAGGTGCCTAAGGTATGGATGGTGATTGGGATGAAGTCGTAACAAGGTAGCCGTAGGGGAACCTGCGGCTGGATCACCTCCTTTCTAAGGAGAAAAAGAGGTGCATAGAGATATGCACTTAGTCGAGTGGATTCATAAATAGGATTCACGCTCAGGTTTTGTTGTACGATCGCACAATTCAGTTTTCGGGGGGCTGTAGCTCAGGTGGTAGAGCGAGTGCTTTGCAAGCACTATGTCAGGAGTTCGAGTCTCCTCAGCTCCACCAGGCGTTTGGAGTCTGGGGATGATGGAGTGGGCAGGTTTGGATGATTGAAGAGATCGGGCTTGTAGCTCAGTTGGTTAGAGCACGCGCTTGATAAGCGCGGGGTCACTGGTTCAAGTCCAGTCAGGCCCACCACTGTTGGGTAGAGTGTTATTTTATGCTTTCCGCTTATGTTTAGGCGTGAGTGGGAGGCGGTTGTTCTTTGAAATACATGCACTAATAGAAAGAGAAATTGCAAGTAATTAGGGCAAAAGAATTACAGTTTATAATCTGAGAAAGAGAGTAAGCGCAATAGATAGAGAAGAATAGATTTCTGATCAAGCTACTAAGTGCAAATGGTGAATGCCTAGGAGCCGGGAGGCGAAGAAGGACGTGGTAAGCTGCGAAAAGCTGCGGGTAACTGCAAACAAGTACCGATCCGCAGATTTCCGAATGGAGCAATCCGGCAGTAGTAATGTGCTGTCATTTCTGGATGAATTCATAGTCCAGGAAGGCGAACGGGGTGAAGTGAAACATCTCAGTAACCCCAGGAAAAGAAAATGAAGATGATTCCGTGAGTAGTGGCGAGCGAAACCGGAAGAGCCCAAACCGAAGGGATTTATCCTTTCGGGGTTGCGGGACCACGCTAAAGACCATGATTGAAGGCGAGCTGAACGTTTTGGAAAGAACGGCCATAGGGTGTGAAAGCCACGTAAGCGAAGCTGTAGGTCGGTCTGTGGTATCCCAAGTAATGCGGTGTAAGTGGAACTCTGCATGAATCTGTCCCGACCATGGGATAAGGCTAAATACTACCCGGCTACCGATAGTGAACAAGTACCGCGAGGGAAAGGTGAAAAGAACCCCTGCTAGGGGAGTGAAAAGAATCTGTAACCATTTGCATACAAAGTGTGGGAGCGCCAAAAAGGGCGTGACCGCCTGCCTTTTGCATAATGAGTCTGCGAGTTATTATCAGTAGCAAGCTTAAGGGATGAAGATTCCGGAGGCGAAGCGAAAGCGAGTGTGAATAGCGCGAATAGAGTTGCTGGTAATAGACCCGAAGCGGAGGTGATCTACATTTGAGCAGGTTGAAGCTGTGGTAACACACAGTGGAGGACCGAACCCGTGAACGTTGAAAAGTCCTGGGATGACTTGAGTGTGGGAGCGAAAGACTAATCAAACCCCGTGATAGCTGGTTCTCTCCGAAATCGCTTGAGGGCGAGTGTTGACTAAGTACTCCATGGAGGTAGAGCACTGGATGGCTTAGGGGCCTTACCGGGCTACCAAAACCAATCAAACTCCGAATACCATGGAACCCATTATTTCAGCAGTCAGGCAGTGGGGGATAAGCTTCATTGCCGAGAGGAAAACAGTCCAGACCGTCAGCTAAGGTGCCCAAACAAGGTTAAGTGGAAAGGATGTGACGTCGCAAAGACAGTGAGGATGTTGGCTTAGAGGCAGCCATCATTTAAACAGTGCGTAACAGCTGACTCATCGAGCGATGCCGCGCCGAAAATGATTGGCGATTAAACCTTGTACCGAAGCTACGGATTCTCAAAGGCCAAGGTCGTTGAGAGTGGTAGGAGAGCATAGTTGCAGCATTGAAGCCAAGGGGAAACCCGAGGTGGAGCACCAACTAGAGAGAATGCAGACACGAGTAGCGATAAATCAGATGAGAATTCTGATCGCCGTAAACCTAAGGATTCCTGGGGCAGGTTCGTCCTCCCAGGTTTAGCCGGGAGCTAAGGCCAGGCCGTAAGGCGTAGTCGATGCACAGAAGGTCAATATTCCTTCGCCGGGCTGGGGTTAGGTTAAGATGACGCAAGCACGGGAAAACGGGTTAAGTGACCGGATTCACAGCGCGGAATAATACCCGCGCGCTCCCGCAGACCCCTTGCCAAGAAAAGTCTTAACTACGCTCCCCAGTTCGCCCGTACCGTAAACCGACACAGGTGGGTGAGATGAGTATTCTAAGGCGCGCGAGAGAAACCTCTCTAAGGAACTAGGCAAAATAGCCCCGTAACTTCGGGAGAAGGGGTGCCGTCCGAAAGGACGGCCACAGTAAAGTGAGCTTTGCGACTGTTTACCAAAAGCATAGCGCTCTGCTAAGTTGTTAAAACAACGTATAGGGCGTGACACGTGACCAATGCGAAAAGATTAAGGCAACTTGTTAGGCGTTTTAGCAATAAAACGCCGAAGCTCGGAACCCAAGTCCTCGTGAATGTCGGCCGTAACTATAACGGTCCTAAGGTAGCGAAATTCCTTGTCGGG
>CAZPOJ010000204.1:0-4285 GCA_964588005.1 uncultured Sphaerochaeta sp.
GTTTAACCTGCTGCCAGAAATCGTGCTGCTCGCCTTTGGAAACAACAGCGATGTAGGGCTTTTGTTCTGAAGCTGCCTGGGCAAAAATTGGTGCAAAAGAAGCAAGAACAATTAAAGCCAGTAGAATTACAAAACTTTTTTTCATGTGAACCTCCTAAAATCTACCGAGGGCATACGCCTTCGGATATAACCATAGTAAAAACAACCTAGGACTGCTTGTCCTCTAGTGTCATTGCAAACTCTTTCTCCTGTAGGGCTAGGCGAGCTTGCTCATCCTTCTCTTCCTTTTTCATCTTGCGATAGGTAGAGTTCATCTCTTTCTTGACCTTTTTCATGGCATCCTGGAGCTCGCTTCTTTGTTGCGGGCTTCCTGCCTGTGCAAGGTCTTGTTTTAATTTTTCAAGGGTTGCCAGTTTTTCTTCACGGAACTCATCTGCCGGAGTGAGAATCTTTACTTCGGTAGCCTTTTGGGTCCGATAGATATCCAGCAGTACAGCGCCGATGACCACAACACCGGTGAAGAAGGTCTGGTACTGTGACTGCAGGTTCATGGAAGGCAGACCTGAACGAAGCACACTCATGATGTAGACACCGATCATGGTACCGAATACAGATCCTGCTCCGCCAGAGAGGGAAGTTCCACCGATTACGGCACCTGCGATGGCGTAGAGCTCAAAGCCGGCTCCCTGTGCAGGCATGACGGTGGTATAGACTGCAGCAAAGGAAATTCCTCCCATACCTGCGGTGAAGCCTGCTATGACGTAGGCCATCATCTCCCATTTTTGTACATCAACTCCAGAGAGTCTTGCCGCATCCTTGTTCGATCCAATGGCAAAGATATATCTTCCCATCTTCGTCTTGGTCAGGATGACATAGGCAAGAAACGCTGTGAAAAAGAGTACTATTGCCCCGGTGGGGATAGAGTGGTTTCCTGGGGTGATGAATTTAAAGATGCTCTTGAACCACCCGTCAGCCGCACCACGGGGGGGGAATGTAGCGCTACGCACATTGGATACTATCGAGCCGGTTCCAAGACTTATCATCTGGGTTCCGAGGGTAGCGATAAACGGAGGAAGCTTGAGCTTGGAAATAAGGATACCGTTCAGCAGACCAAAGGCGGTTCCTACAAACAAGATCAAGAGCAGCGATATCCACATGGGCCAGCCCCACGTCTTATAGGCTGTTCCTCCTATAATGGCAGAAGCCATCATGACGGTTCCGAGACTCAGGTCAATGCCACCGGTTATGATGACAAAGGTAACTCCTATGGCAATAAAGCCTATGTAGTAGGAGGAGTCAAGGATATTGACCAAAGTGGTTAAGGAAAAGAAGTTTCTCCCAAAGATTGAGAAAAAAACATAAATTATAACCAAAGCTAAAGGTGCAAGAAGTTTCTGCATATTGATACCGCTCTTCTTTTCCCTCAATTCTAGATTCTCTTTAGTAGCCATACTCGCCACACTCCTATTTGTAAAGTGTTGCCAAACCCATGATTTTCTCTTGGGTCGCATCTTCAATATCTAAGATTCCAGTGATCCTACCTTCATTCATGACCACAACCCTGTCACTCATTCGCAAGACCTCTCCCAATTCGGAGCTGATCATGATGATGGACTTTCCTTCCTTGACCAACTCATTCATCAGGGCATAGATTTCACTCTTGGCCCCGACATCGATACCTCGTGTCGGTTCGTCAAAAATAAGGATGGAGCTATTTTTTATCAACCATTTCGCAATGACAACCTTCTGTTGGTTTCCCCCAGAGAGGTTTAGTACAAACTGGTCGATGGACGGGGTCTTGATGGAAAGCTTCTTCACATACTCTTTTGTCTGGTCAACCAAAACATTGTTATTAATCAGAATGGATGGCGACAACTCTTCATAGGATGCCATCACAGAGTTTTCGATCACCGATAGCTTTGTAGCGAGGCCGTAGCGCTTTCTATCCTCGGACAGATACCCTATACCAAGCTTTACCGCATCCATGGGGTTTTTTATCAGGACTTTGCGTCCATAGACCTCGATACTCCCTGTTGATTCGTCTGCACCATACAGGGCCCGCATTGTCTCTGTTCGTCCCGCTCCCATCAAGCCGGCAAAGCCTAGGATTTCTCCCTTGTGCAGGTCGAAGCTCACATCATTGACCATATTCCCTGCACAAAGGTTGGATACCTTCAGCACGACAGGGGCATCAGGGGGGCAGTTGCTCTTGCACTTGGGCTTTTCGTAGATGACACGACCGACCATCATGTTGATCATCTCATCTTTGGTCAGCTCTTTTGTCTCTTTTGTTCCTACAAGTTCACCATCACGCAGGACAGTAACGCGGTTTGAAATCTCCCCGATCTCATCGAGGCGGTGGGAGATGTAGATCATTCCTACACCTTTGGAGGCAAGGTCCCTCATGATGATAAAGAGGTCTGCAATCTCAGTATCGGTAAGAGCTGCCGTAGGCTCGTCCAGGACCAGGACTTTCAGGTTGTAGCTAACAGCCTTCGCTATCTCAATCATCTGCTGTTTGCCGACAGTGAGATCGCCTAGCTTGAGTTCTACATCGATGTCCATGTTAAGCTTCTTGAGCAGGTCGCGTGCCCGTTGGTTCTGCTCTTTCTTATCAAGCAGCAAGCCGTTGAGCTTGGTGGACTCACGTCCTATGAAAAGGTTCTCCGCAACAGTGAGGTGGTCCATCATGTTCAGTTCCTGGTGGACTATGGCAATACCTGCATTCAGTGCCTGCTTTGGACTGTGTGGATTAAAAAGCTTGCCCCTATAATAAATCTCTCCTGAATCCTTGGGAAAGATTCCCGTGAGGGCTTTCATGAGTGTAGATTTTCCTGCACCGTTTTCACCTACAAGCGCATGTATCTCTCCCTCTTTTAGGGTGAAGTCTACCTGTTTTAAGGCGTGTACACCAGAAAATCGCTTGTCTATGGCTTTCATCGATAACACAATATTGTTCAAAGCCACCTCCCTATTGTATTGGATACGATTAAAGATTCTCGCTTGGAGAGTCTAAAAATCCTTAGGTTCTTAATTCATCTTTACAAATCATTACATGGATTATGTGCGTTGTCAAGAAAATTGTAAACGTTTACAATTTTTTTGGCTGTTCTTCTCCAATACAAGGGAATATTCTCCAGATTTCCTTGTAAGAGATGTAAATAGAAATGAATAAGACAAAAACAAAGCTGATTCCCGGGAGGGTTTGTTTGCTAGAAGCGATAATTACTTATAGGAAAAGATATTGGATTGCCAAGGCTCTCCTGTCAGTTCTGTTGAGAGGAAA
This sequence comes from uncultured Sphaerochaeta sp., assembly GCA_964588005.1. Classification (GTDB taxonomy): domain Bacteria; phylum Spirochaetota; class Spirochaetia; order Sphaerochaetales; family Sphaerochaetaceae; genus Sphaerochaeta. The sequence continues at coordinate 3,287 of CAZPOJ010000204.1, forward strand.
ACGTGTTGGCTGCAAGATATATCTTGGCACAGGCAAGGGCATCGCTCAAGGCTTCGTGGTGAGTCAGCTCAATGCCCAGATATCTGCTGACTGTGTCGAGCTTGTGATTCATCAAAGTGGGCCAAGCCCTTCGTGCAGATTGTACTGTGCAGGAGAAAGAGGGCAGGGGAAAGTTGATATGGTAATACTCAAGACAGTACTTGAGGACACTGCGGTCGAAGCTACTGTTGTGCGCAACAAGGGGATCGAATCCGATGAAAGCCTCAATTTCTGGCCATGCCCCTGCAAAGGTTGGTGCGTGAGCCACATCACGCATCCTGATGCCGTGGATAGCGGTAAAGCCCGGGATGATATGCATACCTGTAGGTGGCTTGATGAGGGTATAGAACTGGTCGACCAGTTCTCCATTGCGTACCTTGACCAGGCCCACAGCACAGGCACTTGCACGCTGGTAGCAGGCGGTCTCAAAGTCGATGGCACAGAAGTTCAGGGTATCAGGCATGGGTAACTCTTAGCAGACAACTAAACGATCTGCTTTCCTCCTGCAAGGACTATGCACCAGAGGGTTTGTTTTGTCTATCGGCTGGATGCAGAAACATAAAACGAGTATGGTGAGACAAATTCCTTAAGATTGTTCGAAAGCAAAAAAAGCTATCTCCGGGCAAGGGCCTTGCTCAGAAAGGTTTTCAGGGACTAGAGGATCCAGTATCTGCTTCACTGGTACCGCATGTCATTCAACTTCCAATATACTTTCGTCCCTTTGATAGCAGGATTATCCTTAGCATAATCGAAAGCGGTCTTTCCCGAACTATCCTGTATAAAACCATCGGCGCCTGCTTCAATCAAGATGGAAAGCACTTCGGTATTAGTAGTATTCCATGCAGCTGCCATCAACGCTGTAAGTCCATCCTCATCCCTTGCATGTACCTCGGCACCTGCTCTGAGAAGAGTCGACACTACCTCTGTATTAAGGTTTCCTCCCGCGGCAAACATCAATGG
>CAZPOJ010000205.1:0-4223 GCA_964588005.1 uncultured Sphaerochaeta sp.
TTCAACAGAGCCTTACCCTCAATGTCATATCGTGGAATGCTATGGAATAAGAATGCTCGCTTACCGTACTCGATATAGTTGTAAAGAGTTTCCATCGATAAGGTTCGACCAAGATTTTTTAAATGATCAACTATATCTTTTGCTGAGAAAGCGTTCCCCATTTTGGCCATGAGGAAAAGGATAATGCGACGTAGCAGCTCTATATCACGGATGTTTTCACGGCGTGCAATATCCTTGATGATGATGGAATCAAAGATATCCTCAAGGTACTTTACAACAGATTCTTCACCCATTACACCCTGATAGAGAAAGGGCATACCCCCACGCTTAAGATAGGTCTGGAAAGCCTCCTGCTTGGAACCTTTTAAAGTTGACAATACCTCTTTGAAGGAAAGGGGAAAAATAGTGAATTCGACATACCTGCCCCCTAGGTAGGTTGCAAGCTCTCCTGAAAGTAGGTTGGCATTTGATCCTGTGATATAGATATCACAAGCGAAATCTACCATGCAGGAGTTTACCAGCTTTTCCCAACCTTCCAACTCTTGGATTTCGTCAAAGAATAGATAGATTTTCTGATCCTGTTCTTCAGCAAAAGCTTTGACATGTGCGTAGGTATCCCTTAGGTTTGTGACAAAAGTCTCTTTCATGGACTCAAAGTTGATGGAGAGCATGGAAGAGCGAAGAACCCCTTCTTGCTCCATCTCATCCTGTATCAGATGGAGCATCACTGATTTTCCGCTACGCCTGATTCCTGTCAGTACTTTCACGATATCCCTATGAAAAAATGGTCTGAACTGTTCTATGTACTCATCACGTTGTATATACATGGGGGAACTCCTTATCTCTTTCAAGCACCATCGGGTATTTTAGGCTCTCTGTTGGTTTGTATAGATTACTCTATATAGTAAACTATACTCTTGATAGTGTAAAGATTACTCCATACAGTAAACTATCATGGATAACAGCAGTAGCTCATATCTCCACTGTACGAAATGATACTTGTAAGCATGTCTTCTGGTTCGGCACCAATTTTAGTGAAGGTGAGGCAAGTGCTATTCCCTTCGAAAAAGGTGTTCTGCCATACTGTAAACTTGAGAGATAAAGGTCTCATTGCTCAGCCGAGTAAAACTCCTCTATGCCGCTTCCCCGTAGCCAATAGTAAAGAGTTTAGAACTGCCCAGGTCCTCGTACAGAGAGTACTCTGTCACCCCTAGCAAGCTGGAACTCCTTGTCTTGAGAGGCAAGCTCTAAGACGAGTGTTTCAGACTGTTATTTGTCCTCGCCATCCTCTTCTGTCTGATCGGCAAAATAGTCGTCATTGATCCATTCATCATAATCACCAAACATCCTTTGCGCTAACTCCCTGTCAATCTTTGCAGCCTTGCTGATAGCATCAATATCAAGGGTCTCTCCTGTGCGTTGGGCCTCCCTATATATATCCTCAAGATCATGTTGCAATTGTGATAGCTCCTCAGCCAGTGTAGGCTCTTCTTCTTTTTTGAGCTCAATCAAATCTAAAAACTTCTTCCAAGGAAAGGGAAGATCCATTGAGTTTGTAACAGAACGTAGGGCTGCACTAATAAAAACAGAAGGCCTTTCAGGCAACTGAACAGAAGGGTAGATTCGTCGTATGATAGCTGCATAGAAGGGGTAGGCCACCTCGGTATTGGTAACAATGCCCATCTCCCCTGTACGGGTGTCCCTCACAATACTGCCAGCCATAGCAGGAACCTCACTCTCTAACAGATCCCTGTTAGGAAGATCATCCATGCTCCGATCAGCTTGTTGAATATAGAACTTCTGTTGAGTGCCTAGCGTTAATGATACCCACTCTCCTGGAAGACGTGAACCATCAAACTCGGTGAGGGTAAAAGGTTGCCATCCAAATCCCATCGTAAAGCTTTTATGCTTTACTACAGGGAGGGGAGCGATGGTGTCTAGTTTCCAGAACTTAATATAGTGTTTACTTAGTATTGCCCTAAGCCCCTCTTCAGGCTTAAACAGCGAGCAGTAGAATAGGAAGTCAGAAACAGGGAGCCTGTTGTACCTAATAGCGCCTAGCGCCTGTAGGCACCCTTCGCTAGGTAACATCAGAGCGAGGAAGTTCATATCCTTTGCATCGTCCCACCCCTGCATGGATGTTATGCCATCAGAGTGGAGGATGTGCTCCTCTCCTGTAAGATTGTCCACTATTACCCAGAAGTGTTGGTAGATCTCCTTCTTGACGGAGAAGTAACACCAAAATGCAGGGTTCTTCTTCCAATAGGAGAGTTCCTCATACCCTGCGGTGGGAATACTAGCGCCATGCTTCTCTTGCAGTTGTTTCATAGCCTTAGGGCTTTGAAAGAACTCAGAGAGGAGATAAAGGTGTGCACTAGCCATTGTATACGCTTTTGTGAGGTCATCAGGGCCACCGGATGCGAGGATCTCATCCGTTACCTTTCGAATAGGTTTCTTGCTTTGGCCCCACTGGTTCACAAAGGCTTCAATTGCACTAAAGCCCTTGTTCATCTTATTACAATATCTTTTTAGTTCGTTGTACTCTTTCATACAGAGTATGGTACAGGAAACATGTAAAAAGGGAAGAGGAAAACTCGTTTTCTGCTGCTCATTTTTTACCTTTGCTTCTTAAGGTTTTTCCCGTATGCCTTTTTTACATCCTTACTCCTACTATTAATCATCTTCTTCGCGGATCTTAAGCAGGGTAAAGAAGGCATCTGTTCCCTTGATGGAATACGTACCCTTTTTTAGCTCTTCAGCGGTCGGTCGCTTTGCCAGCGTGCAGATGCCTTTTGTACAGAGCTGTCTTTTTACAAACATGCTGAACTCCTGGATAAAAAGCTCCTGCTCCCCATAGACGTGGAGTATCTCTGTTGGTATCCACTTCAGCATCTCAATAGCATAGCTGCGCACAGGAACCCAATCCTTGCCCTTATGGGAGAGGATCCAGAAAAAGCTGTTCATCACAGGATACGCAAGCTCTTTTTCAAAGGTGGTGGTAAACAACCTTTGGATACTTCTGAGCATTCCCAGCTGTTGGATCTCTTGGGCAAACTCCTCGTTAGCAAGCTGCAGGAAGATTTTGTGAGCTTTCGCCATCCTATCAAAGAGGAACACATAGATTTCAGAATCAGGGAGGCTATGGTACAACACCTCGTCAAGCAAATCGTCCGGCATTGGAAACTCACCCAGTTCAAACCCTTTATCTTCATCAGGGACAACGTAGTAGATATAGTCCTCTTCGTCTTCTTCATCCTCCTGATCAAAGAATCCATCATCTTGATCAAATCTTTCCCAAAGATCTTTTACAAACTCCCTATCCAATCCTGACGCTTTGGCAACCTTGTCGAAATCAAGGGGGGTGTTGTTTAGGTATGCTTCTTGGAATTGGCCCACCAACACATCCATATCGAAACCAACGTCCCGCTTGGGCTCTTCACTGTACTCAAGGATGGATTGGAACTTCTTCCAGGGAAATGGCAGATCTGCCGTTTGTGCTAGGGTGCGTATCGCCATTGAGACAAAGAGGGAGGGCTTCTTGGGTAACTGCAGTTCAGGATACGCCCGGTCTAGGATAGCTGCATAGAAAGGGTAGGCTACCTCACTATTGGTAGCCAGACCCATATCCCCGGTTTTCGGATCCCTGACGATAGATGCCCCCATTGCAGGGATTGCTGTTTCAAGCAATTCCCTGCCAGGAAGGGAGGCCATGCCTTCATCGGGCTCTTTGATAAAGTACTTCTCTAGTGAGTCGTGTTTCCAGGTGTTCCATTTCCCTCCCAGCTTTGCCGTATCAAACTCAGCCAGGGAGAAAGGCTGCCATGTGTAGCCAATTTCATAGCTTTGGTGTTTGACGGCGGTCATATGTGCGACAGTATCCAGCTCCCAGAACTTCACAAAGTGTCTGTATAGGATCGCTTTCAAACTCTCTTCGGGTTTGAACAGCGTACAATAGAACAGGAAGTCAGAGACAGGCAGTAAATATCGCTTGATGATCCCAACAGTCTGCAAACACTGTCCATTGGGCTGCATGATGCACAAGAAGCTCTGGCTATCTGATTCCTTCTCTTTCTGCATGGAAGAGATACCCTTGGAATACAGTATGTGCTCCTCTCCGGTCATCTTGTCCTCAATCATCCAGAAGTCACCCGAGAGGTGCCCCTTCACGGTGAAGTAGCACCAGAAAGCCGGGTTCTCCTGCCAGAAGGTGAGTACCTGACGCC
>CAZPOJ010000206.1:0-4168 GCA_964588005.1 uncultured Sphaerochaeta sp.
TTGTACAAGAGGTGAGCAGGAAGGGGGGATTATTCTTGAAAAAAGCACGGTATCATAAGTTCTACATGGGAGGCATCAACTGTACACCGCCATAGGCTTGGCGAGCATCTTTGCCAAACTCCTGTTAACTCTTCTCAATGAGTTCATTCTTGTCCATCTCTTGCCTCCTCAAGCCTCTTTTTTCCTGCCTTCAAATCGTATCTTACTCTCACAAGGCCCTGTTTGATGTACCAGTAGATACTGAAAACTCTACTAATCACCCTAGCATTGGAGCTAGGGCAAAAGACCATGATACTCTGCAAATCGTGAAAAGGGTTAGTCCGATACGTATACATAGAGGAGAAGAGATGTTTACTATGGAGGATAGAGCCTAAGTTTTTGGGAAACAATTCCATAGGGTATAAAGATCAGATACTATGTTTTCTGATTGGTTTTACCTGTTTTTTTAGCAAGCTTGATGCCTTGCTTGTCAAACTCTTTCACATTTTCGCTTGAGACACGTAGATGGTCTGCCATAGCTTGATGGGCTGCCTGGGCATCGCGTTTCTCAAGCGCAGAGAGTATTTGACGATGGCGCTTGATAGCATCCTCAATACCTCCATCTACAAGAATTCCCTTTCCCATATAATCGCGTAATAAGGAGGTAAGGACTGTTATGAACATGACCAGGAGGTTGTTTCCACCAGCCTTTGCTATGGCAATATGGAATGCCTCATCCAGAGAGACGCGTTTTTTCAGAGGGAGGGTAGTGTCGGCAAAATCGGCAAGAATGTCACTCATCTCATTAATTTGCTCATCGGTGATATGTTGAACTGCAAGATCGATCGAGGATAACTCTAGGATGCAACGAACTTGGGTAAGTTCTTCAGCGCTTATATTGTCAGCCTGCATAATACGGCTTACTGCATTCATTACCGTATCACTCTTAGGGCGTGAAATATACGAGCCAGAACCATTTTTCAGTATGATAAGTCCTCTTTCCTGTAATAGTTTCATGGCTTCTCTGATGATGGGTCTGCTTACATTGTATTGTTTGGCAAGCTTCATTTCAGAGGGAAGTTTTTCAGAAACCCTGGAGGTGGGAGAGGAGAGTATTACTTCCTCAAGGTGGTCTGCTACCTGCTGGCTTAGATTTGTTCGTGAGGGGGAAAATTCGGCATTATTCAACAGCAACTCCTTTGATCTATGGTTTTCCTCTTTGCAGAGTAAAGTAAAAGACAAGAGATTTCCATACGACTATGGCATGTACCTCTATGCATGCATATGTACCATCGTGAGTGCCTTTATTACTCCTTGTTGTAAAAAGGAGATATCGTCCCCTACGCTGATGAAGTCAGGATTTAAATCCATCCAGGCATGTATGGTCTTTTCATCAGGTCCGATGGAAACACCTACAGGGGTTTGTGCTATCTTTGCAGAGGAGATGATTTTCTTTCCTAGCGAAAGCACCTCAGGGTGCATGATGTCGCCTAAGAGCCCTATAGAAGCTGAGAGGTCGTTAGGACCGATGATTATAGCATCCAGTCCTTGTACGGCAAGTATAGCCTCAAGATTCTCCACTGCGAGGATATGTTCTATTTGTAATATTTTCAAAAAAGCAGTAGGGGCATCATCCAAATATGTCCCAATTGGAATTTGGCCATACCTGTTTGCCCTTCTCGGACCAAATCCTCGTATCCCTTTGGGAGGGTACAGGCAGGCTTCGATAGCATTTCGAGCGTCCTTTTCTGTCTGTATCATGGGTATGATAATACCGTCAATTCCCATTTCCAACACAGGCTTTATTACAGCCGGATTGTTTTCTGTAACCCTCACAAAGGCAGCGGCTCCACCGGAATTGGCAGCCATTACATGCATCTGTAGGTTGTGCTTGTCAAAGGGCCCATGTTCTGCGTCGATCCAGATAAAGTCATAGCCATACATTGCCATAGCTTCAGTAATGGAAGGATCAGTGAGGAATACATGCCCTCCAATTGTCTTGCACCCTCCATCCTGCATTTTCTTGAGAAGGACATTGGCCTTGTTCATTGCTTGAGGCCTAATCGGGTTCTCATAGCTTGTTCAAGCCTAATGAGGCTCTCTATCTCATGACGCCCATTTTCATTGAGCAAATCCACACTCTTTGCCCGTGTTACCAAGCTCATATTTACCCCTGTACGGCTAAAATGGTATTTTGCATTGACTGGATATGATCGTGCCTCTGTAATCGCTGCAATGGTCAAGAAGTCACTGACCTCCCTGGCAAGTTCGATTTGGTCTTTGAAATGCTCATACATCCACTTGTAGATATCAATATGAAAGTTAGCCATGACACCATTATAGCCATGATAGCCAGCGATCAGTGAATCTAGCAATGTAGAGGTATTCGCGTTGAATAAGGCAAGATTGGTACCTTTTACCAGTTCTACCCTACGTTTTTCTATATCCAGGCTGCACGAAACATCCTTGAGGAAAATCAGTTTACCCCTTTGTGCACAGGACGCTAGAAATTCATCGGTAAGCAAACGAAGGTAAGGGTAAGGGCACTCATAGATACCGAAGGTAACATCAGGCAGTTGCGTGAATATGTCTTCAGCATTGGCATCGAATACAGTTGACCCTTCATGCTGCTTAGCCATACGATTAGCAACCAGGACTACAGCATCTACACCTGTTTGGCTCATAGCCCCAAGTTGTTGGATTTGTTCTTGATGGTCATCGCTAGTATGACCGGAAGCAATGACCTTTACTCGTGAGTCTGCAGCTTCTACAACAGCCTTGGTTATATCAAGCTTTTCCCGTTCTGACAGGAAGAACATTTCACTTGACTGACATACAGCAAATATTCCATCACACCCACGCTCGACGTACCAGTCGACTATGGCTGAGATAGCCTTAAAGTCAACATTATTGTCTTCAGTAAATGGGGTAATCATGGTCGGCCAACAGCCGTTATAATTTTTTTTCATATGTAGATACTCCTAAATAAGACCTACTGTCCGTGGCAAGAAGAGGGTTATTTCGGGGAAATAGGTAATAATTATCAAGACGATCAACATGACCACGAGTGGCCAGATGATTTCACGCATGATCCCTTTCAATGGAGTCCCGGAAATTCCTGCGGTAATAAAGAGCAACATCCCAAAGGGCGGGGTGGAAAGGCCTACCATCATATTGAAGGTGACTACCAAGCCGAAATGGATCATATCAATTCCCAATGTACTGGCTACGGGGATTAGGATAGGCACGAAAACCAATTGTATGGTAGATGTATCCATAAACATTCCTAGGATTAGAATAAATATATTAACGAGGATAAGGAATGTGGTCTTATTGGTCGTAACGCCCAAGATCCAGTTTGCAATATTTGCAGCTAGTTGTTCTCTTGCAACTATATAACTGATTACTGCAGCTGCTCCTATCATGATGCTGGTTGCCCCAATATCTTTTATTGAGGTCTTTACCACTTCGAGCAGGTCATCAAGCCCCATAGCCTTATACGCAAATACCGACACTAGGATGGCGTAGAGCCCTGCGATGGCTCCTGCTTCTGTTGGGGTCATTATTCCTGTATATATTCCAACAAGCAGAATCACTGGGGTCAGAAGTGCAGGAAGGGCCCTCAAGGAGAAGCGCAGGAAAGTTTTCCACACAATCTTTTCGCCTCTAGGGTAGTTTCTTTTTTTCGCAACGATAGCAACGTATACCATAAGGAAAAGGGCTAGTAACACAGCAGGGATCATGCCTCCCATGAAGAGTGCCCCTACAGAGGTGCTGCTCAACATAGCATAAATTACCAATGGTATTGATGGGGGAAAGATGGGGCCTATGGTAGCTGATGCAGCAGTAATAGCACATGCAAATTCAGCATCATACCCGTCTTCTTTCATAGCTGCTATTTCAATCTTACCCAAGCCAGCAGCATCTGCGATGGCCGATCCTGTCATTCCGGAGAAAATTAGGGAGGCAAGAATGTTTACATGTCCTAAAGCACCCCTCATTCTTCCAGCAAGGCCTCCAGCAAAGGTAAAGATCATATCGGTCACTTTTCCGGTATTCATGACATTAGCTGTAAAAATGAACAGAGGAACAGCAATGATTACATAGTTAGTGTAGTACGTATTCATTACCTGATTAACTATCAGGCTTAAATCTCCCCCCTTGACGAGGAAGTAACAGGCTGATGCCG
>CAZPOJ010000207.1:0-4161 GCA_964588005.1 uncultured Sphaerochaeta sp.
TCCGGCGGTTTTCTATGTTCTTCGAACCAGCATTTGCATGGGTGTGTAAAAATTTTGAGCTTTCAAGCTAGTTCCAGACTAGGCAAAGAACAGGGTTTGCTGGCGAGAAAGAGCCATTTTGCATGACTTACAGGTAGGGAATTTTTTTCTATCTCTTTTCCCTCACACGTGCTAAGATTAAAAGCAGACGTAAGACACAGGGGAGGTCTTCCATGGATAAAACCTCTTTCCCGGTAGAGTGGCTCAAGGCGTTTGGTAAGTTCTCATTAGATTTCTTTGTTGTTGGACTCGGTGCGAGTACAAAAGTCTTGTACAAGGCTGGTTCCTCCACCTCTTATTTTGGCTATCCAGAGAAAGCATTTGTCGACCAGATAGAGGGATACTTTGGCGACATTATCGTTGCCTCCGACCAACGCTCTGTCCTCAAGGCGATAGAGGATGCAAAAGAGACCAAATCAGACATAGAGGTGGAGTTTCACCTGATCCGTTTTGATCGCTCACTCTCTCTGGTGAAGATGACAGGCTCCTACCTCTACTCACAGGGTGACCAGCTTGTCTACTTGTTTCTCATATCCGATGTGAACAATAATCACTCTTGCCTTCCTTTGCAACTTGCCAGTTTCAGGATTTCTTTTGATCTGAATACCGGCGCTCTTATCGAGGCTAATATGCAAGGGCGCATAGCTTTTCTAGTCCATGAGTTCGCAAATATCTATGAAGCGATCACCATTTTCTCTTCGCGATATGTCCATCCCCAGGACAGGAAGGTTTTTGCCCCTTTCTTCAGTCCGCTCACCTTATGCTCTTCTACTCGGTATAAGGAGGAGCAGACGGATATCTCTTTCAGACGAACAAGCTACAACGAAGCATTTACAGGGTACCGATGGTCGCAGTTGTCCTACTCGATACATATAGGAGATTCAGCATCGGTTTGTACCTTGGTTATTCAGGATTCCGACAAAGGTGCCAGCCAACTAGCCCAAAAGACACTAGAGACACAACTTGACCCGTTGACAGGGGCCTTGAACCGCCTGGCCCTGGAGAAGCAGGTCACCGACCAGATCGCCCTCTGTTCGGGGCAGCACACTCTAGGAGCTTTTTTCATGCTTGATATTGACCAGTTCAAATGGGTCAATGACTCCTTCGGCCATGACAGCGGTGATGAAGTGCTGCGCCAGGTGGCAAAGGCTGTCAAAGGGGTCTTTCGTCCTACTGACATCGTCGCACGCCCAGGAGGGGATGAGTTCGCTGTCTTTATCACCGGGATACCCTCCTATGAACTTGCCATCACAAAAGCAGAGGGCCTGTGCCAAGCTTTACGCACCCTCAAGAGTGAAAAGAAGGATCTTCGTATAAGTTGTAGTGTGGGCGTCTCCATCTTTCCCGAGCATGGACGTACCTTTGGAGAGCTCTACCACACCTCAGACCTCGCCCTCTACCAGGCAAAGCGTGCGGGCAAGGATCGCTACTGCTTGTATGGGGTGCAACCGATCTTAGGTGAAAGAGAGAAGCTGGTGGACAGGCAGTGGCTGTTCTCCCAGATGGAAGAGGAGATATACCTTTGTAATGTTGACACAAGCGAACTGCTCTATGCCAATGAATCCCTGCGTACGAGGCTTGGTTTGACCGTCTTGGATAACAGGAGGCAATGCTACGAAGTGTTGCACGGCCGTTCTTCCCCTTGTGAAGATTGCATGAATCTCCATTTGGAAAAAGGGCAGGTACGAACACGGTTACGAATGGATAAAAAGACAGGGGTATTGTTTTTTCTCCGTGAGAAGGCCCTGCTCTTGCGGGGAGAACGGGTAAAGCTCTCTGTTTCCACCCCCTTGCCCCAGGAGTGGAAGGATTATATCGTGCAACACTCTCCTGAGTCTTTTGCTGAAGAATTGCTGAGGTGTTAGGGTGGGCTCTCAGCTGTACTTTCGCCCTTAACCCTTGCAAAAGCTTCTCTTGCTAGGGGATATAGTGATCGGCTTTGTTGACTGAAAACTCTGATATATGGTAGGGTAATGAGAACCTCTTTATCCGCTAGTTTGGCGGATCATTAAGTCCGTAAGGAGGAACCATGAGAAATTATGAGTTCACAATCATCTTCGATGCAAACGAAGAAAAGACAAAGTCAGGCTTGGAGCTAGTCACCTCGCTTTTTGAGAAGGCTGGGGTAGAAATTACCAAGCAGGAAGATATGGGCGTCAAGTACCTCGCCTACGATATCAAGAAACAGGAAAAAGGCCACTACGTCTACTTTGAAATGAAGGCAGACCCCTCCTCAATCATTGAATTTGAGAAGGCGTTCTTGCTGAATACCTCCATTTTGAAGTTTCTGTTTGTCAATACAGAAAAATAAGTATAAGTACAAGTATATAAGAATTGGAGCATAAGCATGGCAAATGACTTGAACGTAATTGCATTGGTGGGCCGTCTTACTCGGGAGAGCGAACTTCGCTATTCCAGTGGCGGTATGGCTATCTGTAGTTTTTCTCTCGCTGTTAACCGTAGAAAGAGGACGGCTGACAACAGGTGGGAGGATGAAGCCAACTTCTTCAATTGCACTATGTTTGGAAAGAGCGCCGAAGGCCTGAACCAGTATCTGGAGAAGGGCAGGCAGGTTTCCATCCTTGGTGAATTGAGACAGAGTCGTTGGGAACAGGATGGACAGAATCGCTCCCGTGTTGAGATCATAGTCAATTCCTTGCAACTTCTAGCCAGTGCTGGTGGTGATCGCCAAGAGGGCCGTCGAACTGACACCCAGGCGAGACCCCAGGGATCCTATGCCGCACGAACACCCGCTGCCGCACCACCAATGCCCGATATGGACATGGGCGGACCAGAGCAGTTCGATGACGACCAGATCCCATTCTAATACTCTGCTTTGAGCAGAACCTAGTTTTTAAGGAGAAAATTCATGCGTGATGATGATAAAGATTTCAAAGATTCCGATAGCAGAGGCGGCAGGGACAGGCGCCCAGGTGGCGGCGGTGGTCGCAGACCAAACTTCCGAAAGAAGGTCTGTAAGTTCTGTACCCAGAACCTGACCGCAGATTACAAGAACCCTGATATGCTTCGCAGATATGTTACCGAAAGGGGCAAGATCCTCCCCGCTCGCATAACAGGCTGTTGTGCCAAGCATCAGAGAAGCGTAACAAACGAGATTAAGATGGCACGCGTTCTCGCATACCTTCCTTTTGAAAAGAAGTAAGTTTTGTTAGACGGTATGAATCAGAGTGAAAAACAGTTGATAGGCAAGGCGGCCATGGTGGCAGGGGTAAGTTTCGTACTCTCCCGGTTCATGCTCGGCAATCTGCTGTTCACTATTCCGCTCATGGTTCTAGCGCCAAAGATTTCCGATCGCAGATATGCTTTGATCCCGGTAGCGGCCGTAGCGCTGCTTACGATGATCGTCTCCCTGTTCCAGGCGCGTTCAGCGCTTGCAGATCCTGCAGGAAGATTGCTGATGGGTATCGGATTGTTCATTCCCCTTGTGTTGTTGGTCGCTTCTGCTGTTTGGATTTATCTGGACGATCAACGGATACTGGTACGCTATCTTGCATCCGCCTCCTTTGGTGTGGTTGCCTCGATAGGGTTGGTTATCTGGCTTTCCAGTGGTTCTGAGACAGTTGCAAAGGTCGATGCTATCATGCTCGAAACCTTTCGCTCCCTCTTTGGCCTGATGGACGGCTCCTCCGGAACTCTTACAGCAGGAGAACTGGAGAAGGTGTATCGCTTGTCAGTGATGGTCAGTGGATCTATTCTTGTTCCCCTTTGTATGGGACTTGTAGGATTCACTTCCTTTATGGCTATGAGTTATCTTGGACGATTTAGTGAGAACTTTCCTAAGCGGGTAAGCCGCTGGACAATTCCCTACGATGCCCTTTGGGTGTTTTTAGGATCTTGGACTGTGGTCTTGCTCTTGATGGTTCTCAAGGCTCCCTTTTTGGGACGTGCCCTTGCTTTGAATGTAGCACTGGGCTCCAGTGTGCTCTATGCTGTGCAAGGAGTGGCGATTGTCATGCACTTTGTGCGGCGCAAGGGTCTTCCCATCAGTGGCGGACGTTTGATGATAAGCCTATTTCTGATAGCCTTTTTGATACCGGGATTGAACGTGTTGGTTGTCTTCCTGTTGCCCCTTCTGGGGGTCTTGGAGACTTGGATAGTATT
>CAZPOJ010000208.1:0-4118 GCA_964588005.1 uncultured Sphaerochaeta sp.
TCAACATCTTTCCGTTACATCGCTTCTTTTGAAAGATTGGCCTCCTAGTCATCTGCGAAGCTGGTATTCTGGCAAAAGATACGAATAATCTTTGTCCATAATCTTGTGTTCCTGCATTATTGTGCAAATCTATAGGTACCCCAATATGAAGGAGTCCTATATGAAAACGAGAATTGCAACTGAAGATGCGGTACAGAAGGTCAACACCTATTATGCGACTAACGGGTATCCCAAGACTACATTACAAGCGTTTATGCGACTTGGAAAGGAATTGCTGGAATATCTGGACAATACAGGTCTTGAAGGTACTGAGGCAGACCTACAGGATTGGCTCACCCTGAAAATGAGACAACTTTCCGGGCAATACAAACCTATCAAAAGGTACCATCAGTATATAAATCTACTCATCATGGTGCTCAAGACCGGTATCATTGAATCTGTCCCCTATTTTGGTCTTCATCGGGTCGCCAATAAACCTGCAACCCATGTCTGGCAGCAAACGCTTGAAGACTATCTCAATGAGATGAAGAAGGAAGAAAAGGCCAAGGCAACTATCGATTTCTCCTGCCGTGCCTGTACTAAATTCATCAACTATCTTGAGGAACAGGGATGTTTCTCCCCTGCAGACCTTACCAGAGAGCTCCTCTGGCAATACCAGAAGGAAGATACAGGTCACACAAAGGCAAATGGCAAACGGGCATATCTCTATCGCATCAGGATGTTTGTCCGTCACCTCCAGAGGAAGACATTGGTGGACCAGACTCTGGAATATGCAATCAGTACACGATTCAGGATTCCCCAGAAGGTGGTGACGACCCTAACCTCCGAGGAAAGGCACCAGGTTCATCAGAACCAGAAAGCCCTGGACGCCCACCTGAACAGGAGCTATGCAATGGCAACGCTCGCCCTCAATCTAGGGCTACGATCTAGTGACATTGTCAGTCTCGAGTTCTCCAGAATCTCATGGATTCAAAACACCATAACCATCGTACAAGAAAAGACAAAGGCGACCCTTGTCCTACCCCTTATTCCCGTGGTCGGCAATGCCATTGCCGACTACGTCCTCCATCATCGCCCACCTTCAGAAAGCCCTTTTGTATTTGTGTCGCAGAGGCCACCCTATGGAAAGCTCACAAGATACACCTGCTATGATGCTTCCATACACCTATTAGAAAATCACGATAACCATACCCAGTCAAAAGGGCTTCATGTGATGAGACGAACCTTTGCCGCCGAACTCTTGAAGAATCATGTTCAGCACGAGTTGGTATCCAGTATCCTGGGCCATGGGGACCCCAAATCCATCGATCCGTATCTGGCGCTTGACGAGGAGAGGATGGGCAAGTGTTCCATCGGCCTTGGCCTCATTGGCATTCCGGAGGTGTTCAGATGAAAAAGAACACATACGCCGACTCCTATAGAGGAGCTTATCATAGCGTGCTGAAACCATATATTGAGCAGTATATCCTGCTCATGCATGCTCAGGGGCGACCATTCAAGGTTGAGACATGGTATCTCAAGATAATCGACACCTATTGTATGAAACAAGAGTTGCAGACTCCATTCTTCACCTTTCAGTTCATCAAGGACTGGTGTTTGTCCCTAGACTCTTCCCCTAAAAATACAAAAGAAAGGTTGTTGCGCCTAATGAGAGGATTCTCTGCATATCTGGGAACCCTCAAAGAGGGAAGCTACGTGCTGCCGGTCCCCGTAAAGCAAGAATATAAAAACCAGAGCATCCTGGCCCCCTACATCGATGAATTTGTCAAGGGGAAGCGGGACGAGGGACTGAAGTATGTCGGGGAAGACATGGCACTCAAGTCTTTCGACAGGTACTGTTGTGAGAAGGGGCTTCGCCATGTGAGCGACCTGACAGAGCCTTTTGTGAGGGAGTGGCATACATGGAGAACCACTGCTCCAAAGCAAAAGGACTATGTCTATGTAGTGCGCCATCTCATGATATTCATGAAGATGACCAAGCACCTGCCTGTTGTTGTCTTTGAGACGAGATTCAAGGAAGCCCATCCTTGCCAGCAGTACACCTTTGTCAGTGCATTCGCCTCTCTCATGACTGAATTTGTTGCCCACAAGAGGGCGACAGGCTTCACGTACGAATCTGAGGAGAAGATACTCAAGTATTTCGACCTATTGTGCATGGAATCTGCAGTGTCTGAACCGGTCCTGACCCAATCTATCGTGCAGAAGTGGTCAGAACAGAGGCCTACAGAAGGTGCACTCTACAGGGTAAAAAGGGTCAGCATCATCCGCCAGTTTGCAATTTTCCTCATTTCCAGGGGATATATGGCCTACGTTGCCCCATGCTGTCCTTCTGCCACCTCTTCGAGGCCCCACATCTTCAGGGATGAGGAACTGATTGATTTCTTTGCATGTGCAGAGCTCTATCCAGCTGAAAACAGCTTTGTCAGGCTGAGCCTGCCTGTCATCTTCCGGTTCTATTACTGCATGGGCCTGAGGCTGAATGAAGCTGCAACACTTTCTCGGGAGGATATCGACCTGGAGACAGGGAAAGTGTTGATACTCGGGCCCAAACTCATGAAGGACCGTCTCGTGTATATGCCGGAGGATCTTTTGTCCTTGGCAAGAAAGTACGACCAGGAGATTCAAAAGAGCATCCCTGACCGCCAGTATTTCTTTGTCGGGGACTTGCTGGGTAACCATATCATTGATACCAGCCTCTGCTTGTACTTCACCAACATCTGGAACATGACTGCATTTGCAGGGACAGTGGACAAGAAACCTACCATACACTGCTTCCGCCACACCCTGGTCGTAAGGAAGCTGGAGGAGTGGTATAGGGACAAGGTCGATTATACTTATTGGCTTCCTTATCTTTCAACGTACCTGGGTCACACCTCACTGAAAAATACGTATCATTATATCCATCTCGTGGACTCTTCCTTTCCGATAATCCGTGACAACATGAAGATGTTCGAACACATGTATCCGCAGGAGGTTACAAGATGAAAACCATCAAAAACCATCTTACTCAGCCTTTGTTCAGCTATACGGGAGCTTTCTTGTCCGATCACCTTGAAGGGCAGTTGGGCCGCAGTCAGAACACCATCACTTCCTACAGGTGCTGTCTGCGTCTTCTGAGGGATTTCATCGAGGAAAAGACTGGAAAGAACTTCTTCAAGTTCACTTTTGAGCTGGCCGACCGTGACTTTTTCCTCGAATATCTCTGTTGGGTGGAGAAACGAGGGGCTGGCAGGGCTACAAGAAACCAGAGGCTTGCTTGTCTGAAGACCTATGCACGGTATGTTATGGACTGTGATTTTGAACTCACCCGCTGGGGTGCGGGGGTCATTTCCATTCCCATGTGCACCGCCGAGAAGCCGATGATTGGCTGGCTGCGGGAGGATGCCCTGAAAAGCATACTGGGGGAGACGGAGGACACTAGGTTCGGGACCCGTGACCTTGCCTTCATGATCCTGATGTATGAAAGTGGGGCTAGGGTCTCTGAAATGCTTGATCTTCACATCCGCGACCTCAATTTTTACGAGTCGGGCTCGAGTGTACGGCTCCATGGTAAAAGGAAGAAAACCCGGGAGGTGCCTATTGGAGAGAAGGCGAGAGCCGCAGTGCAGAAACACCTGTCACGCTGGGTCGGTGACGGCCCCTGTGAACCTGATGACTATGTCTTCTTTACGGTCATCCATGGTAGGCGCAACCGCATGTCAATCGGCAATGCAGAGCGCATTGTAAAGAAATATGCATGCCTGGCCCGTGCTGCCAATAACCTCATCCCTGAAAACGTCACCCCCCATGTGTTTCGCCATACCCGCGGAACCCATCTCCTGCGTGCAAAGACGCCCCTTCCTCTGATCGGAAGGTTTCTGGGTCATGTCAGCCTTCAGACTACCAACATCTATGCAGTCTGCGATGTGGATCTCCTGCGAGAGGCAATCGGCAACGTGGAGGAAAATACTCCAGAGATGCAGGAGGAGGCTGTTTGGGAGAACGATTCAGAGCTGCTTTCAAAGCTGTGCGGGCTTATCTGACCAAAAGATTATTCACATCATTTCAAAGAAGACCGGCTTTCCAGAGGCCTAGGAGGCCGGTTTTTCAAAAGATGCGATGTAATGGGAAGATGAGAG
>CAZPOJ010000209.1:0-4108 GCA_964588005.1 uncultured Sphaerochaeta sp.
CTGCCGCAGCGCCACCAAATCTTGGGTTGAGTCATGATCTTCTCCTTTTTTGTAGTTCACATGAAAGCTGATTGTTTGGAGTTATAGCCGGTTACCCCAGCCCAGCATTATTCTCCCGGTTTGAGACCGGCTTTGACGTCAAAGAATCAGCTTTCATTGCCGGTGGCAAAAGTTGGCTTTCTTTAAGTTCATAACCATCAAAACAATGACTGTGATCTGGCTCAGCCGTTTTCTTTAGTCCGCTGTAGTTTACCATAGTTTACCACCTGATTTTACAAGTAGCTTGTCACCCTTTTGAATATCCACCCTCTCTCACCTTTGGAAAGACCATGGTCAAACAAGAATTTCTGCCGCTTCTCCCTCATTTGGGGAACTTGATCACACCTTGAACTTCCCTTAATCAAGCGTTAATTGTTAACGCTTGATTAAGGGAAGATAAAGAACTGCTTGACAGTCTGAAGGGAGGTGGAAAGGTGGGTATTGCTATCTGAAATATCAACAACAGGACTCAAGTCATTGTACAGCTGTTGTTTGCTATCTGAATAGAGTAACAATGGGACTCTGCGGTGGATTGCATCCTCCGGCTCCATGGCGTGTCACCCTTAAAAGTATCCACCCTAAGGAGCTGGTTATCATGCCCAGAAAAGATGTTAAAATGTCAGGTAATTTGATACAAGATTTACTGCCTACATATGGTGTAGAGGCAGTCGAACTTAGCAAGAGAGAAATCAAGCGTTTTAGCCAGGAGTTGTTAAATGACGAATAAACCCATAAACTCATTGAGAAAAGGGATGATTGGTGATTTTGCTCCCGCTATACCATATAATGTTGATCGTCAAAAACTACAGGAGGCATCTGGAATGACCAGTCATATTGCCTTATCTCTGCCATGTATGTGTAAGGCAGAATCTTACTTGACAGCCAATCTGGAATCAAAAAACTTGTCTTATCCGGTGAAACGGAAACAGGCTCTGCTGGGGAGCAACCTGTCAGGGATAGCCGGTGTCGAAATGAGTCGAAACGAAGGAACACGATCTTCGGGTCGTGTTCCGACTCATCATTTTGACCCATGCCTAAGAAAACCCAAAACCTCAAATGTTCTGTCTTTCATTTCAGCAAACGGTCTTATCTTAACCCCAAAAAAAAGCGTGCCAGATTTCGCTATTGCAAAAGTCTGGCACAGATATGTTAGATCTAATGACAGAGATTAAAGACAAAGGCTTTTCGTCAACAGAAATGATTCGACATCAGATGTATTATCTGTCAGAGAAGTATGGCGTGTCCGAAGCAGCCAGACGTTTAGACACTACACGTAAGACTGTTAGACTTTGGCGAGATCGATACCGTAAAGATAAGGAGAACGGGTTAAAGAATCTCTCAAGAATCGGACAGAACCACCCTCTCAAAATGCCAGAATCATTACAGAATGCTATTCTGAACGAAAGGAAAGTACGTGGCAACCCAGGTGCGCAGACGATTATTAATAACCTCAAGCTAAACTATTCTGCTAAAACGGTTAATAAGGTGCTAAAACGAGCAGGTTTAACCTCCAAACACAAGACCAGATATCGTAAAAAGAAGGATATGCGAGCCATCAAAGCCAGCTATAAACCCATGGAAAAGATCCAGATAGATATCAAATATTACAATGATATCGCCCCTCAGTATGAAGCATACCAGAAGAAAGCCATCCCCAAGTATCAGATCACGGGCAGAGATTACAGAACCGGCATGGTTTTTTTGGGCTTTACTAACCATAAAGATGCTATTTCCACCTCTATCTTTGCCGAATACCTGATTGAATACCTAAAAGGGTTAGGAACTGACCTTAATAACGTTGCATTTCAAACAGATAACGGTACTGAGTTTGTTGATCCTTTGTACAATAGCGCGACAATATTCGAAGAAACCCTTACCAAACATGGAATCAGGCACCTGAGAATACCTCCTCGGGCACCAACCTTCAATAGCGACATAGAAAGCTTTCATAATACCATCGAAAAAGAGTTCCTGGATATCGAACGATTCCCCAGTCTGTTCGAGTTCTATGTTAAATCCTACATATACCTCACTTACTACAACCACATTAGAAAGATAAGAACCAGGGACAACAAATCTCCCGTGGAAACTTATTGCGAACTCAATGAGAACAGTAACATATTGAAGCTATGTTACGTACCTATATTTTGTGACCCCCTGATAAAAGTGGATACTTAAAAGGGTTTCATTCCATATCCTCCGGCTATATTAAAAGCTATATCTTAACCCTCATCTATGTTCTATATTTCTTTATCTTTTTGGATATTTATGATTCATAATCACGATTCAGAATACCTGCAAAACGAGTCCCGTAGGGACGCAGGCTGTTGACAAACCCCATGTTTCAGAAACAGATCCAGTCTTGGGAAAATATTTTTTCAGGCTGCGAGGACTAATTTCGGCCAATATCTGTATAAATCTGTAGCTCTCTTCTTTTGTGCCGATAAATGCACCATAATAGCCAAAATATGGGTCAGAAAAGGAGAAACAAGACGAGAGTCACCTTTCCCGCCGGGTTCCCCATTTCTTCTGCTCGCGATCATCACCATTTTCTTAATATTTTGGGCAATTGCTGTCATCAGAGCTTGTGTTTCTACTTTCTCCAATCCTCTAAATCGGGCAAATCTATAGCCATGCAGTTGCTTCGCATCCGCAAAGCTGCGCTCTATTGTTTCAGAGCGCCTCCTTTTGATGTATTCACCAAATTCTGAATCGCGATTTATCTTTACTTGTTCTGCGTAGTGCTCCCAGACGTGACGTGAGATGATCTTTTGATGATTTTTGCTGTTCGTGCACTTAGATAGAAGGGGACACAAGCTACATACCCTGGGGTCTGATATGTACGTACGATAGCCATTTCGGCCTGTTGTTCTGTATTTGAGAACATGACCTTGGGGACAAGTATATTGGTTATTCTGCGCATCAAATTGAAACTTGCTCTTGCGGTATAAGCCTTTCTTGCCTCCTGGTCTCCGATATGAGACCATAGCAAAGATACCTTTGTCTATCAAGGTCCTAAGGATATGTGGCGTATGATACCCTGAATCCAAACCTACCGCCTTTACATCAAAGCCAAAGCGATCTAACTGATGGTTAAGCCTGTCCAAGTATACAGTGCTGTCATTGATGTTGCCGGGTGTAATGTGCACGTCAGTGATCAGGTTGTGTTTATTGTCGCAAGTGCGATGATCCAGATAGCTAAACCCCTCCGGTTTGTGTTCTCTGGCCATATACCCACTGTCCGGGTCTGTTTTGCTCGCCTTGATCTCACTTTTTGGCTCTTCTTTAGCTGCTTGTTTGGGAGGCAAAGGCTTCTTGCCGTGTGCAATGCGATCAGCTTCTACAGACTGATCTAACTCATCAAGATAAGTCTGGGTGTTTTTACTTACCTGCACGCGAGTGAACTTCTTCTTGTTGGCATCGGCCTTTAAATGAGTGGAATCAGTATAAAGAATCTTACCTTCGATAAACTCATGGTTATAAGCATATTCAACCACGTCATCAAACATCAGACGGAATACGTCGGTGCCTTGGAAACGTCTTCTGCGATTCTGGCTAATAGTGGAATGATGCGGCACTTTATCGGTCAAGTTTAGGTTAAGGAACCATCGATATGCTACATTAACCTGAATCTCTCTCACTAATTGTCGCTCAGAACGGATACCAAACACATAGCCAATGAATAGCATTTTGAACAGCAAGACCGGGTCAATTGCTGGTCTGCCATTGTTTTTGCAGTACAAGGGCTCCATCCGCCGACGTACAAAGCTGAAGTCAAAGCCATCTTCAATCTTTCTGAGAAGATGATCTTGAGGAACTAACTGTTCAATTGTCACTATTTCGATCTCGGTCTGCTTGACATATTCATTCTTTAACATGGTGTCTCCATATATTCATATTATTGGTACACAATACAATAAACATGCTTATTGTCAAGCTTTTTATGCTCTTTTATCCAACTATTTTACAGATTATTCCACATCTTTGAAAGCGTTAGGGGGTTTGTCAACAGCCTGCGTCCCTACAGGACTCTTAGTTATTGTGTATCTAATAGCTTACTATCTGAAAA
>CAZPOJ010000210.1:0-4100 GCA_964588005.1 uncultured Sphaerochaeta sp.
GCCTAGGATAATATAGTGAATAACATCTCTAGTGGCAAGGTACTTTGTATGATTGGTAAATTCAGGAAACAATTTGCCTTTTTCCCTCCTTTTTAGTATAGCAATTTGTCTTACTGTGCAGAGTCTGCGCACTGCGCAATAATGCGTTTTATGCGCTTGCCTATAGGGAAACTCATGACTATATTAGGGACGGATGAACGAGGCATCTTATTATGGACAGTGTAAAAAACGAGAAGACAGAACTTATGAAACCAACAGCTCCCGCCTTCCTCCCTGAGAACCCCACCTTGGAGGATCTCTGGCAGTATTTTTACGAGATGGCATACCTGTTCGCACGTTCTAAAAATCTGGTCAGTTCGCTTGGTTGTTATACCGATGTATTTCTTATCAGGGGGAAGGCTGCCCATACCGCTGACAAGGACTGGCTTGATTTCTTCAGGCGGCAGTTCGCCGTCTATCTGCTGGGCAAGAAGAAGATCAGCTGCTCCTTGTGTGAAGGGGATATGATCTACGACTACTTAAAGGACGAGTACGAGCGTATACGGGTTGCCCTGGAGGAGAGTGAACTTCCTTTCCATACGGAGAACCTTGCCTCCTGGTTTGCTTCACTGGAGTTGGATTTCCCCTGGTGCATAGACGAAGATGAGTCGGATTGTGCCTTTGGCTAAGGAATACTCTTCTGGTTGTGTCATATTGTCCCGTTATTCTTCAGTATTTTTTCCTGTGTGTCACTTTGATACTAAAAGAGGTGTTTTTTCGTGTACAGATTTGATTTATTGTAGCAAACAACAACGCTGTCTATAAGTTTTAATTTTAAATACAACCCATATAACAATTTATATCTACTCTTTGTTAAGTTGGCACACTATTTGCAGTTACCTTTGTATACCCCTATGGAGGCAACTGATATATGAAAACTTCTAAGACCATGTTGAAAAATAAAAGAGATATCTATGATGACGCTAACATCCTTACCTTGTACCTCAAGGATATAAATAA
The DNA here is from genome assembly GCA_964588005.1 of uncultured Sphaerochaeta sp. GTDB lineage: Bacteria > Spirochaetota > Spirochaetia > Sphaerochaetales > Sphaerochaetaceae > Sphaerochaeta. The sequence continues at coordinate 1,000 of CAZPOJ010000210.1, forward strand.
AATTCCCCTACTCACCAGAGAAGAGGAGATTGAACTTACAAGACGAGTTGTTGAAGGCGATGAGTTTGCCCGCAAACGGATGATAGAGTCCAACCTGCGTTTTGTAGTCAATGTTGCAAAGAAATATCAGAACCAGGGCATGCCCCTAATAGACCTTATCAATGAAGGGAACATTGGCCTGATGACTGCACTTGAAAAGTTCGACCCTGACAAGGGGTACCATTTTATCAGCTATGCCGTGTGGTGGATCAGACAGTCCATCATGAAGGCCATCAATGAGAAGAGTAGGGCAGTGCGCCTTCCTCTGAACAGGACCAACGAACTGTTGCAGATCCAGAAGGCACAGCGCTCCTTGATGAGCGACAACAGCACCGAAGATCCTACAGCAGAGGATATCGGGACCCTTACAGGCTTTGACGCCGATCATGTGAACAACCTGCTGAGCATCAGCCGTGAGCTGGTCAGTCTGGACGCCCCTGTCTTCAACGACACAGGTAGCAGCAGCATCGGAGACTTCATTGAGGACGACTCTCGTTCCCCTGAGGACTCCCTGATGGAAGTTGCCCTGAAGGAAGACATCAATACCGTCCTCTCCTCCCTCAGCGATAGGGAGAGGGAGATTATCGAACTCAGGTTTGGCCTTGACGGAAAGATTCCCATGTCCCTTAAGGAGATCGGGGAGATCTACAACCTCACCAAGGAGAGAATCCGCCAGATCGAGAAGAAAGCTCTGGAGAGATTGAGAGTCCCACAGAAAAGCATGATTCTTGAGAGCTACATTGCGTAACTAACACCCTAACGGTGTGATACATATATAGAGATGAGGCCGGTCGACGAAAGTTGTCCGGCCTTTCTTATGTCTGGACCCAAGCATTCTATCACTACACCCTATCTTCCTCGTCTAAGGAGAGCTTCTCACCCTTGCCACTGACCTTCCCTTCGTAGTCGATGTCACAGAGGTCGAAGATTACCCTCTGTGCCCTGGTCGGTTCCGAATAGGCATCCTGGCTCCTGCCTGCGTGCTCGATCCTTGTATAAGAAGAAACCTTCTGCAAGATCATCCGGTAGTCCCAATGCTCGCCCACCTCAGCTGCGACAGAGCGTGCAAGCTGTTGCAACTCGTTCTCTACGATCAAGGTCAGCACGTGTAGGAAGAGCCGTCCCCCCTCCATATCCGAGGTGTCTCTTCTTCCCCTGGGCATACACAGCTCAAGGTCGCTCAGGTGACGATGGAGACCCAGGGCTGTCCCTGCATCCGTCTCGACGGAGGAGAGCAGTACAGAACAACCACAGTGCCCCTTGATGAAGGCATCAAGTGCATCCTCCTTCAGGGTGACCCGCTTCAGGGGAGTTTGCTCCGTTTCAAAATACCGGTCATAGAAGGGAGCCCGGCTTTTGAACATACGACCCTCTTCAAGATCATTCTGGCATTTCTGCAAGATCTTCATCAAACGGGCAATATCATGTTGTTTCTTGAGGGGCTCATAGAAGAGGTGGACCCACATCCTGCCGTATTTGCTCATCTGCTCGACAGTGAGGGCGTAGATGATGGCTTCTTGGTCCTCTTGGGGAATCAGGTTGGCAGGGCGTTGAAGGTCCTTAAGGTGCTCTTCGATGAGGGGGTGGTACCTCTTCTCGGAGAGAGGCACGGGTATGGTAAAGCTCTGCTGTTTCTCTCCAAGGTCCTCTATGGTCTCGTCGCTATAGTGGCTCTCCTCCAAAAGAAAGCAGACCTTCCCGACACCCTTCTCCTTGAGACGGTCTAGCAGAAGGGTGCGGATATTCAGCTCAGATATGCCCCCTGGAAGCTCTGTACACCAGAGCGGTACATTGGTTTTGTAGGTGCAAAGAAGGGCAATGTGTCTTTGGTCTTGGCCATGCCATAGGCAAGGGTCCTCTTGGGTTTGGGGCAAGGTGCTGGAGATTTCGAACAGGAGGCTCTGCTGCTCGGCGTTATTTGCTATCCACTCACCATAGAAGACGTTCTGCTTCTCCTCTGAAAGAGAGTTGAGCATGTGCATGATGGCAGGCGAGGTGAGCTTGGAAGGGCTAAAGCCCCGGCTATCAAGCCAATCTTGTGCATACTCCAGGCCCTTGTCCTCACAGACCAAATACCGCACCAGCTGCAGGAGAAGGTCTGCTTCCTCCTTGCCGAAGGCCTTGGCCAGAGGATCCGTCAAGGAGGAGGCCTCTATCACCTTGTCCAGGATAAGGTTCTCACCCATTAAGGTGGTGGAGGAGACTATCCACTCCTTATTCTTGGCATCATCGAGCACTTTCCTGTTTAGGTAGTAGTCGTTGTAGAGAGCATTCCCGTTGGCATCAAGCTTGCCGATGCACTTGCGTTTGTGACGGCCCTGCTTGAGCTTGCTATCCCAGTAGGGGGTATCCTCATAGAGGTAAATGGTTCCTGTTTTCTTGTTAGGGATACGGATAATCTTTACGGGAGGCTCTTTTTGCTTCATAGTTCCATTGTTTATAGCTAGGGAAAAAAGTCAACGGATGCGGGTGACCGCCCTCCATACTTCTGACCGTCCCTCATCGTCTAGACTCCCACCAAACCCAGAAGCCTTTACAGACATTCTCCCTTTTTCCGCTTTATGAACGTATGGGGCATGGCCAGCTTGGTGATAGTGGCCATGCCCATTAATTTCGAAAAATAGCACTACAGGGGAGCTTTTTCTCCTAAAAGCCTCTCTTTTTCGCATATATCGAACAAAGAGAGGCATATGCATAGACATTTTTTGTTTTTATCAATTTGGCTTAATTGTGGTATGCCTCTGTATAGATGGTAATAATCTTCCTTAAATAAAGATTTTAGTATAAAAACCATGCCTTTCTTCAATTACTATTCTAGGGTATTTTGTCTTGCACTATTTTCCGAAATTGGAATGTTGTTTCAAATTCAAAATAGTCAAATATTTATCTAATAAGCAATTGGACCTGTAAAAGCGCCCTTTTAGCTAGATTTTCATTGACAGTTGCCTTTCTAACAGCTAGTATTTTTACGTTATACGAAGAAAAAGAAAAGAGGAGTCAATCATGACTAAGAAGAAACCCAAGTATGTCTATTTTTTTGGCTCCGGAGAAGTAGATGGAAC
>CAZPOJ010000211.1:0-4029 GCA_964588005.1 uncultured Sphaerochaeta sp.
AAGACAAGGAGACCACCTACTCCTGTGGAGGCTCCTGTCCCAATACCATCATAGCTTTGGCAGCCTTGGGCATCGAGACCACCCTTGCAGGGATGGTGGGTGATGATGAGAATGGTGAGATATATGCAGAGACCCTCAAAACTCTTCATGTGCACAATGAGCTGGCCATCACAAAAGAGGAGCCTACAGGCTCTACGGTAATCCTAGTCACCCCTGATAGTGAACGTAGCATGAACACCTTCCTTGGGGCTAACCGTCTCTATGAGGCTAGTGATGTCAACGAAGTGAGTGTCTCAAATGCTGATTTCTTCCACTTCACAGGGTATATGTGGGATACCCAAAGTCAGCAGGAAGCGATAACAAAGGCCCTTACCATAGCTAAACAGAACAAGACCATCATATCCTTTGATGTCGCAGACCCCTTTGCGGTAGGGCGCTACCGCGACACCTTCCTCAAGATTATCCAGGAGAAGTGCGACATTGTCTTTGCAAACAGGGAGGAGGCTCGCATCCTCTTTGACAACTATGATCCGTACGAATGCTGTCGTTCGATGGGCAAGCTTTGCGAGACCGCCATTGTAAAGAATGGGAAAAAAGGCTCCTTCATCTCCCACAAACGAAACGTTTTCAGTGTCCCGGTAAAAGGTCCTGTAGTTCCTGTCGATACTACAGGAGCTGGGGATGTCTATGCTGCAGGCTTTCTCTATGGTCAGTGCAAGGGGTACTCCATCCCAGATTCTGGCATAATCGCCTCCATCCTAGCTGGTCAGATCATCACCCAGAGGGGAGCTCAGTTCAGCAAGGAGCAGGCTGCAGGCCTACGGGCTCTGCTAGAGACAGGTACATGGCGCAGCCTGTAGGTAAAATACCAAAAAATAAAAAATAAAAAATAAAGAAAAAGAATAAACCCCCAAAGCTGATTCCTTGTAAGTTTTTTGAAATATTGTTATTATTGCCCTCGATGACGTCGATTTGACAGCCTCCCGGCTTGCAGACGTCAATAAAGAAACTTGCTAAAAGGGGAGCACAACAGCTTGTTGTATTTTGGTTCCCCCTTCCGCAGCTTCTAAAGGAAGGGTTTTATGTTAGAAAACGGTACACACATCTTCACCTCAGAATCAGTAAGCGAAGGTCATCCTGACAAAGTCTGCGACCAGATCTCTGACGCAGTGCTCGATGCATGCCTTAGCCAGGACAAACATAGCAGGGTAGCCTGTGAAGTGTTTGCAACTACCGACAGAGTCATTGTCGGTGGGGAGATCACCACCAATGCAGAGATTGATATCGAAGCGATAGTACGAGCAACCGTCAAGGAAATCGGGTATACCGAGCCTAATTGTGGTTTTGACTACAAAACTTTGGAGGTCACCAACCTCACTACAACCCAGTCAGCGGATATCTCTTTGGGAGTATCGGCTGGCTCAAATCTGTATGGAGAGCAGGGTGCTGGAGACCAGGGGATGATGTTTGGGTATGCGTGTGATGAAACACCAGCTTTGATGCCAGCTCCTGTTATGTTTGCCCATGCGTTACTCGAGAAGGCGAGCAAGCTCAGAAAAGAGGGAAAAGCCCCTTTCCTGCTTCCCGACTCCAAAAGTCAGGTCTCTGTTGTCTATAAGGATGGAAAACCTATCCATATTGATTCTGTAGTCATCAGCCACCAGCACAAGGCGAGTGCCTCAAGGGATGTGATAGCACAATTCCTTACAGAACAAGTCATAAATCCTGTCCTTCAAAATACTGGGATGCTTACAGAGAAGACTAAGTATTACATCAATCCAACAGGAAGGTTCGTCATTGGAGGACCTGCTGGAGACACCGGCCTAACAGGTAGGAAGATCATCGTAGATACCTATGGTGGGATGGGCCGTCATGGTGGGGGTGCCTTCAGTGGCAAGGATCCTTCAAAGGTTGACCGCTCTGCTGCCTATATGGCTCGCTTTGTTGCAAAGAACCTGGTTGCCAACAAGTTCTGCCAACGTTGTGAAGTTCAGTTCTCCTACGCAATAGGGGTTCCCTACCCCATCTCTATCTTTGTCGATACCTTTGGCACCGGCACGATAGAGGATAGCAAACTAGAAGATTTAGTCAGGCAGAAGTTCGACCTTTCACCAGCAGGCATCATAAAAACCTTCAATCTTCTCCGTCCCATCTACCAAAAGACGGTTAACTACGGACATTTTGGGAAAGAAGGGGCTCCTTGGGAGGAGATTGTAGATCTGACTATCTAAAGAGAACAAAGAAAGAAATAAAACGAAAGACAGAGAGAAAAAGAAAACAGCAAGGGATAAGGCAGTGGTGCAAGTCACAAAGCCTTATCCCTTACTGTTGAGATAGAATTAGAAATATCTTACTGGAAGTACTTTATTTGATGCACTTTTATAATCTACATACTCCTGGGGCAAGGCAAACGATCTTGCTGCTGCAAAGTTGCGTGGAGCCCAACCACCAAAATTACCCCCTAGTCCAGATGATTCAGAAGAAGTCCAGTAGTTTTCATTAATCGATGTGTTAATACCTATAGCTACTGCATTAGCATGCACATAATCTAGTTCTTTCCTTGAAGGAAGGAACCAATCAGAAAGACCTCCATCCCTACAGGATTTAGCTAGACCTGCTGCATAGTTTGTTTGAATTGCTCCTAGCTTCGCTATAATCAAGGTAGTATTATTCTTTCCAGCGCCTAATTTATCATTCGCTCCAGTAGTATCACTTACCCCTACAAGCTCGTCAGTTCCATTACTCCATGTTCTATTTCCCATATCTTTTTCAGCTACTATCAATCCTTTCTTGGTGCCTGTTTCACCAGTTGCAGTAAACGAACCAAGATATGCTACGACTCCTCCCTGATAGTAATCTCCTATTGCAAGATTCTTGCGTGTTACACTGGTTGTCTTATCAGCTCCCGCTGAGGTGCTACTTGTAGCAGCAACCCTAGTCCTAACAACTGTATTATAATTACTAGCAGTTGAAGTATAGATTCTTGCTCTGCCCCGCCCATCTACTGCTAGGCTCTGATAAGGACCATAGGAACCTCCATAAAGCAAAACAGAAGCTTCAAGACCTGGAGTATTAGCATTAAAACCAGTCAAGTTGATTATATTTTGATCATATTGTGACTCTAGAAAATACGCTGCAATATTTCCACTTGGGGCAGGAGGACCCATAGCTGCAATAATTGCTGTAGCATCACTGGTCTTGGAACCAGTGTAGTTTGGTGACTGCGCTGTTACTTCTACTTTTAGAGTACGCCCTATATCACTACTTGTCACTTTATACGTTTTACTATTCTCATTGCTAATCACTGTAAAACCAGTATCGTATTGATTTTTACGATACCATTTGTAGGAAGGATTTCCAGTATTAGTCAGACCAGAGATATCAGCTGTCAAAACTTGGTTCACTTTAGCATCACCTGTGATACTCACATTTCCACCAATTTGAAGTGGTAGGATAGAAAGTTTAGCTGTCTTGAAGGGAATGGCAATGTAGTTAGTTGTATTCCCACTGAACAAGGCAGTGACCACATATGAAGCCACATCTGTTTTTCCATTATTGCTGTACGAAACAGTTACTCCTGTTGGCAATGATCCAGTGATAGCAAGTGAGAGCGGATTTCCCGTATAGCTCATGTCCTTATCTACAAAGCTGACTCCTCTCATATCATACTTAGCCTTGCTGATCGTTGCTCTGGTAGAAGCTGTTGTTTGGGCCAAAGCATAGTTTGCTACTTTAGTAGCATCACCTGTTAGGTGTATGCCAGTCACTGAAACAGTCTGACTACCACTAGAATGTACATTGGCATCGGTGAATCTAAAGGTTCCTTCTGCTGTTACATTATCCGAATACAAAACCCCAGTAAGGGTAATGAATCCTGTTGTGTCCACACTACCATCGTAGTCCTTGTTATGAGCAGATATTGATGCAATACTAAGAGTCCTCTGAGATATCGAAGCTGTGGTAGTACCGATTGTTTCAATCGAGTAGTTTCCTTTTTTGCCTCCTTGTAGTGATATACCTGTTACTGTA
>CAZPOJ010000212.1:0-4013 GCA_964588005.1 uncultured Sphaerochaeta sp.
AGCCCAAAGAGTACTATATACTCGAATAGAGAAAATGCAAGCATACTCTGAGAAAAAGTCTATAAAAATGAATAAATGGAAAACACAATACAGCCTCACAAGAGGGAAGGGAGCTTGCCGCCGCAAACTCCCTTCCAAAACCAACACAAATCCACTCTCAAGCAATCAGAAAAAACACATTTTGTTTCTGATTGTCCCCCATCCTACGCCTCCTCTTCCAAAGAGTCCTTGTAGGCCTGAATGACCTCATCGGAAAGCTTGCCATGTAGCGGCTCGTAGTGGTCAAACTCAACTTCAAAGCTTCCCGTGCCACTGGTCATCGACTTGAGGTCGATGGCGTAGTTCAACAGTTCAGACTGGGGAACCAAGGCCTTTACCAGTTGCAGATGTCCGATATCTTCTTGTCCCAGAACCCTTCCTCGTTTACTGGAGAGGTCTGAGAGAATATCACCTAGATACTCATTGTCGATGAATACCCCCAGTTTCATGATAGGCTCAAGCAGTACTGCCCCTGCCTTGCCCATCGCCAGCCTCATTGCTCCCCTTGCAGCGAGCTTGAAGGCCATCTCACTGGAGTCGACAGGATGCTCCTTGCCATCGACGAGGCTGATGCCTACATCAACGATGGGATACCCTGCCAGGAACCCTTCAAGCATCTGCTCTTGCAGACCCTTTTCGATACCCGGCACATAGCCCTTGCTGACCGATCCGCCCTTGATGACGTTCTCAAAACTGTACTGCTCCCCTCGTTCAATGGGCTCAATCTCGATCATGACCCTGGCGTACTGGCCGTGACCACCGCTTTGCTTCTTATGGGTGTACTCCACCACACCGCTTTTCTTGGTGATGGTCTCCCTGTAGGCAACGCGGGGGAGTTTTGTCTGGATGGTAATCTTCTGCTTCTCCATGATTTTGTTGAGGATCATGTTGATATGCAGCTCTCCCATTCCCGAGACAACGCTCTCCTTGGTCTCCTCGTTGAAACGAATCATGAAGGTGAGGTCCTCTTCCTTCACCTTGTGCAGGGCCTCATTCATCTTCACTTCACTTTTCTTATCGTCAGTTGAGATGGCCAGGGCATAGATGGGCTGTGGGAAGGCGACCTTCTTAAATTTGAACTTCATCTCCGGATTCTCCAACAGGGTGGAGTTGGTCGCAGCGATGTTGCTCTTTGCAATGATGCCGATATCACCGGCTACAAGGGAGCTGACTTCAATGAGCTTCTTGCCCAACATCCTGTAGACCTTGCCGGCTCGCTCCTTCTTGCCCAGGGAGGGGTTGTACAGCTCTGTCTCCCCCTTGAGGGTTCCTGTGACTACCTTGAGGAAACTGAGTTTTCCGCTGAACTGGTCCAAGGTGGTCTTGAATACCACAGCACTGACCGGCCCCTCCTCTTTGATGGGATAGGGTGTGACATTGCCCTCATTGTCATAGACCCACTCATTCTTACCCAGGGGCTTGGGAAAGTTGTAACGGATAAAGTTCAACATGCTGGTGACGCCCAGGCCAGTTTCTCCTGCACCGCAGAAGACAGGAACCACACGGTTTGCTTCAAGGCCTTCACGAAGACCCCGCCTGATCTCTTCCTTGTCCAGGGTTCCTACCTCAAAGTATCTCTCGATAAGGTCATCGGCACCCTCTGCTGCATTCTCTATAAGGGAGGTACGATACTCCTCGACATACTCGCGCATATCCTCGGGGATATCGATTATTTTCTCTTTTCCATCGTCACCAAGCACGTAGCCTTGGTTTTCGATAAGGTTGATGACACCGGTGAAATCTTTGCCTGCACCCATGGGGATGACTACCGGTACAAAGGTCGTCTTGAATGTTTCATTGAGGTCTTGTAATACTGCTGTATAATCAGAACGGTCACGATTCAACTTGTTGATGAATACTGCCCGTGGTTTGTTTCTCTCGTCAAGGTGACGCCATAGCTTGATGGTCTCGATCTGCACACCATTGCGTCCGTCCACTACCATCAGGGCTGATTCGCAGGAGCGAAATCCGCAGATGGTCTCTCCGATAAAAGCTGCTGTTCCTGGAGTGTCGAGAATGTTAAGAGTCTTGCCTTCCCAATTGAAGGATACAAGTGAAGCGTGAATGGAGATCTTGTTGGCAATCTCTTCTTCAGTATAGTCACTGGTTGTTCTGCCGCTTTCTACAGTTTCTGCCCGGGAAATCACCTTTGCATAGAACAACATCTGTTCCACCAAAGTAGTTTTCCCGGTTTCATTGTGGCCGATGATGGCAACATTCCTCAAGTCTGTGCTGACAACGCTCATAATTCCTCCTCTGATCACCGTCGAGTGCCCGGTGTCTACAAAAAAAATGCATGAACCTATGGTAAGCCCCAGAACCCCATATGTCAAAAGAATTCTTTCATGTCATGCTGCTTCTTGGAGATAATTGATATTTGCTGATCGGGGAAACCATCATGGACAACCTGGTATTGAGTATCTACCATGAGGTTGCTGGCTCTTCATGAAGAAATACAATGAGCCAGTGCTTATTTCACCAGCCAGGTACAAGGTGCTAAAAGATACGTTTAGATACGTTTAGCTCATTTACATTGCTTTGGCTCACACCATATTGTAAGGTTGAAAGCCTATAGTGATTAAGGAGATGCATTCCTGAAGTCATAGCGTGGACTCTACCAGAGTATATGGCCATCACAGGGACGAGCTTGAAAAATGAAAGATGAAGGGTGAAATGTACGTCATCGATATGTACGGCCCCAGAACCTAAATCCAGGGAGGAACGCATGCTTGACCAACAAACTTTACTTGTTATCGGGGGAACTGCAGCAGGGCTGAGTGCCGCTTCAAAGGCTAAACGGCTAAACCCTGCCCTAAAGGTCACCGTGTTTGAAAAAACAGGGTATATCAGCTATGGAGCCTGTGGCTTGCCCTATTTTGTTGGGGGTCTCATTGATGAGCCTGAAGACCTTGTCGCCGTTTCAGTCGAAGAGATGATCGGCAAGCGGGATATCCAGGTCCACATCCACACGGAAGTCATATCTATAGATAGGGATAAGAAGAGCGTAGTTGCGAGGACCCTGCACAGTGGAGAAGAAACAACCTACCACTATACCTTCCTGGTGATCGCCACCGGTGCAACACCCATCATCCCAGCCATTGAAGGCCTGAAGGCTCAGGGGGTCTGCGTCCTTCGTACCGTTGAAGATGGGATCCATATGAAAGCCCTGGCCAGACAAAGTAGTCGTGTATGCATTATCGGAGGCGGCTTCATTGGCTTGGAATTGGCTGAGGAACTGACGCGCCTCCACAAGACAATAACCCTTGTCGAGGCTCTCGATCGCCTCCTGCCCATGCTTCCCACAAGTTTTTCCGACCTGGTAAAACAGACCTTGGAGTCACATGGAGTAGAGGTCCGCCTAGGATCGACCATCAGGGAAATTGTAGAGGAGGGGGGAAGGGTGACCTCAGTCATCGATGCAAACCAGAAAAGCATAGCTGCGGATATGGTTGTGCTCTCGGTCGGAGTGAGGCCCTCCTCATCCCTTGGTGCCGACGCAGGCCTGCTTCTTGGATTCAAAAACGGGATAGTAGTGGATGACCAGCAAAGGACTAGCGACAAGGCTATTTGGGCATGCGGAGACTGTGTGCAGATGCATCACATGATCACGAAAAAGCCTATCCATGTCCCTTTGGGTACAACTGCAAATAAGATGGGCAGGGTTGCAGGGAGTGTGATAGGCGGTGAATCAGTGCGATTCCCAGGGGTTCTTGGCTCTCAGGTCACCAAGGTCTTTGACCTGTACATTGCTGCAACCGGCCTCTCCTTCGATGAGGCGCTCAAGGAAGGCTTTGCAGTAAAACAGGCCTCCATTACGAAATCTGACAAGGCGTCCTACTACCCAGGGGGGAAAAACAACCATATCAACCTGGTGTTTGAAGAGAAAAGTGGCCGTCTGCTGGGGGCCCAAGCTGTTGGCAGTGAATCAGTTGCTGGGAGGATCAATACGCTGGTGGCATGCATTACCGCTGGCT
>CAZPOJ010000213.1:0-1809 GCA_964588005.1 uncultured Sphaerochaeta sp.
GCGAAAAAAATAATTCCACCAGAAAAATAATTTTATTAAAAATATAAATAGTTAGTGCTAAAAAAACGGTATTGACTATTTTATTTTTTACATTTACAATAATAGTGAACGCAGGGAACGCGGAAAAATCCATTCGCTCGCCGAGCGCAAAAAGGGGAACAAATGTTAGAAGACAAAAAGATTGAAGACATCGTTGACGAAAATCATAAAGAAGACGAAGACGATAAGGCATTCATCGACTCGCTACTCAATCCTAAAGACGAAGACAATGTTCAGAAAAATCTCGGAGAAGAGATGACAGATGAACAAAAAGCAGAAGAGGCGTTAAAAAAGAAAAACGCCGAAGAAGCACAAAAGCGTCGTGATAGGGAAGCGAAAGAAAAAGCCGAAAAAGAAGCCAAAGCCAAACAAGAACAAGAGGCACTGGCAAAAGCCGAAGCCGAAGCGAAAGCAAAAGCCGAAGAAGAAGCCAAGAAAAAACTTGAAGAAGAAGCGCGCGCAAAAAGCGAGAGCGATAAGCAGAAAGAAAATCAAGTTCTTGAATTAGCCAAACAAATTAGCGATTTCAAGATTAAACATCCAGAAATTGATATTCAAAAACTTCAAAAAGATGAAAATTTTAATGAATATTTGAGTGGTAAATTGTTAGGCAAGAAAAGTTTTACAGATTTATTCGAAAGTTATAGCGAATTCGTAAAACGCGTTGGTGGACAAAACACTTCCGAACTATATAACAAAAACGCTAAAAAACCAAGTTCAGGTAGCGCTCAAAAAGGAACACAAGTGCCAGACGATATTTATTCTGAAGAAGATATGAACCGCCTCGCTAAAAAAATTCCTTTTATGTCAAGACAAGAACTTGCTAAAATTAACGATAAGTTAAATCGCTCGGTTGCTTACTATAACAAAAATTAATTGAAAGGACATAAATAAATTTATGGGAAATACGCAAATCAGTTTGCCCGCTCTATCTGCAAAGATTTATCAAGAGTGGCTACCAAAAACAGTTCTCGTTCAAAGTTGTGATGATGCTTATGAAGGAGAATTTAATCTCGAAACTCGTGAAATCGACATTCCGGTTTATCACGATTTATCAATTCATCTCACAACGCTCAAAGAGGCAGAGTTAAAACCAGCCTCAATCGAATTTGTCAAAGCCTCAACGAAACGCGTTAGTATCGACAAAGGTCGTTATGCCCACTGGGGACAAACCGAAGTCGGTAAACTAATGTCAAGATTATCCGCAGAAGACAGCGAAGTTCGCAAAAAACTCGTTAACAAATGGGCAGTCGAAGCGGAAAAGGAATTAGCGCAATGGTGCGCTCTGCTACCAAGCGGTCAAGAAATTGACCTCGTTACAGCGTTGACTGTTGCAACAACAAACGAAAATGGGCTACTCGGCACTGACAATGTTATGCAAGCGCTCGATATTCTCAAGGCTTTCGCTATTAATAACAATATGGAACCAAGCGAATTCAAATTCTTCGTAAGTGAAAAGTTTGAAAGTATTCTTCGCGATTCCAAACTTGTTCTCGCAAGCGTTTCTGCCGATGAAGCGTTCAGAAGTGGTTCTGTTGGTGTTGTAAATTCTGTTGACATTCGCAGACACAATGTCGCTTCTATTACCACACGCAATGCTTCGACTCACATCGTCGAATCCGAATGGGGAATTTGGAAGACCAAAGATGGTATCCAATATGTTGTTCCTTATAAGAACACCGTTTCTTACGAAATCTCGCCAACCGAAGTCCTTATGGGTGGCACTGGTTATCAAACCGTAGAATATTACGATTTCTTCAACCTTTATCC
>CAZPOJ010000213.1:1909-4007 GCA_964588005.1 uncultured Sphaerochaeta sp.
TGGGTGGCACTGGTTATCAAACCGTAGAATATTACGATTTCTTCAACCTTTATCCGACAAGACTATACAAAGTCAAGATTAGATATGCTGGCACTTCTAATCCACCGTCTTCATTTTAATTAAGGAGGAAAAATGATATGGCAACAAAAAATATTCCGTTAACAATTCTTCCAGTAAATAGACCTGGAATCATTTCACCCGCTATCGTGTTCTTAACACAAACGGCAAATGACGACCTTGTTATTCCGTTCCGTTATCCTTTTGCTGATATTGAGAACTACACCGCTCTCAAAACGGCAGGGTTCTTCCGCCATTCCACCACAACTGTTTCCAGCGATTTGGGTGGCTCTGCTGTCGCGGATACAGAAGGAAAACTTGGTTTCAAACTTCCACATCCAGAAAAACTTATTCTCTTGATGAGAGTAAACACCGCTATTGATACAGCCACAACCGATGATGTCACAATTATTGTTCGTGGTTCAGACAAATATAAAGTCCCAGATGTCACAATCTTCTTGGATGAAAAATCATATGGCGGGGAGGCAGTCCCTGCTGGAACTCTTTACGAATTAGACCTTTCTAATTTTGGTCTTCTAATCGGTGGAGATAAAGCAGTAAGCGCAGGCGGTATCGTCATTGATTGCGATAAAGCGACCATTGACTTTGCTCTTGTAGCCCGTATGGGTTAATCGCTATCTTGCAATAAAAAAGAAAACACTAACCACCCGATAAAAAAGGTGGTTTTTGTTATTTTACAAATAAAAAGCCTCGTGTTATAATAAATAAAGGAATAAAACAATATGAGAAAACAAGAACAATTATATGAAGTTGAATTAAAATCGAAATCTTTATTGCGCGAAGGCAAAAAGGGATTTATTACATATTTCAAAGGTGGCAATAAAAAAACTATTGCAAGTAATGTTAGAAAACTTTATCCCCAATGGACAAAAGAAGAAGATAAACCTGTCGTAAATATAACTCCTATTTCGTATCGTGAATATCAATCAAGATTAGACTCTGATATTATTAAGCATAAAGCACATCTTATGAAAGCGGAGGCTCACATTGTATGAAACTTGGTGAAATAAAACTAATGGCGCTGAAGTTGATGTTTGTTGATACAGACATAACTTATGATATTTCTGATATGGAAGAATACTATAATAATAACAATACGCGCGATAAACTAATTCGTATGAACGATAGCATAAACCGCGCGCTCAATCTTTATTACCAACGAGTAGGTCTTCCACGAGCAAAAAAAGAAGTAACGCTTGACCAAGAAGGTGGCACAAGCACATATTTTTTGAATAGTATTGCTGACCTTTCTGCGCAAATAACAGACCTCCAAAATGTTCTTAAAGTTAGAATATCATCGCCATATAAATCAACTTTATATAATGCTAATTTTGAATTTGATGGTAACGAAATAACTTTTACTGATTTACAACGATATGTCACAAGCACAGAAGCAGAAAATCTAACAATCGAAATCTTCTATGAAAAGAAACCTTTATATGTAACATCAAATGACGAAGATACAACTTTTGATTTTGATGACTTAAATATTCCTACTGATATTCAATTAGAAATTCCAAAGTATGTAAAAGGAGAAGCATACGAAGAAGACGAACCACAAATGGCGCTATATGCTAAAAGCGAATATCTTAATTATTTACAATTAGTCAAAAAGCCAAAAGTTATAAAACAACAAAAAGTAAGAACACCGTATTGGAACAAGTAATATGGGCGAATATCACAAGGATAGAGAAATTTTTAACATCGGAGGTTTTAGAGGTTTAGATACCGAAAACCCGAAAGATAAAGTTGAACCATTTAGAGCAACAAATGGAAAGAATTTTCAAATTGATTCTAATTCATTAAAAACAAGACCTGGTCTAATTAATGATAAAGTTTATAATGTAGATGGTAACATTATCGGGATGTTCGTATGGAACGGTTTAGAGATTTTGCTTACAGTTGGAGACATTAATGGCAAGTCAAGAATTTATATTATTAATGACAATTTTTCATATTACACGGATGGTTCGGGTAGCAATGGTCTAAAAAATATTTTCACTAATATCAGTCAATTTTC
>CAZPOJ010000214.1:0-3988 GCA_964588005.1 uncultured Sphaerochaeta sp.
CACAAGGCGCATCAGAGGACCTCTGCTTCTGTCAGCTCAAGGAAGAGCTGTTCCAGGTTCTGGTTTCCCATGCCCCGCTTCTTTGAGAGGTCTGCAACCGTCCCTTCGAAGAGCAGCTTCCCCTTTCCGATGATACCGATACGGTCGCAGACATCCTGGGCGACCTCCATACCATGGGTGGAGAAAAAGACTGTATTGCCCTTGTCTGCATACGAGCGCATGGTTTTCTTCAAGAGGAAGGCAGCCTTGGGATCGAGTCCGACCATAGGCTCGTCGAGGATGAGCAGGCGGCTCTCGTGCAACAAGGCTGCTATGATGCCCAGTTTCTGCTTCATCCCGTGTGAGTATGATGAGATCTCGTCATCAAGGGAGTGCTGCATCTCAAAGAGTGTCGAATACTCCGCTATACGCTCGTCTCGTAGGGTTTGGGGGACGCTGAACATATCTGCCATAAAGTGCAAATGCCGCAAACCGGTCATCTTCTCATAGAAGAGCGGCTCATCCCCGACATAGCCGATCATGGCCTTGATGGCAAGGCTATCCTTTCCCACCTCTTTGCCATGCACATGGATCGATCCGCTGTCGGGGGTGAGCATCCCCACCAGCATCTTGATGGTGGTGCTTTTTCCCGCGCCGTTTGGACCGAGAAACCCGAAGATTTGTCCCCCTGCAATAGTGAGGCGGAGCGAGTCCACCGCATTGCTCTTCTTGGGGTCGTACCGTTTGCTTACCTGTCTGAACTCTATCATCATTGACTCCTGTTGCAGTATACGGCGAAGAGAGCTCTCTGACAAGAATTGCTTTGAAAGAGATTCAAGCAATTCTTATAAAGTGAATGAATATGCATGAATAACTGATTTTAATTTAAATATGGGTTTATTTCTACATTTTTAGAATATTTATACAGACTTGCTTGAATATTCTTACATATATCAGTACACTCCCCCTATATTTATTCAGGGAGATTTTCTATTATGAACAAAGAAAAAGTAATTCTAGCATACAGCGGGGGCCTTGATACCTCCGTAATTCTCAAATGGCTCTGCAACAAGGGCTTTGATGTCATCGCCTATGTGGCCAATGTGGGACAGAATGAGGATTTTGACGCCATCGAGGAGAAAGCCTTTGCAACAGGGGCGAGTAAAGTCTATATCGAAGACCTCCGCAAGGAACTGGTCACCGACTATGTATTCCCTGCCCTCAAGGCCAATGCTATCTACGAAGGCACCTATATGCTGGGCACCTCCCTTGCCCGTCCTATCATTGCCAAGCGTCAGGTGGAAATTGCCAAGAAAGAGGGCACCGTCTATGTAGCCCACGGGGCTACAGGAAAGGGCAACGACCAGGTACGATTTGAGTTCGGCTACTATATGCATATGCCCGAGGCAAAAATCATCGCTCCCTGGAAAGATCCCGAGTGGCTCGCTGAGTTTGAAGGCCGATCGGATATGATCGCATACGCCAAGAAATACGGCATCTCCATCAAGGCATCCACCAAGAAACCTTTCAGTGAAGATGAGAACCTCATCCATATCAGCCATGAGGCGGGAGTCCTTGAGGACCCTTCTCTGCGTTGTACCGAGGATGTGTTCAGCATCACGCTCAGCCCCCAGAAAGCTGCCGACAAGGAGACCCTCCTCAGCTTTGAATTCAAGGACGGCATCCCCATCTCAGTGACAAACGAAGATGACGGCACCACTGTTACCGACCCTCTTGAAATGCTGCTCTATCTGAACAAGGTAGGCCATGACAACGCCATCGGGCGTGTTGATATGGTGGAGAACCGCTACATTGGGATCAAGAGCCGCGGGGTGTATGAGACACCCGGGTGTGAGATCTTGTGGAAAGCCCATCGCAACCTCGAGGGCATTACCATGGACAAGGAGGTGATGCATCTGCGTGACTCCCTGATGCCCAAGTATGCCACCCTCATCTACAACGGCTACTGGTTTGCCCCTGAGTTCGAAATGCTCACTGCAGCCTTTGAGCAGAGCCAGAAGAAGGTGACCGGAACAAGCAAGGTGGTCCTGTATAAGGGCAACGTCATCTTTGCAGGAGTTGCCAGCCCCCTCTCCCTCTATGACGAGGCACTGGGCTCCATGGACAAGGCAGGAGGCTACGAGCCTGTTGACTGCAAGGGTTTCATCAACATCAATGCCATCCGCCTGATGGCAAATGCAAAAAGGGGATAGGATCAGAGCTCTGGGTATATACGGAGAAAGCGGCCAACCCCATGCAGGGTTGACCGCTAAATATGCTTTTTAGCCCTCTCTAGGGAAGATAAAGCTCACTTTCCACCCGCACCTGGAAGGATTCCTCCAGGTGTCTGGTAAAATTGATAAACCAGGGGCTCTCCATACCAAGGCTCTTGTTGGAGACCCGTATGCAGGCACAACAATGGATGCAAAGGGCGGGCTCCCCCTTGGCAAGGGATCCGGTGGGACAAAGAGCATAGCAGTGGGGGGGAATCTCACCCCTGCCCTCCTTGAGGGTGGGCATGTAAGGGGGATCGGCTACAGGCATCGCTTTCCTGTACGGCCTATTCCCCGGGGGACTGACCCTCCCGGTTGCTCCGCTGAGGTATGCTGCCAGACGGTCAAGAACCTGAATGTCAGCTATATCAGGACGCTTTGAACCTACCTTGTCGGTATAGCTGTGCTGGCCCACTATCGCAGCAGCCCCGATAAGGGGTACGTTTTTTTCCAGCAAGATGTCCTCCATCTCAACAAGGGCATCTTCATAGGCACGGTTGCCAAAGGTGGCAATGGCCACTGCCTTGCAGTTTGTACAGGATACCATCTCCTTGAGATAGGAGGCAAACAGCAGGGGCACCCTCCCCCCGTAGACCGGATAGGCAACGATGAGGGTGGTGTCTTCCAGGGCCAAAGGCTCCCTTCGCTTGGTGAAGTGTGTCACATTACGTTCGATAAAATCTTGTTTTGTTGCTTGTGCCACAGCAAGGGCACAAGCCCTGCTCTGGCCCGTGGGACTGAAGGTAAGGAGGGTATAGGTCATAACAGCTCACTATAGTGTTCGATTCCCAAGGCGAGGATATCATGAATATGCTCATCATTGAGGCGATAGAGGACGTTTCTACCATCTTTTCTGAATCGTACCAGGCGCCTTGCCCGAAGCAGCTTCAGCTGTTGGCTTATGGTGCTTTGCTGCATACCCAGCTCTTCACTGATGGAGTTCACCCCCCGCTCCCCCTTCTCCAAGAGAAAAAGGATCTTCAACCGGGTAGGATCTCCAAAGACTTTGAAGAAATCAGCAATATCGACGATTTCTTCCTCTAACGGCATCATTGTTTCCTGCATGAGTGGCCTCCTATGCCCTTGAGTATACAGGCAGCCCTGAAGAAAGAGAAGCCACCTGACTTCTGGGGCATTGCAGGGGGAAAAAACTTTCACCACTATATGTGCAACAAGGCAATAATACTATACAGTGAAGGCACTATGTAGTATTTCATAAATACTAGGCAGAACTTTTCTAGACAGACGTTCGGGTCAGGCTACAATGCCAATACCGAAGTTGTGTAGGACTTTCTGTTCACCCATATACAAATTACAATACTGTACCTATACGAAGCACGTATAGACAATACACCTGACGAGGAGATGCACCATGGATATAAACAAAGAAGGGGCAAAACTGATCATTGGCGACCGCGAGATACCGATGACCGTTATCACTGACAATATGGGGGGAAAATCCCTTGATATCACCCTCCTGCGCAAGGAGACAGGGTTCATTACCTACGACCCCGGGTTTGTGAATACTGGCTCATGCATGAGCTCCATCTGCTTTGTCGATGGAGAGAATGGGGTCCTCAGGTATCGTGGCTATGACATTGAAGATCTTGTGGAACACTGCGACTTTGTCGAGGTGGCGCACCTTTTGATCAAGGGCGAGCTTCCCAACCTCCCTGAACGACACAAGTATGCAGAGATGCTCAACCGCCACTCCCTCCTGCATATTGACATGCGTA
>CAZPOJ010000215.1:0-3924 GCA_964588005.1 uncultured Sphaerochaeta sp.
ATAGATACAGACAAGTGGGGCGGTTGGCATAATAACATCATGGACTACCATCCACCCAAGAATATCTACCTTAGGAAATAATCTTCATGGTTCGTGATACTCTTGTACAATCTTTTCCTTGGTAATAAATGTCGGTTTTCAGTAGTTTGTGCTGAGAGGAGGATTGTTTTATCCCTACTTGACCGGGTGATTGGCAGAAGCTACACTGAGAAGGCCATAAGGAGGCCACGATGTATGTTGAAGTAACAGCGGATATTTTAGAGATGAATCCTTTTACTGCCATAGGTAAGGATGGATTTCTTATAACCGCAGGAAGCCCTGAAAATTTCAATACCATGACCGCTTCCTGGGGTTCCCTAGGGGTTTTGTGGGGAAGGAATATCGTTACCCTGTATGTGAAGGCCAGCAGGCATACACACCATTTCCTGGAAGAGTCGGAAGGCTTTACCTGCTCATTCCTGGAGTCAGGAATGGAGGATACCCTGCTCTGGTGTGGTCAGCACAGTGGCCGCGACAGTGACAAGGTTGCCGCCACCGGCCTGATTCCTGAGTATCTTTTTGCAGATTCTGGAGCTGAAAGGGTAACCTTCAAGCAGGCTACGTTGGTTCTCTCATGTACGAAGGCGTGTGTAATGCAGATGGAGAGTTCCCAACTGGTACTCCCTGAACTGGCAAAGCGCTATGAAGACGGGGACTATCATACGGTTTATATTGGTTTTATTGACAAAGTGCTTGCCAAGCAATAGGCTACGTACCATATCACACAGCTTCGGGTCCTCATAGGACTTGAGAGGGCGGGACTCTACATCCTGCCAAGGAGCAACAGATGCTTTTTTCAAAGGAACAGGCGCAAAGGGCGCTCTCGATGATGGTTCGCTCGCGTCATTTCGAGGAGAGAATTGATACCTTCTTCAAGCACAAGGAGATGCATGGCACCACCCATCTCTCCATTGGTCAGGAGGCCGCCCAAGCAGGCCTCTCCCTCGCATTGGACCAGGGGGACTGGATCGTACCGACCCACCGCTGTCATGGGCATACCATCGCTCGCGGTACAGACGAGCAAAAAATGTTCAGTGAAATGTTCGGATCCTCTGATGGCATATGCAAGGGCCTTGGCGGCTCCATGCATATGACCGATGTAGGGCACTTCAATGCAGGATCCTCTGCAGTGGTGGGTAGCGGGGTGAACCTCGCTACCGGTCTTGCCTTCGCCCTCAAGCAACAGGGAAGTCAGGCTATAAGCGTAGCCATCTTTGGTGATGGTGCCACCAGTCGTGGAGCGGTTCATGAGTGCATGAACCTCGCCTCGGTCTGGTCGTTGCCGTTGCTCTTCTTCTGTGAGAACAACGGCTACGGCATGAGTGCCGCCAAGACTCGGATGGTCAGCACCCCTTCCATCGCCAAACGCTCTGAGGGATACAGCATCGACTACGCTGTAGTCGATGGCAATGATGTGGAGGCAGTCTACAAGGCTGCGAAGTTTGCAGTCGACCAGATCAGGAGTACGGGACGTCCTTATTTTCTCGAGGTGGAGACCTACCGGTTGTGTGGGCACTCCAAAAGTGACAGCTGTGTCTATCGAAGCCGTGAAGAGGAGCTTCTCTGGCTTCAGAAAGATCCCATCACCCTTTTTAGTCGGGTGATGGTGGCGAGCACCCTCTTCAGTGAAGATGATGTCGCCTCGCTCATCCTTGATGCCAGGGCAGGCATTGATAAGGCGGCTAAGGCTGCCTTGGCGCTGCGCTCCTCTGTGATTACCCTAAAAGAGGCTATGGGATACCTTTTTGCTCCTGAAGATGAAGAGGTTCCGTATATCTCCAACGGCATCACCACCCGCAGGATAAGCTACCGCGATGCCATCCGCGAGGCACTCGATGAGGAGATGACGCGCGATGAGGCTGTCCATCTTATCGGCGAGGATATTGGCAAGTATGGCGGATGCTTCAAGGTCACCGGCTCCCTCTATGAAAAACATCCCACCCAGATACATGAGACCCCGGTAAGCGAAGAGGCCTTCACCGGTCTGGCTGTAGGGGCTGCTATGCTGGGCCTTCGTCCTATCGTGGAGATCATGTACGGAGATTTCTCCACCCTGGCAAGTGACCCCATCATAAATCACGCTGCAAAGGTGCGCTTTATGAGTGCAGGACAGCTCTCCTGCCCCATGGTGCTGCGCTCGCCCATCGGCAGTGGAACCGGTCATGGGGCCCAACATACCCAGAGCCTAGAGGCGATGTTCGGCAATGTACCGGGTCTTATCATTGTTGCACCTTCCTGCCCCGGGGATGCAAAGGCCCTGCTCAAGAGTGCTATACGCAGCAACAACCCGGTGCTCTACTTTGAAAACAAACACCTGTACAACAACCTCGGTCCGGTAGGGGATGCGAACTACGTGATGCCCCTTGGCAAGGCTGTTGTCAAGAAGCGAGGATCACACGTTACCATCGTCTCCTACAGCCATGCGGTGATGACCTGCCTTGATGCCGCTGCTACCCTCAGTTCCCAGGATGAGATAGAAGTTGAGGTCGTAGACCTCGCTACCATCAAGCCGATCGATCAGGAGACTGTCCTGCGTTCGGTTCAGAAGACCGGACGCCTGCTTGTGGTGCACGACAGTCCCGAGGCGGGTGGGTACGGCTCAGAGGTCATCGCCTTGGTTACCTCCGACGAGCAGAGCTTCGCCTCCCTTGTTGCTCCCCCTGTGCGCCTTTGTGGCAAAGAGAGCCCGGTTCCCTTCTCCCCTGAGCTGGAAAAACAGGTCATTCCCACAAAAGAGGAGGTGGTTACTGCTGTTCGCCGCCTTTTCCGTCCTGTAGAGCCTTTTCATTTTTCCCTGTAGCCACTAGAATGGTGGCAACTGCGCCGCACTCTTTGCGGCGTTGGTCTATAGGAGTAAAAACAGCATGGATATCGATGTAAAGAACTTACATCCCCTGGAAGTCCGCCTCCTCAGACATGTTTCCCTCGGTCAAGATATCACAGGGAACCGTATTGTCGAGGAGCTTGACTACAAAGTAGGGCAGTGCAACCAGGCTTTCAGCTGGTTGAGTGCCAAGGGGTACCTGATCGAAACAAGCCGCACCAAGGGTGTGTTCTATGAGCTTACAGATTTTGGAAAGGAACAACAGGCGAAGGGCACTCCTGCCCAGCGCATATTCGGTTTGCTTGCAAAAGGGCCGAAGACACTTCCTGAGATAGCTGATGAGCTTGGTCTACAGAGGAGTGAGATAGGCTCTGCCTTTGGACAGCTTTCCAAGTCTGATGTCGTCTTTATGAACGAAGAGAACAAGGCCACCTTGAAAAGTGACTTCCTCCCCCTGGAACTTGAAGTTGCCGCCTCCCTGCTTACCAAGGGTCTCGATGGCGAGATAGCCGAGTCCTCCCTCTCCGAAGCGGAGAAGAAGGCGATGCAGAAGATCTCCAAGAAACGGGGTGCTGCAAACTCCCCCTTCAAAATGATAGAGCGTGAAGACCTTGTCTACCAGCTTACCGAAGAGGGGGAACTGGCTCGCAAGGCAATCTTTGAGAAGAAGATAACCGGTGAGGAGCTTGGCTCGGTAACAGCTGAGATGCTTTCAAGCGGCAGTTGGAAAAGCGGAGCTTTTCGTCCCTACGCCCTCAATGCCCCGACCTCTCGTCTCATCCCCGGTCGTCACAACCCCTATGGAAACTATCTGCAGTGGGTCAAGGACAAGCTTTGTGCCCTCGGCTTTGAGGAGTTTGACGGTCCCTTGGTGGAGAACGAGTTCTGGAATGGTGATGCGCTCTTTATGCCGCAGTTCCACAGTGCCCGTGATATCCATGATGTCTACTATGTAAAGGAACCTCAGCACTGCAAGAAGATCGAGGAGCCTTGGCTCAGCCAGGTAGCCCAGACCCATGAGGATGGTTGGAAGACCGGAAGCCGTGGCTGGGGCTACTCCT
>CAZPOJ010000216.1:0-2160 GCA_964588005.1 uncultured Sphaerochaeta sp.
CCTACCAAGCGCAGGAGCTTGATATCAGATTGTCTATACGTACAACCATATTGCCCAAGCATAGCAAACAAAACCTAATACCCAAGCACGGTACACAGCACATGCGTATAAGAGCTTGGTCAGCATGCATAGAGCTGGAGAAAGGCTTTGGATACGGAGGCTTTGGACAAACATAGGCTTGGATTAACAAAGGCTTGGATAAAAATGCCTTGGATACAGAAAGAAGCCGAGCACCCTACCGCTCTGCGGCAAGGTGCTCGGCTTTCCTCTAAGGAGTCTCTGCTCCTACAAAGTATTGACCCCTTCCACCAGGCTGTAGAAGGCATCACTGCCCTTGATGAGGTAAGTGCCCTGGATAACCTCAGAGGCCTTGGGACGGGTCTTGAGAGAGCAGACGCCTCGGGTAGCGAGCAGCTTCCTGGTGAAGGTGCTGAAATCCTCGATGAAATCTTCACTGCTTGGATACATCTTGCCAATGGGATGAGGGAATAGCTTGAGCATCTCGATGGCATAGCTACGGACAGGGAGCCACTCCTTACCCTTGTAGAAGAGAATCCAGAAGAAGGAGTTTGCAAGGGTACACACGAGATTGTAGTCCTCAAAGTAATCGATAAAAAACCCTTCGATGAATGCCGGTAATCCCGCCATGAAAATATGGTCCTTGTACTTGCCACCGGAGAGTGCATCAAAGGCAGACAGGGTATTGGGCCCCTCGTCAAAGGTGAAGACCTCTGTATCTATCAGGCTGTCAGCGAAGAATCGTCTTGTTGATGGAGGAGGGATCGGCCAACCTTCAAGTTCATACTCCTTATCCTCTGGTGAAACCTCAAATGAAGGGGAGCTCTTGGCAATGGTCTTCTCCACTGACTCTATGACACTCTCTATTGTTTCCAAGTCAATGCCAGACTTCTTGCTGTAAGCCTTTGCATTGAACTCCTTGCCGGTGTTTTTAGCCTCCATGTAACTTTGCAGGAGCTTGTTGATCTTAGCCATCTCCAGGCTTTCCGGTTGTTTGGGCTTTTCATTGAAATCCAGGAACGTCTTGAACTTGGACCACGGGGTGTCCAAGTTCATGCGAGAAAGGAGGCTGAAGAGGGCCATCGTGATGGCCACCTCCGGCTCCTCAGGTAAGGTCAACTCAGGATAGGTGCGCTTAAGCAGACTAGCTATGATGCCATAGGAGGCAAGGGCTGTGGTGTGTATGGCCATCTGGGCAGACGTTGTATCCCGGTAGAGGGTGAAGCTCATAGCAGGCATGTCTGTTTCAAGTAAGTCCCCATAAGGGAGCTCCAGCATGGCACTATCAGGTTCTTGCAGGGAGTAGCTTATCAGGTTGCCCTTCTCCTCGATGGACCACCTTCCACCCAGGCTATCGATAGCAAAGTTTTCCAGGGTGAACTCCTGCCAGGTGTACAGCACCTGGTTACCCCGGTGCATTACTACTGGCAGGGAGGAGATTTCATCGAGGGTGAAGAATGTAGTGTAATGCTCGTTGATGACAGTGTCCAACGAGTCATCAGGGGAGAAGAGATTGCAATAAAACAGAAAGTCTTCAACGGGGAGGGAGTTGAATCTGATGATACCAGCTGTCTGCAGACACTCCCCGTTGGGAAGCATCAGGCAGAGGTAGTGCTTACCCCTTGATCCCCCGTCTCGCTGCATCTTGCTGATGCCAGCGGAGTAGAGCAGATGCTCTTCTCCGCTCACCAGGTCAAAAACAGTCAAGAAGTCATCCTGCAGCTTCTCCCTGATGGTGAAGTAACACCAGAAAGGGGAGTGTTTGCCCCAGTAGGAGAGAGCCTGCTTGCCCTTCGAGGTCAAAGAGGTAGCATGCTTTTTAAAAAGCTTCGCTACCTCCAGTTGATTGGTAAGGACCAAGGATAACAGGTAGTTGGCAGCACTCATGCCCCCATACCCTTCGGGATAGCGGGCATTGGCATCCAATGCCATGATCTGCTGAATGGGCTTCGCTAGATCCTTATTGTCCTGTCCCCAATCCATGATGAGCCCTTCAATCTCATCAAACCCCTTGCTAAAAGCCCTACACACTTCTTTGATCTCTTTGTAGTTGGTGTTCATGCCCTGTATTCTACAGGAGATGGAGGAAATAACAACAAGGAAAACCTCTACCTAACAAGAAAAAAGAGTGTTTTCCAACCA
>CAZPOJ010000216.1:2260-3872 GCA_964588005.1 uncultured Sphaerochaeta sp.
ACCAAAGGCAAGATGTTACCAAAGGATACACTAGATGCTGATACTCAACATGCTGTAGGTCTACCCACAATAGATATCATCAAGACAAAACAAGACAAAAACAAGCGAGCACCCTGTTTATCCAAACAGAGTGCTACCACTGCCAGCACTACAACAACCCCCTTCAAACAGAGGCTCCCCCGGTCCTTACACCCCTTGTACAGGCACCTGCACGTGCTTGCAAGAGCAGGTACCACAGAACCATGAAGGGAATACCTCCATCCCTTCATCAGGGGGTCTAAAGCCAGGAGGGGCGTCGCTTGTGCCTTTCTACCAGTGCCACTTATTAGGCTTTGACGCCTTCCACCAGGTGGTAGAAGGCATCACTGCCCTTGATGAGGAAGGTGCCCTTCTTTACCTCTGCCGCCTTTGGGCGTGTCTTCAGTGAACAGATTCCTCGGGTGCAGAGAGATTTTCTGATGAAGAGGCTGAAATCTTCGATAAACGCTTCAGCTTCTGGATACCTTTGGCCAATGGGTTGGGGGAACAGCTTCAGTGCCTCGATAGCATAGCTACGAGCAGGGAGCCACTCCTTCCCTTTGTGGAAGAGAATCCAGAAGAAGGTGTTTGCAAGGGTACAGACGAAGTCGTATTCGCCAAAGGTATCGCCAAACAGCCGTTCTATGAATTCCAGCACCCCCACACTGAAGATTTCATCCTTGTACAGGCCTCCTGTAAGGGAATCAAAGGTTGTCAGGGTATGTGGCCCTTGATCGAATATAAACAGGTCTGACCCTTCCAGACTGTCGGAGAAGAGGCCTCTTGTCACCGGTGGCGGCACTGGCCACCCTGCTAGTTCGAAAGACTTGTCTTCAGGTGGTACCTCATAGTCAGGGGCATTTCTTTGAGAGACTTCCTGCAATGACTCTATGATGCGTTCTATCTCATCGAGGGGCATCCCTGTTTTCTTGCTGTACGCTTGTGCATCAAAACTCTTACCGGTGTTCTTTGCCATCATATAGTCCTGCAGGAACTTGTTCACCCTAGCCAAATCATCGCTTTCAGGAGCTTTGCTCTTTTCCTTGTACTCCATGATGGTCTTGAAGGTGGACCAGGGAAGGTCCATCTTCATACCATCGAGCATAATAAAAAGCACCATCGAGATGGCCACCTCCGGCTCGTACGGTAATGCTAGCTCTGGATAGGAGCGTTGCAGTAGGGCTGCAATGATGGAGTACGAAGCAAGGGCATTGGTGTTGATGGCCATCTGTCCTGTCTTGGTATTCCGATAGAGCGTGAAGCCCATAGAGGGGAAGTCTGTTTCAAGCAGCTCCCCGTAGGGGACATCCATCATGGAAGGGTCTGGTTCCTCGAGGGAATAGCTTGTTTCATCTCCCTTTTCCTTGATGATCCACTGCCCTCCAAGGGTATCAATGGAGAAATCCTCCAAAGTGAATTCCTGCCAGGTGTACTGCACCTGTTTCCCTCGGTGCATTACCACTGGCATGGAGGAGATCTCATCGAGGGTGAAGAACTTGGTGTAGTGCTTGTTGATGATGCTGTCCAATCTACCCTCTGGTTCAAACAAATTGCAGTAGAACAGGAAGTCGGAAACGCTTAGGGAGTTGTACCT
>CAZPOJ010000217.1:0-3820 GCA_964588005.1 uncultured Sphaerochaeta sp.
GTGAAGTAACCATTGCTTCAATTTCCGGGTATGCGCTCTCGCGTCTTACCTTCAAGGGACGACTCGGTATCCAGAAAGGATTGCTGGTCCTCAGGATGTTCCCCAACCTGTTGCTGTTGATTGCTGTACTATACGTACTTATTGGCTTAGGTATCGTCAACACGCTTCTAGGGGTTATTCTGGTGGCTATTGCGTTCAGGTTGCCTGGGTCAACATTCATCATAAAGAACTTTTTTGATGGGGTGCCTCGGGATATTGAAAACTCAACGCTCGTTGATGGGTGTTCTCGCTTTTCCGCCTTTTTCCAGGTCATAATCCATCTGGTAAAGCCAGGGATCGCTTCGATCACTGTTTTCTCATTCCTTAGTGCCTGGTCAAATTATATATTGTTCAACACGTTATTGTTTACAAACAAGACACCGGTCATCGCTACCTATATCCGGGCATTAACAAGAAATGAACAGATGATCGCATCATTCAATGTTATTGCTGCCATGGGAATCGTGTATATGTTACCGGTCCTTGTATTCTTTATTATTTCACAAAAGCAGCTTATGCAAGGAACTATCGGGGGAGGAAAGGGAGTCGTATGATAACCATTACAGGATTGCGTAAAGAATTTGATAACCAGGTTGTTGCATTGGACAACTTTAACCTCATTATAGAAGACAGGCAGTTTATAGCACTTCTTGGACCTTCCGGCTGTGGAAAATCTACAACGTTGAATTGTATGGCTGGATTGCTTGATGTCACTGCAGGGACTATTTGCTTTGATGGTGTGGATGTCACCCATGCTGCACCAAAGGATAGGAACATCGGCATGGTGTTCCAGTCATATGCCCTCTATCCTCATCTGGTAGTAATCGACAACATTGCTTTTCCCTTAAAGCAAAAAGGCATACCAAAGGCCGAACGCCATGAAAAGGCTCGTTCTGTTGCGCGCAAGTTGCAAATAGAACACCTGCTGAATCGTAAGCCCGACCAACTGTCGGGAGGCCAGCAACAGCGCGTGGCCATGTGCAGGGCGATTATCAAGGAGCCTAAAATCCTCCTGCTTGATGAGCCTATGTCAAACCTGGATGCAAGGCTGAAAATTGAAATTAGGGAGGTCATCAAGCAGTTGCAGCAGGACCTGCAGATAACCTGCATCCTTGTTACGCATGACCAGGAAGAGGCGATGGCTCTAGCTGATAAGATTGCCGTCCTCGATGATGGGGCGATCCAGCAGTATGATACACCACAAGTTCTCTATAACAAGCCTGCAAACTTATTTGTTGCAAACTTTATGGGCTCTCCTCCCATGAATTTCATCGATGCGAAATTGCATATGGACAAGACAGGCAACTCCCTTTCATTTCCAGGGACGAGTATAGCCTGCCCTGTTGCGCTTAAAGAGTCTGTTCGTGCCCAGACTGTACAAATTGGTGTCCGTGCTCACCAAGTTGACTTTTCTTTGGAGCTTTCCCCGTCGACTGGCCATACCATCCCCTTGAAGATCAGGCTTGTGGAAGATCTGGGAAAAGAGTTGTTGGTCTATGGGAATGTAGGAACGAATCCTGTACGTATAACAACAAATAAAGTGAGTCTTTGCAACCATTTGAAGACGATGTGTCGTTCGGAAAAGAATGAGATTTTCCTCCATTTAGGTGATGACTTCAATGTCTTTTCAGCCGAGGATGGCATTAATCTGGTAGAAGGGCGGTAAGCGATGCGAGAGTTACTGGAATTGCATAGAAAAAGTCCTGATGCACGGTTCCCCTTAGTGGGGGGGCATCGCGGCTGTGCCTGTGAACATCAGGAAAATACTATACCGGCGTTGCACGAGGGCTTGGTTGCTGGTGCAGATTATTTTGAAATAGATATACAACTCACTCAGGATGATGTCCCTGTCGTCTATCACGATCTGCGGTTGGAGGAGAGAACCCCTTTGGTCGGGTATGTCCATGAATATACCTTGGAGGAGATAAGGGCTGTCACCTATGTGCAAACAGCGCAAGAGGTCTTACGCTGGGGAAAGGAACATAACACTTGGTTTGCCCTTGAGTTGAAAGGTTGTACAGCAGATACACAACAGGTGAATAAGCGTCTTGTTCCCATCCTTAATGAAGTTGTACTGCATGAAAATATGCTCGATCGTGTGTATGCCTTTGGATTGGACTATCAGGTCCTATCCCTGCTGAAAAAGACCAATCAGGATTTTGAAATAGGGCTTATCTGCCCGATAGTTCCTGTTGATCATGTTGCACTTATGCGCTCGATGCGCGCCATGGTCTATTTGTCGTATGTGCATAATATGAACCAAGAGATGGTGAGCACATTGCAGCAACATGGCAATTTTGTAAGTGGTGCGATATTAAAGGATGACAAATGGGTGCGTAGGGCTGTATCATGGAACGTGGATATGTTTGAACACGACTATCCAAATATGTTCAAAAAGGAGCCCCGTCGATGGCGACCTTAGCCGATATTGCTAAAGAGGTGGGAGTATCCCAGGCAACAGTTTCCCGTTGTCTTCGGCAAGATCCCACTCTTTCAGTAAAGAATGAGACGTCCCAAAGAATACTTGAGGTTGCTAAAAAACTAGGGTACCCGATAAAGAAAATAGTGCAAAGCAGGGTTATTCTTGTTATTCATAAAGAGAATCATTTTGGCAATCAGATTGATAATGGGTATTACTATGCTATCAGGGCTGGTATTGAGGAAGCTGTGGGCAACTCAGGCAATACGTGTCAATTCACTCCTTTTGCCATGTTTGATAAAGAGACAGCACCCTATGATGGGATTTTGCTTGTAGGAAACTATTCTCCTAAGCAGATGAGTCATATTTCTAAGAACAGCCACACAGATGCTATTATCTGTGTGGGTAAGATGAACTTAGCCCCTGAAGGGCGAGATGTCGTAACGTACGATGTTGTTTCCTGTGTCTCCATAGCGTTGCAGCGCCTGCTAGATGTCGATGTGAAGAGGTTTTTGTATATCGATGCTAAGGATTACTCGGAAATACCTCAGCACTACAGTAAGGGATTCCATGTTGATCTTTTTCTCTCAAGCCACCCTTCACTTGAGTGTTGCGGTAAGATCCTGTGCAATCATCACAGCTCAAACGAAGCGTATGAGGCAATGAACCACTGGATCGAGACATCCTCATCAATGCCTCAAGCTATCTTTGCAGCAACAGATCCCCTTGCGATTGGGGTTCTGAAAGCATTGAATGAAAAGAGCTGCAAGGTAGGAAAGAGTATACAACTGATCTCCATCAATGGTGATAGCACCGGTGAATGGACAACTCCACAACTCACTTCTATTGATATTCATTGTCGGGACATGGGCAGGGAGGCTGTCAGGCTGTTGTTGAAACGTATTGCAGATCCTTCGCGCATACCTCGCATGGTTATGTTTATGCCCGTTTTGATTGAGCGTGAAAGCGTGGTTGCCAAAGCGTAAACGGGTACTGGATTTTTCTTGACGAGCTTCTCTGAAAATGCACACGCTGTACCTATAGGAAAGAGGTTGTCTTCAATTGACAACCTCTTCTCTACGCTCATTCTCTTGGAGCCAAAGGGACTCGAACCCTCCACCTACTGATTGCGAACCAGTCGCTCTACCAGATGAGCTATGGCCCCAAATATATACGATAACCTACACCCATGAAGCGAGCCTGTCAACTATTTGAGGCAAAGGTTGTTTCTTGCCCTGGATCTTCTTTAGATTGACAGAAAGGCAGGCACGCCCTTTTTTAGGGGTATTCCTCTGGTGAAATTCTGTGATTTCTAGCCATCTCCCTCAGATATATAAAGTAGTTCTAGCTTTATTGCTTTAC
>CAZPOJ010000218.1:0-1469 GCA_964588005.1 uncultured Sphaerochaeta sp.
ATACAAATACTTTTTGAATAAATTCAATGATTTTAGTATGAATTATAGCTGCTTGTCGCTCTGAGCGTATGAATAATCTTGACGAGTGGACCAACTACTGGTACCTTCTAAATATGAAACTATCTACAAAAGGTCGTTATTCCTTGGAGACTATGGTCTATCTCTCTACCTGCAGGGGGAACTGTAGTATCCGCTCGATCAGCGAGGCTACCGGTATCAGCAGCGGATATCTGGAACAGCTCATGATTCCCTTGAAGAAGCACAACCTGGTCGAATCAGAACGAGGGGTGCAGGGCGGCTATCGTGTTGCAAGAAAAGATATCACCTGTGGTGAAGTGCTTGCTGCCAGTGAAGGGGATTTCACTCCGGCACCCTGCAAGGATTGTGAGCAGAACGAAGCTTGCAAGACACACCAGATATGGTCGATGTTGCAAGATGCAGTCAGTGATTTCTCCCATCAGGTCCTGATCGAAGATCTGGCTTCGCACTTGGTTGCTTCTGAAGCTGGAGGTGGAATTTGAAAGTCTCAACTCGTGGACGCTATGGGCTTCGGTTACTTGTAGACCTCACAGAACACGCTGGTGATCTTCCGGTAGCCCTTTCACAGGTCGCAGCCCGTCAGGGCTTGAGTGAGAAATACCTCCAACAGGTAGCCTTGTTGCTCACCCGTGGGGGGTACCTTATTTCGGTAAAGGGAGCTGGGGGAGGCTATCTTTTGAGCAGGAAAGCCGACCAGATTCTTATCTATGATGTTTTTGACCTTCTTGAGGGTAACATTGCGTTTGCCGAGATCCCACAAAAAGAGGAGACAGCAATCCAGCGCTGCATCCGTATTCATTTCTTTGAAAAACTGGATGAAAAGATTTTACAAACCTTTGAAGGGGTCACGCTCGCCGATGTGACCAAGGCTGAGTGGTTCACCTACATCATCTGATCGCTTGGAGGGTTGACAGGTAAGGGATATTAATTCCATTATAGCCTATAGAAGTACTATGGTTTAATGAAACCTTACCAGAGAAGGAGCAGAGCATGAGTGAAAAGATCTATGAAAATATAACAAAGAAAATTGGCAATACCCCCTTGGTGAAAATCAACCGGCTTAACAACGGATACGCGACTATTCTTGCCAAGGTGGAGAGCTTCAACCCTCTTTCCAGTGTAAAGGACCGTATCGCCCTGTCAATGATTGAGGAGGCTGAAAAGAGGGGCCTCCTTAAGGAGGGTTCGGTAATAATCGAGCCTACCAGCGGCAACACAGGGGTTGGCCTTGCCTATATTGCAGCGGTCAAGGGGTATCGCCTGATCATCACCATGCCCGAGAGCATGAGCCTGGAGAGGCGCAAGCTGCTCTTGGCCCTGGGAGCTGAGCTTGTACTCACCGATGGCTCTATGGGTATGCGAGGTGCGATCGCCAAGGCTGAGGAGCTCTCCAGCTCTCTGGAAAACTCCTTTATGCCTGCACAGTTTGA
>CAZPOJ010000218.1:1569-3802 GCA_964588005.1 uncultured Sphaerochaeta sp.
GAGCGCTATCTCTCCACCTGGCTTTTCTCAGAGGGGTAAGAGGCACACCCTGGCTGGCATACTCCCACGGCACTATTGCGTGGGAGTCATCTTTCAACATTCACTGCCACCTAGAGGCATACAATGCAAGCAATCCTTTAAGCAAGCTAGCGCGATGTACCTATCTCACTACTCTCATTGTTTCTTTTTGTAAGATACCTGTAGAACAGGAGGTATACATGTCTCGCTATACGTTTGAAAATGTTGTTGCACTGACAAGAAACAGGAAACCAGATTTCGCACATCTTGCAGCAGTTCTTAGCCATGCAACGCCTGCTAGAACTACATTGTTTGAGTTTTATGCAAATGACAGCTTTGAGAACAGGCTCCTTGATGCTGCAGGGGTACAGGCAACTGATGCAGTCGAGAGGAAAATACAGTTTTTCAGATATGCCGGCTATGACTATGCAACCTTGCATGGCTCGGATTTCAAATTCCCTGCACCTGAGAGAAGGAAGGAGAAATCGCAATCATTCGGCAGTTCTGGAATACTTACAGACAGAGATAGTTTTGAGTCCTATCCTTGGCCAGAAGTGCATGAATTTCCGTTTGCATATCTGGATAGAGCTCAGAAAGTACTTCCACCAGGTATGAAAATTATGGTTCCAGGGCCCGGGGGGCTTCTGGAGAACTTGATCGATCTTTGCGGATATGAGGACCTTTGTTTTATGCTGTTCGAGGACAGGGCGTTGGTTAGGGCCATTTCCGATGCAATTGGGGAACGGCTTTTACAGTATTACACCAAGGCGATGAGCTATGCTTGTGTTGGCATTCTTATGGATAACGATGATTGGGGTTTCAATACGCAAACATCGATATCCACAGCCGATCTCAGGGAGTTTATATTCCCCTGGCATAAAAAACTCTCTCAACTGGCCCATGATACAGGGAAGAAAATCGTGCTCCATTCATGTGGGCAGGTTTCAGCAGTATATGAAGATATAATTTGTGATATGCAGATTGATGGAAAGCACTCCTTTGAGGATGCAATTGAGCCGGTTGAATCAGTGTATGCCAAATACCATGGGCGTTTGGCTATATTGGGGGGCATTGATGTGGACTTTATGTGCAGCAAGGAGCCAGATGAGATATACGACAGGGCTTTGCGCCTGATTAAGCTCACCAAAGGAAAATCCTATGCATTGGGAACGGGCAATAGTGTTCCCGACTATATTCCAGATGAGAACTACTGTGCCTTGTTGATGGCTGCCTTGGAAAATTAGCCATATATACAACGTTGGGAGCTGTACCCTAAGAGGTATTTCATAAAATACCTGGCAAAACGAAAACAAACAAATGTGCTCATCCATCAACGGGAGGCTCAGGCCTCTTTTTTGTTATAAAGGAACATCAGTACCGCCATCAGCGTAACTACAAAGTAGCCGGTGATACTCGTTGCATCAGGGTACTCACTGAAGATGAAAATGGAGAGTAGGGAGGCGAAGAGCACCTGGGTGTAGTCGAATACCGATATCTCCTTTGCAGGGGCGTAGGAGTACGCCTTGGTGATGCTGAACTGTCCTCCTGCTGCGCTGATGCCGGCCAGAAGGAGGAATAGCACCTGGTAGGCCTGCATGCTCTGGTGCTCAACTATGACAAAGGGCGTGATCACCAAGGTGGAGAAGAGGGAGAAGAAGGCTACGATGACAGGGGCGGCAACCCCCCTGTTGCCCAGCACCCGAACACAGGTATATGCACCCCCGGCTCCAATGCCTCCCACGATACCGATAACATAGGGAAAGAGGTCCGTGTTGCTGAAGGTTGGCTTCACCACCAGGGAGACCCCCACAAAAGCGCCGAAAACCAAGAGCATCTGAACGGTGGAGACCTTTTCCTTGAGAAAGATGCGACTGAAGATGATGACAAAGAAGGGAGCGAGCTTGTTGAGTATGGTGGCATCACTGAGGATGAGGTGGTCCACTGCATAGAAGTTTGCGACCAGCCCTATGGTACCTGCCAGGGCGCGTAGGAGCAGAAGGGGGAAGTCCCTCCTTTTCCAGACAAAGGCGGTTTTTGTCCTTGCTAAAAACATAAGGGCTATGGCCAAGGAGATGAGATTACGAAATAGAGCCTTCTGCATGGTGGGAAGGGGCCCTGCGAGCTTGATAAAGAGCATCACCAAGGCGAAGAAGAACCCGCTTATCACAATGTAGAGTACACCCAGTTGCTTTCTATGCATGGCTGTTATGCTAGC
>CAZPOJ010000219.1:0-3790 GCA_964588005.1 uncultured Sphaerochaeta sp.
TTGAGCAGCATGGTTTTCTCCTACTCCTAAGTGTACCTTAGAAATTCCATTGTGCAAGGCAAAATATAATCAAAAAGCCCGCCCTATGAGTAGGACAGGCTATTTGCTCTGATATTTGTATAAAGAGTAGTTTCTTTCTTTACTTCTTGTTACTCAGCTATACAACAACTCTCCCTCTCTCGCACTGCAATGAGTGTCACCGACCCCTCACCGAATACAGACTCAAGATAGGCTGTGTAGCTTGAAAGCTTCTCTGTAGGAACATAGGCCTGGATGGTTCCTGCAAACCCGCCACCATGGACACGAACAGTCGCCTCATCGCCGAGGACTTCCTTGGACATGGCAATGGCGAGGCTGAGGCCCTGTTCCCGGGGATTCGTGGTGGGATAGAGGTTCTGTAAAAAGCAGAAGGAGCTCTCTCCGCTGAGACGGACTTGAGCAAGATAGGACTGTATATCCTCTTTCTTAAGGGCCTCAAGCATGGCTGAGACACGCTCGTTCTCAGCGAAGAAGTGGCTAGCACGCAAGAGGGAGCGGTCGTTGTCCAGTTGCTTGCGTAGCTTTGGAAGACCTTTAGCAAAGGCTGCGTGCTCTACTTCCCGAAGGTTCTGCTTGCCGAAGAAGCTTGCCACCTGACGCATCTCCTTGGGCACTGCTGCATACTCAGGGGTAAGGTCGGCATGGTTGCCCCCTGTGTCGACAATGACCAGGTGGTAGCCATACTGCTCAAAGGAGAAGGGCACAGGGGTGACAACAGGGTGGGCGGCATCCTTGAAGTCAATGCTTACAATCCCCCCGTTGGCACAGGCTACTTGGTCCATAAGACCTGATGGCTTGCCAAAGTAGTGGTTCTCACTGAACTGGCCGATGATGGCAAGCTCGATGGGGGTGAGCTTGTCCTCATTGAAGAGGTGATTGAAGATGGTACCGCACAACACTTCAATGGCGGCTGAGGAGGAGAGACCCGATCCCTTCAGCACGCGGCTTGTGGTGTTTGCCTGCCATCCTCCTATGGCAATACCCCTCTCCTTGAAGGCAAAGGCGATACCACGAAGCAGGGCTTCTGTGGTATTCTTCTCCTCTTCAACCATCTCCAGGCTTGCAAGGTCGATCTCAACTGAGGGGTAGCCCTCGCTGACGAGCACTACGCGGTTGTCTTCCCGTAAGGAGACTGCGGCAATGGTATCCAAGTTGATGGTAGCTGCAAGTACCCTGCCCAGGTTGTGGTCGGTGTGGTTGCCCCCTAGCTCGCTGCGCCCTGCAGTGGAGAACAGGGTAGCACCCTCTCTGTCGAACAGCTTGGAGTGCTCTTCCAATAAGGAGATATAGCGCTCGTCCATCTCACCTTGGTTGTAGCTTGTTGCATAGAGGTGTGGATATACCTCATGTAACACTCCCTCTTTGATCATCTCTACCGTTGCCATATTTCTCTCCTTTTGCTATCCATTCTATCATAGGTATCTTTCGCGGCGTAGTGCAAACTCTTCTTTCGGGAAGGAGCTTGCTTTCACGAATGTACACGTGTACAATACTAGAAGACCCCTAGCAAGTCAATTCCTTGGGAGGCTATATGCCGATAACACGCGACCAGGTGGCAGAGCTGGCAAACGTCAGCAGCGCTACTGTTTCCAGAGTATTCAATAATCCTCGTTCGGTATCGCCGTCCTTGCGCAAAGCTGTGTTG
Organism: uncultured Sphaerochaeta sp.; assembly: GCA_964588005.1. Classification (GTDB taxonomy): domain Bacteria; phylum Spirochaetota; class Spirochaetia; order Sphaerochaetales; family Sphaerochaetaceae; genus Sphaerochaeta. Next base: position 1,685 of record CAZPOJ010000219.1, read on the forward strand.
CAAGCTGCTGCCGAGCTTGGATACACCCCCAACAAGGCTGCAGGGATGCTGCGCCGTAGGGGCACCGGCGTCATAGCCTTTGTAGAGTTGGAGAAAGAGGGGAGGCCTTACTACTGGGGAAGCCTTGAGAGCTTTGACTGGTTCTTTGGCAGAAGTATCAGGGGGGTGCAGGAGGCTATCAAGGAGAGCTCATGGCAGGTGCGCTTCCACAAGGTGGGTACCAGAAGGGAACTTGAGATGATCGAGCGCCACTGTGATGGCATCCTGGCCTACGATGTCGATTCAGAAGAGGAGGTTGCCCTTTTTTCAGGGCTCAGCGTTCCCTCTGTGCTTTGTCACCACCTCAGCAAGGAGGCAGCTCCTTTAGTTGTGGCAACTGATAACTATTATGGAGGGGTATTGCAGGCTGAGTTTCTAAAAGGATTGGGGTGTCAGAACCCCCTGTATATCACCGGCTACCTAGGCAGTGTGCTCTCCCATACAGAACGTTTGCAAGGATTCCTCTCCTTGTTCCCCCATGCCAAGGTCCTTGAAACAACGGTTGGCACTCCCGCTGCCATCGAGAGTATACTTTCTCAGGTAATGAGGGAAGAGGAAAGAGGGAGCATCGACTGCCTCGCTGCAGTCAATGACCTGACCTTGTTTGAGCTCTTGCTCAAAAGCAAGAGCTCCCTTCCCAGCGTAGGATATGATGCTTCGCCCTTCTACAGGCTCTTCAGTAGTCCCTTGGCAAGTGTGGACATCCAAAGCGGTGAGATCTACAGGAGGGCAACCCTGGAGCTGCTCTCCCAGATAGTAGGATCAGAGCCTGAGAGTAAGGTGGTGCTTCCCCTCTTGGTGAATCTCACTTGAAAGGCGAGGGGATACCTTTTCTGAAGGAAGGCCTTTTTTCTTCCTTTTCATCCAAAAGGAGACTTTTTTATACAACCTCTTCCTGGGATATCTGCTGAAGGAGAGCATCCCCCTTGCAACCAGGCTCTGCAGTGCCTCAACAATCTCCCTTTCCGCCCAAGTGGAGAGGATACCACTTCTGCTGTCACGACCATCAGCGTGAGAGAGGAGCCTGGCAAGAGTTCCCGGGGTATAGGTGAAAGGGCGCATCTGCACACACTGTATGATCTGCATCATACCGTCAGGATAGGCAGCCAGCGTATGGTTGCAGACATCACAGCCACTACAGCCTGAGAGCGTCTCCCCCAAAAGAGAGAGAAGGCTCTCCCTGAAGCATGTTTCCTTGCTTGTGAAGATTTCGTACAACACAGTAAAAGAAGAGGACTTCACTGTTTTTTTCTTTTCATCCTCTCCTAGGAGAACAAAGGAGTGAGCAAGGTTGCCATCCCTGCCCGCTCTTCCACTCTCTTGCAAAAAGGAGGCTACATCCTTGGAAAGGGTCCTATGGATCACGGTGCGAACGTTTCTTTTATCAACTCCCATACCGAAAGCGTTCGTAGAAAAAAGCACTCCCTCATCCGTACTGGCAAACCAAGCTTCAAGTAGAACCCTAGACTCTGTTCCTAAACCGGCATGATAGTACCGAGCTGGAATATGTCTATGGGTATTACTAAAATCCTTGACAGCAAGTTCACACTCCCCCCTGGTCTGGCAAAAGACAACAGCAGGTCTTCTTAGAGGACTTGCCAGCAACATGGATAGGGAGTGTCCCTTTGAAAGGGTATCCTGGACGTGGTAGATGATGTTCTCCCTGTCGGCACTGCCTCGTACGCTATGGGGCTTTTTGCCAAGGAACAGCATTGTTTCTAACTCGGTGGTAATAGCCTTGTCTGCAGTAGCAGTGAAGGCAAGAATCTGCTTGATGGACAGGTAGGCAATGACACTGCCCAGGCTCTGGTAGGAGGGACGGAAGCTTGTTCCCCACTGCACTACCGTATGCGCTTCATCCACTACCAACAAACTTATAAGGTAATTGCTTAGATTGGCAATGACCTGGGCATTGAGCATGCTCTCGGCATTGGTTATCACGACCGTTGTTTGTTTTAACGCAAGCTTTTCCCAGATGGATTTTCTTTGCTCTTTGGTCTGTCCTCCTCTAATACAAACAGAGGGGATACCACTTTGTGCAAAACGCTTTACCTGGTCGTTCATCAG
>CAZPOJ010000220.1:0-3760 GCA_964588005.1 uncultured Sphaerochaeta sp.
TCTAAACTCTCCTTTTTTCTTTCTTTTCGGAAAATCCGAAATCTATAAGCATCCGGCCACCCGGATCACATAGCTCTTCAACTCTTTGGAAGAGAAGATCGATACTTCTCCACCTCCCAGTTCCTAATAAAATCAATCATGGCATCATCCATGAAAAGCGGGCCTCCAAAGCTCTCTGTGTAGACGCTCACCTTTACCGTATCGAGGAAGAGGGGCAGAGGCTGCTCCCCTATCGAGAAGACCCCTGTATTCTGTACACAGACAATCTTTGCCTTGTTGCCGTAGAGCCTCTCATACTCGCCAAAGGCAGTGCTCACCGATTCCCCCTCGCCTACCCACAGCGGCTTGAAGCCACTGTAGACGATGTGGTCGGGGGTAAAGGAGGAGGCGACAGGTGCGAAAGCCTCCTCAGAAGCAAGATAGCGGGCAAGTTCTTGGTTCAGAGCAGAGAGAATCTTCTCTCCTGTGAGCTCTTCCAGACTCGCGACGACAGCTTGTTTTCTCTTCTCGTCCATAGCAAGGGGGGTAAAGTCCGGCTTACGCCCAAGCTCAGCCTCGATGGTGCTAAGCATCTGTTCATAGGTATGCGCTATCTCTTGCAAGCTCTCCCCTCCTACAAAGACCCCGTGGTTCTGCAAGAAGATTACTGAAGAACTCTTGCCGGTCGCCTTATTCTGAAGGGCCAACCGCTCTCGAACCACCTTTGCAAGGATAAAGCCGGGCTTGACCAACTCAATCCAGAGGGCATCGGGGAAGAGGCGCTGTATGGCGCGCTCCCCCTCCACAGAACAGGTAATCCCATTGACCAGGGCAGGGTGGAGATGTACCACATAGGTAAAGGGGAGCAAGGCGTGCAGGAGGGCCTCAACCGAAGGGCGAGATAGCTCCCCCTCAAGGCGGCAGGCCATCATATCCTTGAGCACCTCTTCTTCGCGCTCGTCATCATCGCTGCTGTACGTCTTCTCCCAGATGCCTTCCATACGGGCGAGGTCCATCTTGACAAACCCACTGGATTCGATGGTGGCAAGTGCACTGCCCGAGGCCTTTACATAGAGTACCCCGTCCTCCTTCTTGGAGGTGTTCCCCCCACCAAGAAGGACAAAGCGATCATCGCTGCCATACCGCTGTGACTCAGCGATCAAGGGTGCAATGCTCATACTCGCTCCTCCAATACAGAGGCTTCATACATATCGACAATCTCGATGAGCGAGTCATCCAAGGCGATGGCGTTTCTGCGGCAGAACTCATCCCAGACAAAGCCGAAGGGCATGACGTTCTGCTGTTCAAGCAGTGCCATCTTGGCGTAGCCGTTATCCTGTTCCTCATAGTTGACCAGGAGGTCAAACGGCTGAAGCATGGCAAAAAGCAGGGCCTTTCTCATGGATCGGGTTCCGGTTACCCAGGCTCCTACACGATTGATGGAGGCATCAAAGAAATCCAGGCCGATGTGGACGGTGTCGAGCTTGCCGCTGCGCACCAGCTCTTCTGCAACCATCTTCACCTTATCGTTGAACAGGACCACATGGTCACTATCCCATCGCATGGGGCGGCTGATATGCAACAAAATCTCGTCATCAAAGAGCAGGATTGCAGAGAGCTTGTCCGAGATATCCTCTTCGGGATGGAAGTGGCCCATATCGATGCAGAGCATCTTTTTGTTCCTGATGGCGTAATTCATATAGAACTCATGCGAGCCTACGACAAATGCCTCACTTCCTATGCCGAACAGCTTGGTCTCCAAGGCGTCGACCATCTCGTGGGCGGGATACTCGATGGCAAAGACCTCGTCCAGGGACTCCTTGAGGATGGCGCGGTAGCCGAACTTGTCGACTGTCAGGTTCTTAGCCCCATCGGGAATCCAGGTATTCAGGATGCAGGGGCTCTTTTGTTCGCGTCCGATCCAAGCGGCGATTCTTCTGCAACGCTTCTCGTGCTCGATCCAGAACCTGCGGATAGTCTCATCCTTACTGGACAGGGTATAGCCGTCCTCGGCAAGAGGGTGGCTGAAAAAGGTTCCATTAAAATCAATATGTACGTTGTGCTTCTTTGCCCAGTCAACCCACCCCTGGAAGTGTTTTTCCTCAATCTGGTCGCGATCGACAAAGGTGGAGCCGAACTCACCATAGCTAGCGTGGAGGTTCAGGCGGTGTTTTCCAGGGACCAAGGTGAAGACCTTTTCAAGATCCTGACGAAGCTCGTCAATATTCCTGGCTTTTCCCGGGTGGTTTCCTGTGGTCTGGATTCCTCCGCCTCCCAAGGTGGCATCGGGTCTTTCAAAACCACCGACATCATCTCCTTGCCAGCAGTGGATGGCAATGGGAACAGAGGCCAACTCCTCAAGAACAGTTTCCGTATCAACACCAAACTTGGCATATGCTTCTTTAGCAATCTCATAGGTAGTCATGATTGTATCTCCTCATGTATAAGTCTGACACCTTTTGAAAAATCTGCCTTGACATAATAGTCATATTATAGCACGATTTTCCCATGTCATACCAAATTCTCGAAGAAGGGGTGTTTTTCAAGGAAAACAGCCTAAAAGTGAAGGTAATGCTTCGCGACCCTGAAATACCCTATTCCTTACATGGCCACAATTTTTATGAGCTGGTCATAGTAGTTTCAGGCAGGGGAATGCACTTAGGAGAAGGCTCAGAATACCCTATTGGTGAAGGGTCGGTCCTCTTTGTCAGACCAGGGGAGGTGCATGGGTATGACAAGATAGATAACCTCAAGTTATATAATGTCTTACTGGGATCTGACTTGTTTTCTAAAGAGATCTCCGACCTCTCCGAGATGCCTGGCTTCAAAACTTTTTTCTTACATACAGAAGAGAATATTCCCATTTTAAAGCTGAATAGCTACCAGCTCAGTGAAACTGTATCCCTACTGAGAGATATAAAAGCCGAGAGCGAAAGAGCGGGTTTCGCCAAGGGCTCTATAGCGATGACCTATGCGAAGACCTTACAGCTGGTCATCAAGATAGCTCGTATCCACAACCCCAAACCCAAAGGGGCGGTACGCACCACTGCAGAGAGGCTCAAGCCGGTGATGCACCTCATCGAGCAGAACTTACACAGGCCCCTGCCGCTAGAGGAGATGGTCGACTCGGCGAACATGAGCGCAAGCACCTTGAACAGGCAGTTCAAGGCGTATACAGGGTGGTCTCCTGTGGAGTTTCATATCCACAGGAGAGTAGCCTATGCATGCTCGCTCATCCTCAAGACAGATATGAGCGTTGAGGAGTTGTCCGAAGCCACGGGCTTCTCCGACGCAAACTACTTTTCACGACAGTTCCGCTCCCACATGCATATGAGCCCCAAGCAGTACAAGAAGCTTTGGTCAGTGCCGATAGCCTAGAGCACAACCCCTTTCTTCAGCAGTACATTGGCATAGAGGGCTTTCTCACCTGTAGCCACAATGGCGTATGCCTTTTGGGAACGTTCATAAAAGGCATAGCGATCGATGAAGGTGAAGGCAGTAAAGCCAGGGTCTCCCTGTTTTGCAATCTTCTCGTACTCCTTCCAGATGGGGGTCTCCACCTTGTCTCCGGAGACTTTTTCCATAAGTACGGCGTTGTCGGCATAGGTATCCAGAGGGAACAAGCGCAAGATCGCCTCCAGGATTTCAGGTACCCCATGACCGTCGAGACGGATGACACGATCATTCATCGAAGCGGCCGGATAGTTGCCGTCTCCGATGACCAGTTCATCCCCATGGCCCATTTCCATTAGGACCTTCAAAAGCTCGGGACTCAGGATTG
>CAZPOJ010000221.1:0-3752 GCA_964588005.1 uncultured Sphaerochaeta sp.
ACTTCCTTATCACTCGTTTTGGAATTATCAAGGCTTTCTGCCTGAAACGGCAAATCAATGCCCGAATCAGGCAGTGGTAGTATTTTTGCGGAATAATTCTACCTCAACCCACAGAGTCTTGCCCTCATCTTGTCATACTCCTCTGTATCCTGTGTTGACGGTGTCTGCTGTTCCACACTTTGAAGTGCCTCCTGTATCTTCTGCTGATTAGGCCTCACATACACCATCGTAGTCCTTATGTCCTCATGGCCCATGTATCTGGAAATGATGGGCAGCCCTATCCCTACATCGCTGAGATGGGTCGCCTTACTCCTACGGAAGAGGTGCGAATGCACATTTCCAGGGACTTCAGGGCATTCTGTCCTGGCCATGTCTGCATATTTTTGCAGGAAAGTATTGATGCAATCTAAGGACAAGGGCCCGACAACACCTTTTGTGATGTTATAGAAGAGTAGAGACGTTTCAACAGAACCCTTTCCATGATAGACACCCATGTAATGCCTGATATGCTCGCATGCAGGCCTGGTCAGGGGTATGGATCGGGTTTTCTTCCCCTTGCCCCTAATGATTACATGTGGCAGGGCATCATCTATGAACAGGTTTTCAATCTTGAGGTTTGCCAGCTCGGACACCCTGACTGCTGTCTCATACAGCACAACCATGAAGGTGAGGTTCCTGACACCTTTTTTTGTATGGGGTGGTTGCCTGAGGATAGTCTTCATCGCCTCTTCCGTCATTGCCTCTTCACTCGGCTTGTCATAGCGAAGAGGCGGGATGTCGCTCAGCCTCAGATACATGGACAGCAACGATACTTCCTGGTTACTGCAGTACTTGATGTAGCTTCTTACCAGACCAAACCGGTGGTTGGCAGTCTGGGACTTTTCGTTGCGACCTTCGACAAGCCAGACTCTGAAGTCAAGCATGAAGTCAACGGTTATTGCTGACATGTAGAGGTCGTCAAAGGCAATATTTCGCTCTTCACTCGTATATTTTCTGAACAGGGACAGGGCATCGGTGTAAGCAATAATGGTCTGCGGTGAGCGGAACAACCTGTCCCGGAGATGGGTAGTGAGGAATTCATAGCAGTGGTCAAAAAACAGCAACTTTTTAGTTTTAGACATGATGCACCTCCGGTATTATCCCTGAAAGGGAAGTATCCAACGCTGTTATCTCTGAAAACTTTGTATCCAGCCTTGTACAATACAGGTAGGTTTCCTTGATGGACTTATGACCCAGCTGTTTAGAAAGATATGGAATGAGGTTGTCAACGTTTTTTCCCTCGTTCTGCCATTGGGTAAGAATTCCTACAACGTAGGTGTGACGGAATGCATGTGTGCTTGGTCTGCTGTAGAGGCTCTCCTGAGAGAAAATTATACCATTGGCTTTCAATACTTTACCAAACATCTTTCTAACACTAGTTGAAGGCAACATGTTCTGGGGTGAGAGAGCACCTACAAATAGCCATCTCCTGCAAGGGAAGAATCCATCCATCATCAGGTCATACCGAAAAAGCATAGTGGCAACATCGTCAGCAAAATAGACATACCTGTCCTTGTTGCCCTTTGCATCAAGGATCAAAATGCGTTTGGCCTCAAAGTCGAGGTTTACCCTTTCAATTCCACAAGCCTCTGACTCCCGGAGTCCTGTAACATAGAGAAGTCTGAAATAGACAGGATAGACAAATCTCATCCAATGGCGGGAAGACGGAGAAGTATCCAGTGTATTAAAGAAGGTTGTCAGCTCAATTGCAGAGAATACGTAGGGGATTGGTTTTTCCTGTATCGTAGAGTGGGGACTGACAAAAGCTTTACCTCCATTGGCTCCCATAAACTTACCAAGGATATGGACAACAGAAGTTTTTTTAGCCCGGGCCTTCTCGCTTTCCCCTTGTGGACGAATCTCCCAAGCCATGACCATCTGGCAGGTCAGTTCAGTACCTTTATAATTTCTTGCCACAAGAAAGGTGTCAAACTGTTTTAATAGTAGCCTTTCAGTTAGATATTTGTATCCCAGTGTCCTCTTGTACTTTACAAGGTTCTGCATCCAAGGACCCAAGTCACTGCCAAAAGCAGCTTCCTGCCTTGGTATTCGATTAGGAATACATGGAGGTGCCACAAATGCAGGCCTTCCTATGGAATGAAGATAGTAGGCCAGCTGTCTCAACGAACAGTTCCTTTGTTTCCAGGCCTGGATATCCTCACCGCTTTTTCTGTGATGCAGGGCCATGACAATCGTCTCATCAAGCAAGCCTGACGAGTGTACGGTAACCAAGCTTGTAGCATCAAGAATCTTCATATGAGAACGTAAGATTGTTTTGTAATTTTTGGAGACATCCATACTTTCAAGAAAATTATGGATACTGTCGGACAAATCTCCTGTAAAGTTTTCGACTTGTGCTTTTTTCATGACAGCACCTCCGGCAACCCGACCGCAGCCAGTCCCAGTGAGGTCAGTTCCATCTTGTTCTTGTCCAGACTTAGGTAACAATCCAGCGAGGAAGGATCCATGTGACCAAGGACATTGATGATAGTCTGTGTCTCAATACCAGTGTTCAGTAGATAGGAGGCACAGGTCCTTCGTAGAATATGGTACCCTTTGGAGGCTGGAGGACTTTTAAGTTTCTGTTCGAGCAAGTCTTTCCCGTTTATTTCCCTGTAAGGTGCTCTCAGTGAAATAAATACAAAAACAGAGCTGCATTCTGGACGGAACTGCAGGATATAGTCGGCAATAGCATGACCAACATCTTGTGGCAACGGCAATACAAGTGGCTGGGTAGTCTTCTTTTGGACAAGTGAGATCTTCTGGTTTGTCCAGTCTATCTCTATGAGCTTCATCTTGTATATGTCAGATTTTCTTAGACCGAGCCTCAAAGCACAAAGGATTACGGCATTGTCCCTAGCTTCTTTTTCTGTTGTCGGCTTAGGCAAATTTAATAGTATCAGTCTCTGCTCTTCAGTCAGTATGGTGGGCACCGATTCCTTTTGCATAACTTTTGACTGCAAACATGATAGAAGCGTTGGGCTGACCTTATCCTCAAGAATGAGATATGTGAGAAAGTGTCTGATGCGGTAGATGATAGCCTGCCCTGAGCTTGGGGTATAGGAAGGAAGGCTTAGCTTTTGATAATTCAACAGGTGTATCGTCGAAATATCTGAAAACTTAAAAATCCCTATGGACTCAAGATAAACCAGCAAATCGCGATTAGCCCAAATCTCGAAAGCTACAGTAGAGCGGGCTTTCCCTTGCTTCTTCTGCAATGATATATAGGATTCAAATCCTGATACGTATTCGTGTGAACATAAGTAGGGTGGAATAGGAGCTCTTACAACAGAGCAATCAATAGCACCTGTTTCCATTGCTTCAAGCAACATTGAAGCAACATGGCGAAAATCACATGCAACACTGGATGACAACTTTTGCTGCCGTATGAATGTTTCAATACCTTCCATATTATGGCTAAAAGTTCCCAGCGACAGAGCCCCATCCAATTGCGACAACACTCTCCTAACCACGGATTTTCTGGACTTTGAATACCCGTTTTCAGAATAATAATGAAGAATGAGTTGAATTGCCTCATAGCTTTTTAGTGTGCTCATGCTAGCACCCCCTTATTGGTTATGCTAAAACGATACACCCTATATGACTGTCCGATGGAATTATTCCGCAGAATTATTTCAAAAAGTAAAAAAGAAGCCCCCAATATTGATTCAGGCAGAAAGCCTTGATAATTCCAAAACGAGTGATAAGGAAGT
>CAZPOJ010000222.1:0-3714 GCA_964588005.1 uncultured Sphaerochaeta sp.
AAGAGATGAGTAAAAACAAAATTATTTCGATTGCACTAGTCTTGCTCCTGCTATTTGTATTCATAGGGTGTGAGATGGGTGGGACAGGGCCCGCAGCTGACGACGATGATCCCCCGATCATAGAGGTACCAGACCCCAAGGACTTGGTGTTAACTGACTATTCGGTGGCCACGCTTGCTGACCTGCTCCCGTTTACCCCTGCTGTCAGTGAAAACGAGAGTATTGAAGGTTGGCCTACAGACAGCCTGGAAAGAGATATGATGGCTATGGCTGCCAGCTTGGGTATATTTGAAGAAGCGCTTTCACTTATTGAGAATGGAGAGATTACCTCTTTCACTCCTATTGCTAGTCGTAGCATTTCTGCCGGTCTCCAACTGCAAATCAAAGATGAAGGTTTTCAAATAGATTTTAATGATCCTCCACGAACCTATTCCAAAACATTTATTGATCATTTGGATCTATTCTTGGAAGGAGGGATTAGCTCACTCTCTTCCCTTATAGCATTTGCGGAATTTGATGCCGATGATATTGCTCCGGCTCTCTCAATGGATGGAAGAATTCAAATTTCTGGAAAAATGCGCAACATAACCGATAAGATGACTTTTGGTACTGTTACAGCAGAAGATTTTGCTGGTGTTGTCAGCCTCTTTGTAGACCTTTCCATCGATGGAACTAACATGGAGAGCGAAACACCGACAGGATTGCTGAGTGGTAGAGTCCTATTCAGTGGTGGTAGTAGCGTCCAAGTGGAATATGGACCGGAAAACACCCTGCACAATGTTCCTGTGGTACTCCAGTTGGAGCTGGCACCCTTTACTGATGTCAACATAGCAGCCTTGCTTGTAGCTATTGAGACTGAAGCAGAAGCAGCTCAAACTGAAACTAGAAATCCTAATTATTGGGGTGTCGTAGCGCCGATAATGTGGCCAGGTGAAACTGGTAACTTGCTAACAATAACGAGAATCATAGGTAATCATAATGCAACTACCGTCCTTGATACTAGGACGTGGACTAATACAGATGCATTCAACTTGATCTTTTCTCTCATTGAATTAGTTTCCGCTGATTAGCTGTCACATGCTATTACTATCAAGTGAATCTGAGGGGGACCGGCAATGGTCCCTCTCTTTACCTCTAAGCGCTTGCATGCATTCGTGCTTTCCATTTGCTCATGCTTGGATGTTTCTAAGATCCAGATGGAGATATTCTTGTCAAAGCACAGCTGTTTCTACTGCTGAGACTTCTCTTTCATATACTCCTTACTTTACCAGGCCCATCACTCCAGGTTGAAGAACATCTGCTTCAGAGAAACCTCCATGCAAAAACCCCTCCCTGGTCGGGTGTATGCAAAAACACAATACCCAATACATTCCCAACAGACGGCCTTAGGGGAAGTTTGAAATGCATGCTGGACTTGGTGTGCCTAGGGAATGAGGGCAAAGAGCAGATCAAATGCTTCTGCATTTGTCCATCTGTCTGTTTGTAGTTCAGCACTGGCATCGTGAGAGCCAATAATTCTGGTTACTGTCACCAACTCTCCTGATGAGCCACCCCACACGATAGGATGAATAAGAGGCCAATAATCTGGATTTCTTTGTTCTTTTTCGGCTGAATCATACTCGTTTTGCATAGCTGTTACGAGCGATTGCATGCATACATCAGAGAAGGGAGCAATCGCAACCTGAAGCACTACTGGGCTGTAATACTGTATCTTTTGAAACCCTTTTTTCTCGTACACTACATTGCTCGCCATGCTGAACTGCAAGTTCCCACTTGCTAAACCAGTAGGTGTTTTCTTGTTTGCTGTACTCTTGGAGATCCTAAGGTGTGCAAGTATGCTTGCAACAGTGACAATGGGGTTTTTGTTCAATTGGAACATCCCTGGCTTGGTAGTGGTCCGCATCTTTCCTGAAACTTGCAGGGTCCCGTCATTGGCCAGCGCTGTATCAAAAAAGTCCTCTTCAAATACCAAGGAGCCTAGCATCTGTTTTAGGGGGTTTCCTTTGCTTTGAAAAAAAAGACTCACCTCATCGATGGTACACTCAGTAGCTGTGGGAGGGAAACCAGTACTTCTCAAGGTCACCTCTTTATCCCTGACTGAGAAGCGGAAGCTGGAAACAATTCCCTGGGAAGAAAAGGCAAAGGGTTTATACGTATAGGTAGTTTTATCCTGCATCAGGAGATTACTCATATCTAGTATGGTAGTATAGGTATCAATGAGGATTTTCTGCTCACGCTGCAAGCTATCCGAGGGCCAATCTGAGATATCCTCATCTGAAGAGACACCGGGGGTAAAGGGGTACAAGTCCTCGAGTGTCACGTTCGTGTAGCCATCTAGTGGAATATCCTCTATCTCAGCCGCTTCGAACCTTTCCATGGAACAGCCCAGGAGCAGAAGAGAGAGGATTATCATAAGTAGTATGCTTTTTCGCACCTATTCTCCTTGCAAGAAAAGTATCCCTATACACTCCCATTTCGTCTTTGGGAAACGATATCTAGGAGTACAAGGCTGGATATGTCCCAGCCTCTATTTCTGATAGTATACATCCAGAACAACGGTGCAAGCAATGTACAAATACCCGTTCTTAAGCAGAACAAGAACTTTACATGACCAAGGAAGAGGGACCATCGCTGGCCCCCCTTCTTGTATTACTGTGTGTAGGTGCTTAGTTATTGGCTTTCCAAGTTTCCCAAGCCTTCTGTACAGCCTGTCCGACCTGGACAGGACTCTTCTTACCAAGACCGATCTCCTGAAGACCTGTGTTGATGACGTTGTAGACTTCACCGGCAAGCACACCATCGATAACCGGGGTGATCGTGTTGTACTTCTCATAGTAGGCAGCTCTCTTGGCTACGAAAGGCTCAAGATTAGCTTCTTGTACGACTTTGGCCACATCAACTTTGAGGTTGGAGGGAAAGGAAGCACCGGTGGAAAGGCGGTAAGTCTGCACATACTCGCCCTGCAGGAACTTGATCAAGCGCCATGCGGCTTCTTCCTTGGCTGATCCGGCAACAAGGTTTGCACTCATGCCAAAACCAGTACCGACAACACCACTGTTGGAGTTGCTGATCACTTCACCGGGGAGAGCAGGCATGACGATCATCTCAAAGTCACTTGCCTGAGCTTCACGATTGACCAGAGCCTGACCGGTGGTGATATCAGTCTGGAAAGCACCAGTGGACCAGTCACCGTCGATATAGAAGGCAGCCTTGCCTGAAGCGAAGCGACCACGGCTTGAGCCGTAAGGGCTGGTGAGGCTGTTGCGCTTGATCATTTCAGAAGCGTACATGTCATCAATGAGGGCAAGGGAGTTGATGAACCATGCATCGTTGAAGTCTATCTGGCCACTTGCAAGTCTTGGATACCAGTCTGTGCCGCCGAAACGACCTACGACCATTGAAAAGAGACAGCTCTGCATGACCCAGGCGTCCATGTTGTCCATGGCGATCAAGTCGATGCCCTTGGCTTTCAAAGGAGCAACCATAGCCTTCATATCTGCGTAGGTTTTGGGCATTGCAAGACCGTTGTCCCTGAGGACCTTGGTGTTCACATAGAGCATGTGGGTTGTGGTGATACCGTTGGGAAGCTCCCCAAGGTAGCCACCAAACTGCGGGACCAAGGTAGCAGGGTTGTAGGAATCGACCAAGCCATCTTTCTCAAGAAATGGCATGAGGTCCTTTACGCTCCTGGTTGTGTGGAGGCTGGTTGAACGA
>CAZPOJ010000223.1:0-3627 GCA_964588005.1 uncultured Sphaerochaeta sp.
AAAGAGTTTGTCTGACCTATAGTAGGGTACGCTGGTACTATGTGATTACGCATGGTTCATACGATAGTTTTATGCTATTTGTTCTATATAGTTTGTGGTGTGGAGAATAATACATGGGCACTTTTCTGTACAATATACTGGTCTATCCAATCGAGATGATTGTGGAGTTCGTCTATGGATTTTTTGATAAGGGATTTGCGAACGTAGGGCTTTCCATTGCCGCAATTAGCGTTGTTATCAATCTTTTGGCTCTCCCTCTGTACAACATCGCAGAGTCTTTGCAGAAAAAAGAACGTGATGCACGTATGCAGTTACAACCAGGAATAACTAGGATCAAGAGCGCCTTCAAAGGTGATGAACAGTATATGATGCTCTCCACCTTCTATAGGCAGAACCACTATCATCCGGCATATGCCCTGCGAAGTTCCATAAGTCTCATTATCCAGGTTCCCTTCTTTATAGCCGCCTATCACTTCCTTACTCATCTTGATCAGTTACAGGGACAGAGATTTGCTTTTATCTCTAACCTGGGTGTTCCTGATGGTCTCCTTACTATTGGAGGAATAAGCATCAATGTGCTTCCTCTCCTCATGACAGTGATCAACGTCATAGCTGGTGCTATCTATACCAAAGGATTTCCTCTTCGTGACAAGGTACAGCTCTATGGTATGGCTGGTCTGTTCCTAGTGCTGCTTTATGCTTCTCCTGCCGGGCTTGTTTTATATTGGACGTTGAATAATGTATTTTCTCTTATCAAGAATATTTTCTACAAGTTCAAGCATCCCCTAAAGGTATTCTATCTCGTATCGACATTTGGTTCGGTGGTTTTGGCAGCAGCTCTGATGATCGAGCACCCTAATTTTTTGACCTCTGAAAAAATGATACTGATAGGTGGATGTGCATTCATTGCCTTGATACCAGTATTTGTTCGTTTTGTTAGTATTGGGTATGATAGATTCCTCTCTTCCTTTGCAGAAGATAAGAAACAGCGAGATCTCCTGTTTGTCTTCTCTGCCTTGCTACTCTTCTTTCTCAATGGTGTTGTTGTACCGGCTAATCTCATAGCTTCATCACCCATCGAGTTCTCCTTCATTGGAACAGTTGAAAACCCTCTTTCCTATGTCGCCAATACTGCAACGATATTTTTTGGGCTTTGGGTGGTCTGGGGAAGTTTCATCTACGCTTTGGCTAACAAGAAAATGAAGGCCATTTTTTCCTTCTTGTTTTGTTGCCTATCTTTGATGGCTATGGTGAACCTCTTTGTATTCAAAGGTGATTATGGTCTGGTCAGTAGGCTTCTACAATTCGAAAGCCCTACCAGCTTGGAAGCTGATCGCCTCTATGCCCTAGCTCCCTTTGCAATACTTCTTATTCTTGGCATCGTTGGTTTGCTGCTGTTGAAATGGAGAAAAGCTCGGTATCTGTCTTCACTCTTGACGATTCTTGTCTTTGCTACAGGTATCAGTGGATTGGTTTCTTGCACCACCATACAAAGAGAGTTCAAGGACCATAGGAAGAATGTTGTGTCAGCTAATGTCCAATATGATGAGACAGATGAGATTAAGCCCGTGTTCCATCTTTCCCGGGAAGGAAAGAATGTGGTATACATTTTCCTCGATAGGGCCTTCAGTTTCTACTTCCCCTATATCCATGACCAGTATCCTGAAATGCAGGAGCAGTTCAAAGGCTTTGTGTATTATCCGAATACTGTATCCTATGGACGTAATACCAAGATTGGAGCACCCGCGATGGTGGGTGGGTATGAGTACACTCCTGACGCCCTCAATGCACGATCATCAGAGAAACAGGTTGATAAGCATAACGAGTCACTACTCGTACTGCCGAAGATCTTTCTTGATGGCGGCTACTCAGTGACCCTTATTGATCCTCCTTACAGCAATTACAAGTGGGAAGCTGATTTTACCCCCTTCTTGCCCTATCCTGATATGAAAGTCATGCAGCACATGGGAAAGTTCACCACTCAGTACAAAAAAAGGTTTAGTGATGTTCTAAACTGTGATGAGGATTATGAAAGTACCATTATCAAGAAGCGAATGCCGCTATTTTCCATTCTAAAGACCACAATGCCGATTCTGAGAAGGGCTCTCCATAAACGGGGAAGCTACTATTTGGCATTTGGGAATCCCCCAGATATTGAAAAGTTCCTCAAATCATATGCTCAGTTGTATTTTCTAAGCGAACTCACTGACTTTGAGGGTGAAGGCAATACCTATACTTTCTTTACGAACAACACCTCCCATGAGCCTACACTCTTGCAGGCTCCAAATTATGAGCCTCGGGCTGCTATCACTGATAAGCGTACTCCCTTGGATGATAATCCAGGCATGAAGAGGGTTGACCTTCTTCATTACCATATCAATGCAGCAGCCTTGCGTCAGGTTGGGTTTTGGTTTGAAGAGTTGCAAAAAGCTGGTGTGTATGACAATACCCGTATCATTATTGTTGCCGACCATGGCTACGATCTGTATTCACCTCATTTTGAAGGTTTTTCTAGAAATATGCATGAATATTCTCCATATAATCCCCTTATGCTGTTTAAGGACTTTAATGCTGAAGGGAGGTATGTGGTGGACAATTCCTTCATGACCAATGCTGATTCCCCTCTGTTTGCAATACAGGATCTTGATGTCTCTTCGATAAATCCTTTTACAGGAAACGACCTGAATGAGTGCGTGAGCAAGGAAAATGCTAATGTCTATACAGGGGAAGGTAATAATGGGTATGTATTTAACCACGATCTGAGTCGAAGCTATTCCATCCATGACTCAATCTTTGATGAGTCAAATTGGACCAATCTTGGTCTTCCAGAAACAGAATAGGGAAGTATCCGATAATGAAAGTGTCTGGTTTTGTTGGTGATTATAGATTCTAGCCGCTAAAAGTGATTATTATAGACCTTGTGATTGATTGTACATAGTTCGTGTGATAGTTTAATGCTGTTTGTCATAGATGATTTGTGGTGTGGAGAAAATAATACATGGGTACGTTTTTGTACAATATACTGGTCTATCCAATCGAAATGATTGTGGAGTTCGTCTATGGTTTTTTTGATAAAGGATTTACGAACGTAGGTCTTTCCATTGCTGCGATAAGTGTCATCGTCAATCTTTTGGCGCTTCCCTTGTACAACATTGCAGAGTCTCTGCAGAAGAAAGAGCGGGATGTACGCATCAGGTTACAACCCGGCATTACTAGGATCAAGAGCGCCTTCAAAGGTGATGAACAGTATATGATGCTCTCCACCTTCTATAGGCAGAATAACTATCACCCAGCCTATGCCCTACGTAGTTCCGTCAGTCTCATTATCCAGGTCCCCTTCTTTATTGCTGCCTATCACTTCCTCTCCAACCTTGAGCAACTGCAGGGACAGAGCTTTGCTTTCATTCCTAATCTGGGCTCTCCCGATGGGCTTCTTTCTTTAGGTGGAATTTCACTTAACCTGTTGCCTATAATAATGACGATTATCAACATCATTGCAGGAGCCATCTACACAAAGGGATTTCCCCTTCGTGACAAGGTCCAGCTCTATGGTATGGCTGGCCTGTTTCTTGTTCTGCTATATACGTCTCCTGCAGGGCTTGTACTCTATTGGACGTTGAATAATGT
>CAZPOJ010000224.1:0-3616 GCA_964588005.1 uncultured Sphaerochaeta sp.
GATACGACGGTGATGATGAGTAGGGAAATGAAAATCCTGCGTTTCATAAGGCCTCCTAGGGGTTTGTATTGTGTGCAATACTATTGGAATGTTCTGGTAAAGTCAACCAAATGACAACAGCTCTTATTAAAGAATACGTTTACATTGTATCTTTCTTGCAGCATAGAAACCTAGCAGGATGTAGAGGCTTGTAAGGATGAATACCGCCACAAAGCCGATAGCAGCTACCAGGGCTCCGGCAAGGATGGGGTAGAGGATGTTCATGATGGAGCCAGCTCCTGCAAGACCGGAGTAGAGGGGACGGTTCTCATCGGTTGATATTTCGAGCAAAACACCAGGGGCTAGTATCTGGTAGAGGGCGACACTGCTGCCTGTTAGCAGAAATACTAGGGAGAAGGTTATAGGTGAGGAGGAAGCAAGGAGTGCTATAGGGGGAATTACTGCCCCCAGTCCTACAAAGAGGTAGAGCAGTCTTCTATAGCTCTGTCCTTTGGAGAAGAAGGAGAGCATAGTATTGGTAAAAAGAGAACCTGCCATCTGGACCAGGAGGAAGGTTCCTGTAAGGCTTCCATCAATAGAGAACTTAGTCCTTCCAAACAGGATGAGGAAGGGAATGGTGGAGAGGATGACCCCGCTAGTATTGATGAGAAAGAGGTAGAGGCGCATGTTCTGGTCATTTTTGATGACCTGCCCAAAAGCAACAAAACGTTTGCCTAGGGAGAGTTTCTCCCTGACAGGGGCATCCTCCTCCTTGATCATCCAGAATCCAATGGTTGCAAGGGCAAGTAGCCCTCCTGCAAGCAGAAAGAGGGTAGAGTAGTTCTTTGGATAGGGAAGTGCTGATAAAATTACCTTAACCAGCAGGGCCGAAGCTATGACTCCGACACTTGAGATGAGTTGCTTGGTGGTAAGCAGCCTCTTCCTTCTTGTAGGCTCAATAGTCCTACCCAGGATGTCCGTGTAGGAGATGTTGGCAAAGGCTCCACTGAAGGAGAACACGGTCATAAGTCCAAGGATAGTCCATACCTTCCAAAGGCCAACTCCTGAGAGGGTACGTAAGAATATTCCCAAGACTATGAGGGCAGTTACCCTAAGGTATATGCCAGCAAGCAGGGCTGGTTTCTTCCTTCTGAGGGGGAAGATGATGCCGGCAAAGACAAGCTGCATGAAGCTTGTGCCTCCGATCATGATGGAGGAGAGAATACCCATATGCAGTGATGTTGCACCGCTTTCTGCAAGCATATTAGGTACAACTGTGTTGATGTCTATGAAGTTCATAGTCAAGGCGAGGAAGAGTGCATGCACAAGGAATGCTGTGTAGTTTCGTTTCTGTATGTGTTGCTTGTCCATGGTACCAATCCTTTTGGTGAATATACTCTATTTTTGTTGTCCAGCCAATATTGGGATGCGTCTTCCTAGGGAAAGCCTGGTATGAGAAGGCGGTTATGCTTAAGGGTTTTATTAGTTGATGGTTCACTGTTTTTCCTCGTAAGAAGCTGAATTAGAGGACTCATATTCTTTGATTAAAACAAAATGATTGTGAAATAGGGTGGAATAGAGTATCATTTGTAAGAGAGAGAAGAACTTATTTTTTCTCATCTCTAACCTTTTTTCAGTAAATTAAACTATTATAAGGAGTAGTGATGAACACACGTAAAGAGAAAGAGAAGTTACAGAAATACACCATAGGATATCTCATAGCCATGGTTGTGATTTTTGTTGTTGTCCTGATTGGGGTACAGAATCCTGCCTTGAAAACAGTAGCCCTTATTGCTACCGTAGTTATCTTTGTTGCCCTCATTATCCAGCAGTGGCGAAAGGCAAACCTTTCCAGTTCTCAGGCGGCATCTCCCCAACCTGTTACAAAGACAGAGGCACCAAAACCACCAAGGCCAGAAGAGAGGCCTGCCCCCAAGTCTGAGGTGAAGGAAGAGGCCAAACCAGCTCCCAAGCCAGAAGAAAAACCTGCCCCCAAGGCTGAGGTGAAGGAAGAGGCCAAACCAGCTCCCAAGCCAGAAGAGAAGCCTGCCCCCAAGGCTGAGGTGAAAGAAGAAGCCAAACCAGCTCCCAAGGCAGAGGAGAAGCCAGCCCCCAAGGCTGAGGTGAAGGAAGAGGGCAAACCTGCTCCCAAGCCAGAAGAGAAGCCTGCCCCCAAGGCTGAGGTGAAAGAAGAAGCCAAACCTGCTCCCAAGCCAGAAGAAAAACCTGCCCCCAAGGCTGAAATGAAAAAAGAAGCTAAAGAACCTGCCAAGACAGCCAAGAAGCCAGCTCCCAAAGCTAAGGCTTCAGCCAAGACACCTAAGAAACCTGCTGCCAAAGCGAAGGCTCCAGCTAAAAAAGCCGCTCCAAAGAAGAAGTAGGGCGATCTTTTTGCCAATACTTCTAAAGCAGTAGTGGCCACATCAGGTGTTATTGCAGCTTTTCAATGAAAAACAACAAGAAAGGAACCGGTTATATAAACTGGTTCCTTTCTTCTCTCCCTGTCCTTATATTTTTTATTGGCCCTAAACATAACCATCCTCTTTCTCTGCTTAGAGGATAGTTCTAGCATAAGATCTATAGGTATGTAGCATCACTTTAGGGCTGCAGGGATGAATATCTGCACATAATCTATTTTCTGTCATACCAGCTTCTTTCTGTATTGTGTTTTGGATGCTATCCTATAGGTACGAAAGATCAAGGAGTTGGTGGCACTGCAACATTGCTAGTGAGAATATCTTCTTCATTGAGCTACATCCATGCTAAGTCTGTTGTATTACAAGCCAACTGCTCTGTAACGACAAGGGAGCATGGTATGAAAAAGTATACACGTTTTGTGATGTGCCTCATTCTGGGACTTGCACTGTTTGTTTCGTGTGATGAGATGGGAACGTGAACACCCGGACCACCAGGTCAGTCTAATCTAGAAGACTTTAGCGGAATAGGCGCATTGGTCCCTTCATTTACTCCTGAAGATCCTCCGGTGGTTGCTTTGGATGTGCCAGTAACTGATGAAGAAAAAATGACCTTTGGGATTGCAGTCAGTACAACCGTCTACAGGATGGAGAGACGGTTTAGAGAAAACCCTTCTTCTCTGACCAACCTCTCAGGCACGTATGACAACGCTACAAGTTCCTTCGATTATACCTACACTGATTTTGACGTTACTCTTGCCGATAGTGCAGTGTATGCAGGTACTGATATTGAGTCTGTCCTTTTTACCGGCACCCATACAGCTGAGGTATTGAATCGAGTTGCTAGTGATCGTGTAGAAATTACCGTAACCGTAAAACCCAAAGGAGGGGAGAGTACCTCTATAACCGTTGAATCATATCTAACATCCGATCAATCTGGTCCCATTCCAGATATTGTCCTGCATTATTTTAAAGTTGGCGGAACAGAGTATACAGCTACCCAACTGGCCCCTTTGACAGATAGTTTTTGGGAAGGATATGAACAGGGTACCCCAGGTCCTATGGTTCCTGTCGACACATTACCCGTTTTTGAAAACCCCGGTTTGAGCCTATCCACTGATGCAGATTACATCAACTTTGGCCTTGGCTTGTATAGTGACATCATTGCCATAAGTGGACAATTCCATAGGGAAGGCTTTCCACCCACAACGCAGGGGATCACG
>CAZPOJ010000225.1:0-3602 GCA_964588005.1 uncultured Sphaerochaeta sp.
TCGTTTATGGAGTGTCAAAATGGGTAACAAAAAAATGGTTACTATTGACGGAAACTACGCTGCTGCACATATAGCATATGCATTCAGTGAGGTTGCCGCAATTTATCCCATCACCCCCTCTTCAACAATGGGTGAATACGCAGATTCCTGGGCCTCTACTGGTCGAGAGAATCTTTGGGGAAAAAAGGTAGAGATCATGGAAATGCAGTCAGAGGCTGGTGCAGCAGGTGCTGTACATGGTGCTTTGGCAACAGGTGCGCTAACTACCACTTTTACTGCTAGTCAGGGATTGTTGTTAATGATTCCAAACATGCACAAGATTGCAGGAGAGATGATTCCAACTGTGTTTCACGTCTCTGCACGATCACTTGCAGCACAGTCATTATCAATTTTTGGTGATCACAGTGACGTAATGTCTTGCCGTAACACCGGATTCGCCATGACGTGTGCATCCAGTGTACAGGAGACTATGGACATGTCTTTGGTTGCTCATCTTACAACCTTGGAAGCACAGGTCCCTTTCTTGAGTTTCTTTGATGGTTTCAGAACTTCCCACGAGCTACAGAAGGTCGAGGATATTTCCTACGAAGATATCAAACCGTTGGTTAATGAAGAGTATGTACGCCGCTTCCGCAATCGCGCACAGAGACCTGAGAGGCCAATGCTCAAGGTTGCAGCACAGAACGAAGACGTATACTTCCAGGGCCGTGAGACTGTCAACTCCTACTACAATGCCATCCCCGAGATGGTGCAAAAGTACATGGACCAGGTTGCAGAAGTTACCGGTCGCCAGTACCATCTCTTTGACTATGTTGGTGATCCTGAAGCAACTGACATCGTTATTGTCATGGGCAGTGGTGCAGACACCGTGGAGTGGGCAACTGAGTACATCAACAAGAAGGGCGGCAAGACCGGCCTGTTGAAGATTCGTCTCTACCGCCCGTTCTCTGCAAAGCATTTTGTAGATGCTATTCCCCAGTCTGTAAAGCGCATCGCAGTGCTCGACAGGACTAAGGAGCCCGGTAGCCTTGGCGAACCCCTTTATCAGGATGTCATCACAGCCCTCTCACAGATGGGCCGCTCTGAGATCAAGGTAATTGGCGGACGCTTCGGTCTTTCCAGTAAGGATTTCACTCCTTCCCACGCAAAGGCTGTCTTCGACCACCTTGCAGGACCTGCTTTCACCAACTTCACCGTCGGTATCAACGACGATGTGACCAACCTCTCTATTCCTGTAAAAGAGAAGATCAACGTATCTCCTGAAGATGTTGTTTCCTGTATGTTCTGGGGCCTTGGCTCTGACGGTACTGTCGGTGCAAACAAGAACTCCATCAAGATCATCGGTGACAACACCGCACAGAATGCACAGGCTTACTTCTCCTATGACTCGAAGAAGTCCGGTGGTATCACCATCAGTCACCTGCGCTTTGGCAATAGCTCCCTTGATATGCCTTGGTTAATCGACCATGCCGACTTTGTCGCTTGTCACAACCCAGCCTATGTTGGCCGTTATGATATGCTTGCTCCGCTGAAAGAGGGTGGTGTATTCCTTCTCAACAGCCAGATTCCTTCTGACGAAGTATTTGAACACTTGACTCGTGAGATGCAGGAAGAGATCATCGCCAAGAAGATCCGTTTCTACAACATCGACGCTCTTGCAATTGCAGAGGCTGCCGGTCTTGGTTCACGCATCAACACTGTCATGCAGGCTGCTTTCTTTAAGATCAGCAAGGTCCTTCCTGAAGCTGAAGCAATTGACCTGATCAAGAAGTACATCCACAAGACATTCATCCGTAAGGGTGAAGATATTGTCAAAAAGAACTGGGATGCTGTTGATGGCGCCAGCGCTGCCCTGCACCTGGTCAAGATCCCCTCTGAGATCACCAAGAGCTACAAGCCCGCTCGCCTGATCCCCGAGGATGCTTCTGACTTTGCAAAGAACATCATGGAGCCCATCATGCACCTTAAGGGTAATGATATTCCTGTCTCACAGATGTCCTTTGATGGTTTGCTGCCTACTGGAACTGCAAAGTTCGAGAAGCGCGGTGTAGCTCCCTTCATCCCCCATTGGATTGCTGAGAACTGTATCCAGTGTAACCAGTGTGTGCAGGCTTGCCCTCACGCAGCCATCAGAGCCAAGCAGATCGATCCTGCTGACCTCGTTGGTGCTCCTGAGACATTCAATGTGTTGAAGTCAAGCACTAAAAACACCCGTGATCTTCAGTATAAGATTCAGGTGTATCCTGAAGACTGTATTGGCTGTGGCGTCTGTATCGAGACCTGTCCTGCAAAGACCAAGGCTCTTGAGTTCAGCCCGATTGCAGTAGAAAGAGAAGCTGGTGAGACTGCCAACTATAAGTTCTTTGAAGACCTTCCTTACGATGTACTCGATGGTGCTGCAATAACAACAGTCAAGGGTCTGCAGTTTAAGCAGCCTCTGTTTGAGTTCAGCGGTGCTTGTGCTGGTTGTGGTGAGACTCCCTACGTCAAGATGGTCTCCCAGATCTGCGGTGACCGCATGATCGTAGCTAACGCCACAGGTTGTTCTTCAATTTATTCCGGTACATTCCCTACCACCCCATATACCGTTCGTCAGAGCGATGGCATGGGTCCCGCTTGGGGCAATAGCCTCTTTGAGGACAACGCCGAGTATGGTCTTGGTATGAGACTTGCTGTTGATTCCAACAGAAACCAGCTTAAGATCTACATCAATCAGCTCTTTGAGCTCGGCACAACCGATGCTTTCAAGGCTGCCATTGAGAAGTCTCTTGAGTTGTGGGGCGAATCATCTGATGAATCTGTTGAGGCTCAGAAGGCTGTCCAGGCTCTCCTTCCTGAAGCAATTGCTGCTGCTACTACACCAGAGCAGAAGGAAGTACTTGCAAAGATCGACGAGTTTAAGGACTTCTTCTCCGATAAGACTGTCTTCATCATCGGTGGTGACGGTTGGGCGTATGATATCGGGTACGGTGGTGTTGACCACGTTATTGCTTCTGGCAAGAACGTTAACATCCTTGTTCTCGATACTGAGGTCTACTCAAACACCGGCGGACAGGCTTCTAAAGCTACCCCGATCGCAGCAGTTGCAAAGTTTGCAAACGCTGGAATGCAGATTGGTAAGAAGAACATGGGCTTCATGAGCATGGTATATGGCCATGTATATGTTGCATCCATCTCTTTGGGAGCTAATAGAAACCACGCTCAGAAAGCACTGCAGGAAGCAGTAGCATGGGACGGTCCTTCGATTGTATTCTGCTACTCTCCTTGCATAAACCACGGCATTAACATGCGTTACAGCCAGGTTGCTATGAAGGAAGCTGTTGATAGTGGTTACTGGCCATTGTACCGCTTTAACCCAGCACTTGAAGAAGGCAAGAGATTCTCATGGGATACTCGACCCGCTACAAAATCTTTCCAAGACTTCATCAAGGGCGAAGTGCGGTATACTTCACTGTACAAGACAAACCCTGAAAATGCCGAGGCATTGTTTGCAAAAGCAGAAGCTGATGCGAAGCATCGCATGAGCTTCTACGAGAAGATTGGTCCATTGATGTAAGACGTTAGTTCTTATATAGTATTGTATTAAAAAAGGGGCTGTTTCA
>CAZPOJ010000226.1:0-3596 GCA_964588005.1 uncultured Sphaerochaeta sp.
CCAGTGGACATGTTCCCCCATACCAGGCATGTGGAGACGGTTGTGTTGTTGGAGAGGTTTTAGAATAGGTCCTGTGGACTTGATTGTTAATGAAATGGCCTTGAACTCATGAGAATGAGCACTATGTCTGATAATGAAGGAAAATACTACTATACCAAACTGGCAGTGGCAATGTGATCTCTGATGTGAGATTTGAAGATGGAACATGTTGGCTTGCGCAAAAGGCTCTCTTAACATTTTTGAAGAGGGCGAACTTGATGAAGAAGCAACCAGTAAGGATTCCTTGCTAGTTCAAGCCGAACGGATTCGCGAGGTAAGCCGTAATATTTCGTCTGTACGATCTGGATATGGACATTGCCGTCTGCTATCGTGGTAATTCGAAAGAAGCTACACGTTACCCGGCGATTGTCTGGTGCTACTCTTTCTCTCCAAGGGTCATGTTCAGGGGAGTATCCTGGTACAGTCCAATCCAACAAGTAATCACTTTCCAGATACTGCCCAGCTTTCTGGTTCGGTAGTGTGTGAAATAGGATACATGGTTTTTTCGAGGAAGGCGAATCCCAAGAGCGTATAATTGGGGAAAATACAGGTGGAAAAGTGATGACAAACAAAGAAAGGTAATGTATTATCTAAAAGAGCTCATCTATATCAATCTCAAAAAAAAGGCGGTGCACTTTTGCATACTGACAAGACCAATGATATCCCTGATGATGCGATGATCTTCGGACTGCTGCTCATCATTTCAAATACCATGAATACACTTCTTGAGAGAGAATTCAAGGAGTTTGATGTGACGACAAAACAATGGTTTTTGTCGGAGACGATCAGGAGCCTCTTCGATGTTCCTCCCACATTGAAAGAAGTGGCCAAAGTGATGGGAAGCTCGTATCAGAATGTCAAACAAGTGGCGATGAAGCTACAGCAGAAGGGACTGTTGGTTCTGGAAAAAGACAAGACAGACGCCAGAGTCACCAGATTGAGGATGACAGAACAGAGTGATGCCTTTTGGAAGCAAGTAAATCAAAAAGGTTTGGTGTTCAGGAAAAACATGTTTATGGAGATGGAGGCGGATGCTATTTCGGGAACAAGGAAATTGCTCGAGAAAATGGTATCGAACCTGGATGAAATTGAACATATCGGTATGGATCGATAAGACTACAAACTCTGCAATAGGTGTCAGATATATGAAAAATACTAAGAAGATAATAGTTATTTCAATAGTATTGGGTTGTGTATTCCTTGATGTTGCATTGCATGTTGCTACAAGCTCATACGGAACTTTGCCAAGGGACCCCGAACCCAGCATATTTGCTACGATACTTGGGACAGAGATTACTGCATCTCTTTGGGCCTTGTTTGCTTTTTCTGTTGTTGCGATTGTCTTTTTGCACATCAGGGATGTGATACCTGGAGAAGGTGTAAGGAAAGGTTTGCGATATGGGATAGCGATCGCACTTCTCTGGACCATGGGCATGCTTGAGGGAGTACCCTTGTTTGGTCATTCCTTCATCAACGAATTTGTCGTTGGTCTCAGTGATGCGATACCTGTATTTTTGCTAGGTGTATTGTTGAGCTTGCTGCAACCTGGAGAAAAGACAGAGACAGCTTCAGTAAAATTTTCTCTAGGGAAAAAAATGCAAGCGGTACTGATTTTAGCAGGGTTGTTTTTGGTTGGGAGATATATCGCTTATGCATCAGGGATGATTCGATCAGGCATCCAGGATATGCCTTTGCAAACATTCGTATGGACACTCATGATGGGTATCTCAATTGGGGCATCATATGTTTTGGTAGGAGCCAAGCTACAGGGGAGCTCTCTGAAACAGAGGGCTATGAGATTTGGGTTTTTGATTTTTGGGATGAATTGGGCGGTATTCCTTGTTTTTATGCCACTTCTGTTTTCTGGGTATATTGCAGATGTGCTGGTACGAATCATACTTGATGCCGCACTTGTAGCCTTTGGTACATACTTGATAATCATTCCCAAAAGGGAATTTCAAGATACATCCACAAAGCGGTAAATGCACGATAAACTTGGTGGAGGTCTGCTATATGAAATCATATACATACCACAGAGTAGCCTTTGGTTGTCTCACATTCATCCTATTGCTGTGTATGCAGGTTTATCTGGGAAAGGTTGGCCATGTCATCGCTGGTGCCATTCCTTATCAGGGAATTGATGCCTTCGACAGTTTCGCAGAGATTTCGATACATCATGCTGTCCAGTTGGTCATTGCAATGTCCCTTGTTCTAGTGTTGGGTAAACTGCTGAATCTTGAGTTCTATTTCCAACTAGGTGATACAAAAAAAGGGATACGGTACGTAGCTGTTTTTACAGGTGTGTTTGCAATGGTCTCAATTGCTCAGCACACCCTTATGGCTATGAACGACCAACTTCCTGTCTATGCCTTCCCGTTGAATGGAAGGTATGTCTTGGGAACTTTGGGCTTCCAGTTATTGTTAAGTGGCCCGGCAGAAGAGATCCTATTCCGAGCTCTTCCCATCGTTCTTCTGACGTACGCATTTGGGCAGAGTGTTGTGATCAAGGGCAATGTTACTTTGGAGGTGTTGCTGGCATCGGCATTATTTGCGATTGCACATACCCATTGGTCATTGCTACCGTATACATTCGAAGCGGATTTCTTTCAGGTGATGTATGCGTTTGTACTTGGAACAATACAAGGGATAGTGTACCAAAAAAGCAAAAGTATCCTATACCCAATGCTTATGCATAGCTTCAGCAACGTCCTGATGGTTGGTGGAGGATATGTGTTTGTCTCCTTATTTTCCTGAATGAGGTGCAGACAAGACATGTATCCAGAAATTTCACAGGGAGGGTGTATTCATGCGAATATTTGCATTGGAACTAAACAATGACATCAAAGGACTCGAGCAAAGGAAGGCATATATTGAATCGCTCGTTGCAACGTTGGAACGCCCTGATCTGATTGTCCTGCCTGAGCTCTCCCTCTGTAGCTATATGGGAAACACGACCGTTTGGGAATGTGCCGATTTGAATTGCCAGATGACTTCACAGTGGGCTATGGGGATTGCAAAAAAATTCAACACATGCGTCGCAGTGGGATTTGTGGAAAAAAATGCAGGTGACTTCTTCAATTCCTATCTGGTCGCTGACAAACATAAGGTGCATGGTGTAGTGAGAAAAAGTGAAGGTGAGTCGTATGTTTTTAAACGAGGGAATTTCACTAGCATGATACCCACTCCCTTTGGTGATGTAGCTGTTGGCATCTGTTATGATTCACGACGAAGACATTTTTATGAGAATATCAAGGACCATGCAGTTTCTCTGATTCTGTTTCCCCACGGGTCTCCCCATGACCCATCTGATCTGGAAGGTGAGAGACGAGCAAATGAGTATTTGTGCAACACCTATGTAGAGGCCTTTGGGGTACCCGTTGTATATGTCAACTGCATTGGGAAAATGGATCCCATGCTGGGGAAAACTGGAAATATGATGATCAAGGCAGGGTTTCGCCTGAATGGATTGTCCAAAATCTATAGTAGTAGTGGAACTTCTCTTCCCTCCCCTGTACAGGAAGCAATTGGTATGGATATCGAGCTCATGCCCAAAAGGC
>CAZPOJ010000227.1:0-3591 GCA_964588005.1 uncultured Sphaerochaeta sp.
ACATAGACAACACCGTCGGTAAAGTTTCCAGCGAGGTTGTAGATATCAGGGTTGGAGAATCCATCACAGGAGACAAAAGGAGTTGTGATACCAAGCTGCCTTGCCTGCTCAAGAATCTGAGCCATCTCTGCGGTATAGTTAGGAATATAGATTGCATCAGGGTTTGCACTTCTGATCTTGGTCAGCTGGGTTTTGAAATCCTTGTCGCCAACCTGGCAGGCTTCTGCAATGATTACTTTTCCGCCGGCAGCTTCAAAGCTGGCGGTCATGCCCTGGTAGAGACCTTGGCTGTAGTCATTCTTTGCATAGAGGACGCCCATGGTGCGGTGGCCGAGGTTTTCATAGAAATAGTGGCCGGCAACTTCACCCTGCAGGCCGTCAGATACGACTGTGCGGAATACATAGTCACCAATGGCTGTGATGTCAGCATGGGTTGCAGAGGGAGAGAGCATGACAATGCCTTCATTCTGCACACGTTCACCAACGGCGAAGGTTGTTCCGGTAAAGACAGGACCAACAAGGCCTACAATCTTGTCGGCAGAAGAGAGTTTTTCAATGGCGGAAAGACCTTTCTCTACGTTACCTTCTGAGTCCTCGGTGACCAAAACAACAGGAAGTTTCCCACCAAAACCACCTTTGGCATTAAAATGCTCAACGGCCAGCATAGCTGAGTTGTTGCTCAACACACCGTAGTTGGCGTTATCACCGGTCATGGGACCGATAAATCCGATTTTAGGGCTGGCAGCTTCACCTCCACCCTGAGCAAACATAGGAGTAGCGACCAATGCAAACATAGCAATAAGGGCTACAAAAACAAACAAGCTTTTTTTCATACTTGGGTACCTCCAAACTGTACGTGAACAGAAATGTTAATCATCACTGCAAAGTATAAATTACTTTATACAGTAAAGGGTATATTTATTCAACAATTACCCACCCCAAAACTGCATAAAGAAGAAATACCCAGAAATTAGCCTCCAAAGCGGACCCTTTTTACCTTTTTCTAATTCGTGATATACTCTTACCAATAGTATTTGGAGGCCCATTATGGCAAAAGAAAGAAAAACTCTAGCAGAGTTTAAGAAATTCATTACCCGCGGCAATGTGGTTGACATGGCTGTAGGTATTATTGTAGGAACTGCATTCACCGCTATTGTAAACTCCATGGTCAAAGATATCCTTATGCCCTTTATCGGCTTGATAATAGGGGGGATAAGCTTTGTAGACTTGAAGATTGTCATCTCAGCGGCGACAGAAACAACTGCCGAAGTGGCAATTCGCTATGGTATGTTCATCCAAAAGGTCATTGACTTCCTCATTATAGCACTTGTAGTGTTCATCCTTGTACGAATCATCAACAAGATGCGTGACCGCCTGGATATCAAGAAGAAGGCAGAGCTTAAAGCTGAGGAAGCTAAGAAAAAAGCAACGCCTCCCCCCGCCCCTGTTATTCCCGCTGATGTGGTGCTGCTGACAGAGATCAGGGACTTGTTGAAAAGCCAGAAGAGCTGACGAACTGCTTCGATAGCATACAGGGCTTGGAAAGAAAAACTGCAAGGGAGGCATCTCCTTTGCAGTTTTTCCTTTCTAGACCTTTCCCTAAGCAGGCGACCAAGCCATGGCAAAACCCAGGTCAACGCACTCGTTTGAAGTCGATAAATCCACGCTCTACATTGGTGCTTATCAACTCTACCTGAATTGAATCACCAACATCCAAGCCTTTAAAACCGCGGGACAGCCTCCCTTCCAGTGGTGGGTTCATAATACGCACCCACGTACCCTTAGCCGCTGCCCCGGTGACGATAGCATCAAACTGCTCCCCAATTCTTCGTTCGAGTAGAATCGCAGCAGCTGATTTAACCATCTGCCTTTCTACTTTATTTGTCGCATTTTCCGCTAGGTTGCAGTGCTGGGCAAGGGTTTTCAGCTCTTTTACCGAGTATGGGGACTGAACGCCTGCAATAGCTGCTTTCAAAATACGCTGGGTCATCAGATCAGGATATCGTCGATTAGGAGCTGTCGAGTGAGTATAGCTTTGTACCGCAAGGCCAAAATGGCCTTCACTTGAACTGCCGGGCATCTGAATCACATAGTCTCCAGAGCCTAGAAGCTTTATGATGCTGAGCGAGACATCAGGAAACCTGAGAGGGTCTGCCTTTTGCGACGATACGAGAAATCTCGCAAGTGCTTTCGAGTCGGGTTCAGGGGGAAGATCAGTGCCATGGCCTGCCACCAGCGAAACAATACGGTCCCATCGTTTCGGCTTGCTGACCACACGCCTGAGTGACACATAGTTTCGTGATGCAAGATATGTAGCCGTAACACTGTTTGCCGCTATCATAAAGTCCTCAACCATCTCTGTAGCACTGTTTCCTGTTTCAGGTATGATATCCACCAGCGTTTCTCCGGAGAACACGGGCTTTGCCTCGACAGTACCGAACACAAGCGCTCCGTGCAAATGGCGAAGTTTTCTCATTTTCTTCGCTGTTATATCCTGGAGGCGAAGACTCGCCTCCAACCCTTCCACTTGGGTAATTGCTGGTGGTATAGGGCCATTGTTATCGAGCCATGCGGCAACGCTATTGTACGATAGTCTCGCCTTGTTGCGCACAATAGCCCGAGAGAATGCAGAATCCACTACTGAGCCATCATCAGCGACTATAATTTCAACTACTACTGCCAGTCGATCGCAGGCAAAATTTAGCGACGTGATATCCGTTGACAGCCTTTCTGGAAGCATGGAAAAAACCGTAGGAGCTGTATACACTGAAGAAGTATTCTTTTGAGCATGCAAGTCTATTACCGAGTCCTTCTTTACCACAGCATCGACATCGGCTATCGCTATCAAAATCTTAACCTTGCCATTTCCCATCTCCTGTGATGCAGACAGTTGGTCAAGATCAAGGGAGTCATCGTTATCAAGAGAACACCAGGACAGGGCGCGCATATCAAGTAACCCCTCTTTTCCTGTTACAGGTACCGGCTCCTCTATCTTTGCAAGTTCAGAAAGGACTTCTTTTGGGAAATCAGGGATTAGTCCATGCTCAAGCATCGCCCTGTGCGCTATGCTTTTGAGTCGGGTACGGTCTTTTTGTGCAGTTGCTTTGTTCATTGCTCATCCTCCTAGAAAACAGAACACCGGTGAAGCAGTCGCAAAATAGGAAACTCTGGACATTCAGATATTTTACCAGACATCACCGCTGGCCAGCAAGCTTTTCATGCATGGCCATACTAGAGAAAACCAGAAGAGTAAGAATATGCCATCTTCTCGTTTTCTGGTTAACGAGCGCTATGATTAAGGGTTGTCACCTATTTGGCTATAACGCCAATCTGCTCTAGGTGCAATAGTATACCAAACATTCACTACAGAATATATGGTCAAGATAAAAGGTCACACCAGCACCTCTGGAGGTGGTTTATCCCTCATGCATGGCCTTTGGTTGTTCTGCACGCTTTGCTAGAGAAATTACCGGCCAACAGGGTAAATCTTCTCTCTTACCCTTGTACACCCTCTTTATTCTTGCTATTATCGTTAAGCATCCGCTCTGATAGCTCAGCTGGATAGAGCACTTCCCTCCTAAGGAAGGGGTC
>CAZPOJ010000228.1:0-3561 GCA_964588005.1 uncultured Sphaerochaeta sp.
ATACAGAACGCCTATTGAGGGTTTTGCTACAAAAATCAAATTTCAACTCCTAAACATTCACCTCATGAAATCAATAGAAACGATCAAGCCTTCCTGTATTCAGTTTCAATTCATACCTAAAGCTATGTTTTTAAAAAATAATTTGTCTAAGCCCCTCTTCCCATATTGCAATTAGCTAAAGTTATTCTACACTTATAGCAAGTTACAATATTCTGGAGGTTATATCATGATGATCTTGCCTCTCCCTTTGTCCTTCTGAATCTGTATAGTGTATTCGTCACCTACCAACAAATCACCAACCAAAATTTAGTCAAATCCTATTATATAACTTTTTCATCTGTCTATACCTATCTGCATCATGCGGTTCATAAGGAGCCGCATAATGCAGTTGGTTTGGAACTCACCGGGTATTGAACGGGTGTGTATGAATGAAAAGCAAAGCTCTTTTTCTCAAAGGAAAGGCTTGCTGGAGGTTTGTTATGGGTAAACGCGGTATTGGTCTGTTATTTCTAGTTCTCGCATTTTTGTTTGTTGGCTGTGAAGAGGCGAAAGTCTACACATACTCGGACTTTCTAGGGGAATGGACCCTGCCGAATGTTCCTCAACTGAGTATTATGCAAGACCTTAGCGATCCATCACAAAAAATACTTGATATTAAGTGGGAAGAGGGAACTATTGAATATTTCGCCATGGTTGGGGGAACTGTCAGTGGCACTACATTCACAGGGACGTACTCATACAGCGCTACAGCTGACAATGGGACGGGAGCATTACTTGTGTACTATGGTGACGATCCAGATGAACCAGAAAAATCAATAACTATCACACTGAGTATGTACCAAGACAAACCAAAATTAACTTGTACAGGAGAAGGTCCATTAGCTGGCAAGGTGTTCAGCAAATAAGACAAGTCTTATAAGGATACAACCATGAAGCGATCCGAGTTGTTACTCTTCATCCTACTCTGTTTTGCCTTCCTATTTATCGGATGTGAAGAGCGAGTAGCAGTTGATGAAGATCCAGGCATTGATTTCATCCTGACAGACATAGAAGGTACCTGGGAGTATCCCAACCAGAATGGAGAGAGTAATATTTCTATAGAAATTTTCACAACTCCCACAACAGGGATATTCATCAAGTGGGCTGATGCCACATACCTATATGATTGCCATGGACATGGAACTCTGGAAGGTAAGGTATTTTCCTATACGTATGGATACACCAGCACTGCTGGCCTCTCAGCAGGACCAGCCAGTGATGTTGTGCTTGAAGTCGCTCTCACCTTCTCGTTGAAAAATGACCGTCTCAAGGTTGTCTTTTCAGGAGAGGGACCCCTAGATGGTAAGGTTTATACAACTGGCGTGCTAAAGATTACCTAAGAGATGGGTAGACCAGACAACACCCACCATAACCTGTTTCCTATTGCGCCTATCATGCATATTCTTGTTTGGCTTATTCCCAGTATCTGTTATTGCATCATGGCTATTCATGAACAGTTCATTTTGAAGCAACAACCCTCCACCAAACATTGCACCCCCAAATTCCTTGGGGGTGCACATACAGTTCAGTGAGTAGGTTCTAGAATACTGAATCCTTGTCATAGTGATCCATCACGTTGGCCTTGGTGACCAATACGGAAGGAAGAACCACAGACTTTGGAGAACTGGCTGTATGGAAATCAGAGGATTTCTTACCCTCGGCAACATCAAGGCAGTAGTTGATGGCATCATAGACCATGCTCGGATGGTAGGTGGCAGTGGCCTTTACCAGAGGATCACCAGCCATGATCTTCTCATATGCAGCCTTCGAACCAGCACCACCAAATACAAGCTTGATGTCCTTGCGTCCACTCTCCTTGATCGCCTGCAGGACGCCTGTCATGACATCATCATCCTGACAGAATACTGCATGAATTTCAGGATACTTCTGCAGGTAGTTTTCCATCAGTTCGAGACCCTTCTGGGTTGACCAGTCGGCGAAATCATAGTTCCTTCCACCAGCAAGGTTGACCAGGCTCTTATCTGATGTCATCTCATCGAAGAAGGCCTTCATTCGCTCTCCATCAATGACAACAGGCATTCCACCCATAGCAACATACTTGGTGAGGTTGTTTTCCTTCATGTACTCACGCATGAATTTTCCCGATACCTTTCCCATCCCACTATTGTCTCCAGCAAGGTTTACATAGCCAAACGAGGTATCGGTGAGTCCACGGTCAACAACTATTACCTTTACTCCGGATGCATGAGCTTCCTTTACCACTGGGGTAAGTGGAGCTGACTCATGAGGAAGGATTACCAGATAATCCATACCCCAGACCATCAGGTCTTCAACATCGGAGAGCTGCTTGGCATATCCATCAGCATGAAGGACCTTGAACTCATACTTACCAGGATACTTGGCACTCAGCTCCTTGACAGCCTTGTCAGCCCACCAACCGATTCCACCAGTCCAACCATGGTCAGGAGAAGGAACCGCGATACCAATCTTAGGTACACTTTTCTTTGTTTCTGCAGCACCTTGTGCAAATACAAAGCCGACAGCCAACAGTAGGCAGAGAACGATCATCAACGTCTTTTTCATCCTTTTTTCCTCCAAATGAAATCATTTATTGGTTATTGTTGTACTGCATAAGTACAGCAACAATAATCACAAGACCCTTCACAGCCTGTTGCAGGAAAGCACTGATGCCTCCCATAACAAGCATATTGTTGATAACTCCGATCATGATGGCACCCATCATGGTCCCGATGATGCTACCCTTGCCCCCACTCATCAGAGTACCTCCGATGACAGCAGCAGCAATCGCATCCATCTCGTAGGAGGTGCAGTCACTGGGGTTGATGCAGTTCAAGCGACTTGACCACATCAGGGCAGTAACACCGACGGTGAACCCGGTTATCACATACGGCAGCAACTTGATAGCGAACACATTGATGGCAGAATAGCGTGCAACCTGCTCGTTGCTCCCTGTAGCACAGAGATACCTGCCAAAGCTCGTGTTGTTCAGAACGATATGCAACAGGATCCCAACCCCCAGGAAACACCACACAGGAATGGGTAGGCCCAATATCACACCACTACCGATCTTCCCATAGGTGTTATTCATTGAAAGGATGGTACCGGCATTGGAAAAGTACTGGATCAGGGACCGGAAGATGGACATCGTGCCCAATGTCACGATAAAAGGTGCCATCTTGAACTTGGCAACCAGGATGCCGTTTACAAACCCACAAGCCATACCCAAAACAAGTGCGAACACGATGGTAAGGGCTATACCAAATGTCGATTGTCCTCCAAACATATTCAGGAAAAATATGGAGATTCCCCCAACAAAAGCGGTCATGGACCCAACGCTGAGGTCGATGCCACCACTGATAATGACCAAGGTCATTCCCAGTCCTATAATCCCGGTATAGGAGATCTGGCGGAGAATATTCGTTAGGTTTCTCATCTTGAGGAAATTCGGCCACCCCATGATTGTGGCGATGATAACCAGGACAATGAAGGCCATACCCAACGAATGGTCCTTCAACCTGAACTTCTTGACATAGGGTCCGA
>CAZPOJ010000229.1:0-3557 GCA_964588005.1 uncultured Sphaerochaeta sp.
GGTTGGGATGTCAGCAGTGTTACTCTTATGGGCTCTATGTTCAGTGATGCAATAAACTTCAATGGGGATATCTCAAGCTGGGATGTGGGGAGTGTTACAGATATGAGCTCTATGTTCAGTGATGCAACAGCTTTCAATCGGGATATCTCAGGCTGGTTTGACAAAGATCCTGCTCCTGTTGGTGGGTATGCAATCACAAATATGGAAGGAATGTTCTATGGTGCTTCCTCCTTTAACCAAGATCTTTCAGATTGGAATGTAAGCACTGTTACTTCTAATGATTATTTCTCTACTGATTCAGGCTTGACTGATGAGACTATTCCTGATGGGTTTAAGGTAACGTAATCTTAAGTTCTGAGCTCTCTATAGGTGCAATAGTTGATATAGATTAGGAATAGGTGAATACCCATCTACTGGTAACGAATATGCCTAGTGCGGTAGATAGAGGTTGTTGATATGACCTATATTCCTTCCAGGCTGCCTTTAGAAGCGTGAAAACTCTTCTGAAGGCAGTAGGGGAGGAGTTAATTCCTTTTCTAGCAGCTGGGTCTAGTCCAAACTGATAGTAAAACGTAAGAGTTTAATTTGCAAAAGTATAGGGGGAATAAGGAAGCTCATACATGCTTCCTTATTCCCCACTTTTTTTCTATTGTTTTCGTGTTGAAAAAGATACAGAAGAAAAGCTTGTTGTGACACTGTTGCGAGGGAGTCTTGCCTACAAAGCAAGAGAGGGTGTTGCCTGCAGCCCTAGCGCACCCCTGATCGTTCGCTTATCACCTTGCCTTGGCTGACCAGGGACTCGATGATCTTCCCGATGGCTGGGGCTGCTATGTTGCTTCCCCACTGGGTTGATCCCTTGGGATTGCCTGCTGCCACGTAGATGATGTACTTGGGCTTGTCCAAGGGGACAATGGCCAAAGTCGATGCCAGTACTGTTCCATCCTCATAGCTGTTGGTCTCGGGGTTCATAATCTGTGATGTGCCGGTCTTAGCGCCTATGCGCACCCCTTGTACCGCAGCAGGGCGTGCAGTGCCTCCACTTTTTGTAGCTTCTTCCATGGCAAGCAGGACCGCCTGTGCAACATCAGGTGAAATCACCCTATCCATGACTGTGCGTTCCCTTCTGTACAGAAGCGTCCCTTCCTGGGTATCGCGACGTTCGAGGATAAGGTGGGGTTTTAGGCTCTCACCTCCATTGGTAAAGGCCAGGGCTGCTGTAGCCATGTGCAAGGCTGTGGTGGAAAGTTCCTGCCCAAAGGAGATGGTTGCCTGCGACCGCCCTGACCAGGTTGCGGGAGCAGCTATAGAGGAGCGCGTCCTTGATGGTAGGGCGATGTCGTAGCTGGAGTTGAAGCCGAAACTGTTCAAGGTGGAGTAGAATAGATCCTTATCGGTTTGCATCGCCCAGTGTGCAATGGCTCCATTGCATGATTTGGCTATCATGGTGTTGGGATCGACTGTTCCGTGCTTTGCCGTGCAGACTATTGTGGTGGGGGCTCCCTTGCCTGTAGTGAAGGTGTAGGACCCGTCACATATAAAAGGCTCATCCAGGTCAGCCTGGCCAGATTCCATGACAGAGGCAAGGCTGAAGATCTTGAAGACAGAGCCAGGTTCATACAGATAATTTGCCACATGGTTGCGCTTCTGGATTCCTGTTGACTTGGACAGGTCGTTGGGGTCATACCAGGGGTAGCTGGACATGCCCAGGATGTCACCATTTTGGGCATCCAAGAGGATGGCGACACCATAGTCAGGGTTGTGCTCATCTGCGATGTTCTGCATCTGCACATCCAGGAGATATTGGATATCCATGTCCAAGGTAAGGGTTATCTCCTGGCCGTAGGTTGGCCCTTCAGTTCCGATGGCGGGGTAGGGGTTCAGAAAGGTCTCCTGGGTCAGTTCAACTCCTTCTAATCCTTCATTGTCGATATTGGTGAACCCTAAGGTCTGCGAAGCATGGAAGGTTGCAGGGTAGTCTCGTCCCGCGCTTTTCACCACCGACACCTGCTTGGTGAGGCCGGTGCGCACAAGCTCTGCCTGGAGGGCAGCTACCTGGCTAGGATCCATCTTTTTCTTGATCTGGGCATAGGTGGTGTAGGAAGCCGCCCTTTGTTCTATCTGGGTGGGGCTCATACCCACAAAGGGGGCGACCACCTCTGCTACCAAGGAGAGGTCGTCGACCATGGTCAGGTGAAAATAGACACCCCAATAGGGTGTCTGTATTGCTAGGATCTTGCCGTTTCGGTCGTATACAGTCCCCCTGATCACCTCCTTGGAGACTACAGGGTTCTGGTATATGTTCCTCTGTGAGCTCAGGCTATGCATGATGTAGCCTACCCGGATGAGCAAGATCATGAGCATTAGCAAGGTCACCAAGAGGAAGAATCGGTAATATGAGCGATTTGGACTGGTATCCATGATTTTTTTATACTACTATGTAGGAAAGGTAATGTCGAGTTATGGCTAGAGACAACTATGATGATATGAACGGCAGGACTGAAAGAGGATCCTTCAAGGGTAATAAGCGGGCTAGGCCATCCAAAGGCTTGATCCTGACTATCACCTTGGGGATAGCTATCTGTATCGTTGTAATTATCGTCTGGTACCAATTCTTCCCCAATACTCCCGAACATGGGGAGACCAGCGCCCTAGCTACTGAAGCCACTGCCAAGAAAGTAGAGGTTGTCGCTGATGCTCCGGAGGTGCTTCCTCCCACTGCCATAAAGAGTGTAACGACACCATTAACCGATACACCGGAGCTTGACAACCAAGCAAGGTCCCTCGGGGATTCCAAGCCAACATCCGCAACAAACCCTAAGATAGTACAATTTGCCCAGCATCCAGTTGTAGAAGGCGAGGACTTGAACAGTATCGCCGCACTCTACGGCCTCAAGACCCAGACCCTTATCAGTGTAAACCAGATACGGAACGTCTTGGCTGTGAAAGAGGGCGTATCACTGAAGATTCCCGATCGTGATGGTCAGCTGTACGTTGTTAGGGAAGGGGATATGCTCTCCACCATTGCACGAAGGTACAGTCCCAACCTGGGTTGGAAGACGCTCCAGGAGCTCAACGGCCTGAAAAGCGAGAATATTGTTGTAGGGCAGACCCTTTTCATACCCGACACCTCCAGCTCCACCTTGATCCAGATGGCGGACGTAGCCCCCATCCAGTTCCAGAAGCCTTCTACAGGCACCATTACCAAGCTTTTCGGCCAAGCCTACATAAACCCAGCTACAGGGGCGACCGAGTCCCTCCCTGGCATCCTCATAGAGGCCAGCCCTGGCTCCGAAGTGGTGGCAGCGGCATCGGGGAAGGTCTTGAGTTTTGGCAATGATGTGAAAGGTAGGGGGAGATTTGTGGAGATCAGCCACGAAGATGGCTACCGCACCACCTACAACCACTTGGAAAAAATTACTGTTGAGCTGGGCATGACCCTGACAAAGGGGGATGTTATAGGTACCCTAGGCACCACAGACCCCACCTATGCGAAGCCCACACTCTTCTTCACCATCGAGCAGTCAGGCATTGCCCTTGATCCTTCGCAGATGTTCTAG
>CAZPOJ010000230.1:0-3530 GCA_964588005.1 uncultured Sphaerochaeta sp.
GAATGTTCATAGCAGTTCTCCTATAGCACAGAGGCAACGCTCCTGCCTCCTTGATTACGTGCAGTATATCTTTAAACTTGCTAATCAGAAAAGGCAGTTACCCAAAATATCACATAGTGAGTATTCCTACCCCATGAAAGAGGCAAGTGAGGGGAAACACCCAAAACTTGCCATGGACCAGTGCTAATAAGGGTGGTAGTATACAAAGGAAACCCCATACTTCTTGAAATACAGTGCTTTCTCCTAGAAATATAGTGGTGTTTCTCCCAATCCCTCATCTTATACACACTCTTTTTAAGGAATTCATACTATTAGCCCTTGCTTTTTCCCCTACCCCCTTTTAATATCAGTACATGGGAAAAAAAATAGTAGTTATAGGTGGAGGCTTTGCTGGCCTCAGTAGTGCGGCTCTTCTAGCCCAAGATGGCTGGGATGTCACCCTGGTAGAAAAGAATGATAGCCTAGGCGGTCGTGCTCGTTATTGGGAGACTGAAGGCTTCACCTTTGACATGGGCCCTTCGTGGTATCTTATGCCTGATGTCTTTGACCGGTTCTTCTCCTTGTTTGGCAAGAAGCGGGAAGACTACTACGGACTTCGCCCCTTGGATCCTTACTATAAAGTATTCTATGGTGATGGAGAGACTGCACAGCTATCACCTAGGCTTGAGGAGAACATCGCCTTGTTCGAATCCTTTGAAAAGGGAGGAGGCAAGGCTCTGGAAGCGTACATGGAGCAGTCGACCTACAAGTATGACGTTGCCATGAAGGAGTTCCTCTATCGTGACTACAAACATATCTTCGAGTTCTTCAACAAGCGCCTGATGGTGGAAGGCTTGCGCCTAGGAGTGTTCAAGAAGCTGGACAAGTTTGTCAGTGGCTATGTCACCGACCGCCGTGCCAAGCAACTTCTGGAGTACGCCATGGTCTTCCTGGGCACAGACCCTGAAGATGCCCCTGCCATCTACTCCATCATGAGTCATGTCGACCTCAACCTAGGGGTATTCTTCCCAGACAAGGGAATGGCAGGCGCTGCTGAAGGCTTTGCCAACCTCTGCCGCGAGATGGGGGTAAAGCTGGTCACAGACCAAGAAGTCACCCAAATCGTCACCAAGGATAAGAAAGCAGTTGGAGTGCAGACCACTACAGAGTTCTTCGAAGCTGACATAGTGATCTCCTCTGCAGACTATCACCATACCGAACAAGCCTTGCTCGCTCCAAAGGAGCGCTCCTTCAGCGAAGCGTACTGGGAGAAGCGAGTACTGGCGCCCTCCATGTTTGTTGCCTACCTGGGAATTGGCAGAAAGCTTAAAGGAATGGAACACCATAACCTCTACTTCGCCGAACAGTGGGATGAGCACTTTGATACGATATTCAAGGATCCCGCCTGGCCGGAGAAGCCCTGCTTCTATCTCAGCTGTATCTCCAAGACCGACCCCACCTCAGCACCCGAGGGGTGTGAGAACGTCTTCCTCCTGGTGCCCGTCGCCCCGGGACTTGCAGATAGTGACGAGCAAAGGGAGTCATACTTGAAGAGTGTGCTGGAACACGTAAAGGAAGTGACCGGTGAGGACCTTACCCAGGATGTCCTGGTCAAGCGCCTCTATACCCACCGTGACTTCATTGAAGACTACCATGCATTCAAGGGCACTGCCTTAGGACTATCACATACCTTGTTCCAGACTGCAGTCTTCAGACCACGACACCAGAGCAAGAAGGTGAAGAACCTCTACTACACAGGACAATATACACACCCGGGTGTGGGAGTACCGATGGTACTCATCGCCTCAGAAATCATAGCGAATGAGATCAAGGAAACCTATGGCTCACATACAACATGAACATATATTCAAGAACGGGAGTAAGACCTATTACTTCAGTTCACGCTTCTTCCCTCCCAAAGCGAGGGAAGATGTCTATGCACTCTACGCCTTTGTACGCATAGCGGACAACCTCGTCGATGACCAGCCGGTCGTTCCCAAGGCTTTTTTTGCCTTTCGGGAAACATACACCAAGGCCTTCACCACGGGGATTCCCAGTGGTGATGCCGTCATCGACAATTTTATCGTCTTGCAACAACGAAAAAACTTCGACCCCAAGTGGACCGAAGCCTTCTTGGACTCTATGCAACACGATCTTGAGAAGACCAGCTGCGATACCCAGGAGGAGCTCCTCTCCTATATCTATGGATCTGCTGAAGTGATCGGGTATTTTATGGCCAGGATCATGGATCTGCCCGACAAGGCTTTTCCCTACGCTGCTATGCTTGGAAGGGCTATGCAGTACATCAACTTTATCAGGGACATCCAAGAAGACAATACCTTGGGCAGGCGCTATCTGCCATTGGGTGACTCCTCGCTTGCCGACCTGAGCCGCCAGACAGCTGAAAAACAGAGAGAAGCCTTCACCTCCTTTATCAGAGGGGAGATAGAGCAGTACCAGGTCTGGCAAAAAGAAGCAGCCAAGGGGTATCGCTATATTCCCCGCAGATTCCGTATCCCCATCATGACAGCTGCCGACATGTACTGTTGGACTGCATCTGAAATATATAACGACCCCTTCATCCTGTTCGAGCGCAAGGTGAAGCCCCCCAAAGGGCGTATCCTACGCAAAGGATTCGCCCATTCATTAGGAGTAGCCATCCCATGCAGAGCCTGACAACGTACGAGAAAAGAGTATTCATCCTGCTTGCCATCTTTTATTTGGTAGGAATCATGTTGCACATTATCTCAGCCACACTGCCGCTGATGCTTATCTTAACCCCCTACACCCTCCTTGCCACTGCTGTGGTCGGCTTCATTTCAGACAGGAAGAACAAGCTCTTGATCATCTGGGCCCTGGTCACCTTCCTGTCGACACTTACCCTGGAAATCCTTGGGGTGCAGACTGGCCTTGTCTTCGGCTCCTACGGCTATGGACAAACCCTGGGACTGCAACTGCTTGGGGTTCCCCTCTTGATCGGTATCAACTGGACCATCATCATCCTGGGAGCCATCACCATCATCGAGAAGATGGTTACCCACCCTATCCTGGTAGCCTTCATCACCGCTTCCTTTACGGTCTTTTTTGACTGGATTATGGAACCTGTAGCCATAGCATTCGACTACTGGAGCTGGGATGGTTTGGACATCCCCCTACAGAACTACATCGCTTGGTTTGTCATCGCCTTCCTCTTTGCCCTGCTTCACCAGAAGCTAAGGGTTGTTCCCAAAAACAGGGTGGCAAGCATTATCCTGTTGATCCAAACAGTATTCTTCTTGAGCTTGAGGCTGTTTGCCCTGTAGGGTAAAGTCTCTCTGTTTCATTATTTTCTAGGGACTGCCCCAAGCGTTCTTCTTGCAAGAACACCTGGGGCAGTCTTTGTACAGGCTACCAGGAAGCTCTGCCAACATCCCAGTCATCGAAGGCTATCCCAACGGACACGTAGAAATACTAATACTCAAACATTCCCAAGATAACAATCAAGGTATTTTTGTGGTACAGTAGGAGAAGAACTCTGTTTGAATAGGGAGAGAACATATGAAAGATATAGC
>CAZPOJ010000231.1:0-3528 GCA_964588005.1 uncultured Sphaerochaeta sp.
TATGCAGAGCTCTTCCGGGAACAGGGTTGGCTCGTAAGTCCCCTCTCCCCAGTCGAAAAAACCGTAGGGTCCATAACCGAGAGAGTCCTTGTGGAACACCCCGATTATGATAATCTGAACGCTTTGACTCAAGTGATAGAGAAAAGGGCCCTGCAGTTCATTGGAGAGGTACAGGACTTTCTGGCGAACAAACACCAATAGCAGTTGTTCCTAAGAGTTCAGCGCTTCAAAGACCATCCTCTGATGCTCAGCACTAAGAAGATTGTCAGCTTGCATCTTGGAGAGGATGGTAGAGACAAGGGCGAACAGTTCCTTGTCAGGGGAGTAATCAGCCTCTGCAAAGAAATCGATGCGCCTCTCGCACATCAGTTTATGACTTGTCTCCATCTCCCCGCTCTTATGCACAGCGATACTCTTGCCCCCATTGCTCTTTACCAGCTTCATACACGGGACATCGGTAAGCCCATCTCCAATGTAGATCATATTGGTAAAGGGAATAGGACGACTGTCCTCCGGGGTAAAGGTATTCAGCTCTTTGTCCTCAAAGACATCCAGCACCCCCTTGTTGATCCTAAAGAGAAACTGGGTCTTTGCTGTGTAGTTGATCGCAAGCTTTGGCCAGACAGCCACCCCATTCTCATCGTAGAGGTACTCACTGGCGTAGATGCGCTTGAAGCGGTTCCCCACTTCTGAGCCTTCTATGATTTCGCGCAAGCCAGAAGAGATGATGTAGTGGTCAATGGCCAGACCGAGCTTAGCACCTATTGCATCTACATTCTCAAACCAGGAGATTACCCCTGGGAAGAACTCCAAGCTCGATCCCAAGGCGACAAAATCCTCCCGTCGGATGGGCTGGCTCTGCCTTTTTGATTCATCGAGCATGAGCTTCATGTAGGAGAGGATGCTGTCCATCTCCTCCTTTTGGGCCAAGGCATTTGCCTTTGCCCAGAAAGAGGGTGCATTCATACCGAGCTTGGGGATGAAGGTATACTCCTGCATGTCACGCGTTGTGAGGGTCTTGTCAAAATCATACATGATGGCAATGGTAGGTTTCTGTTGCATAGCCTTGAGTATACCACGGGAAGAGAGCATGCATACAGAGTTTATATGGTTGACACATCAACTAATTCCCTGTATATCTTCTCGTATGAAACAACAAAGCATCGGCCGCCTTATTGCCATATTGCATAGGCAGAGCCAGATATATACCAACAGGGCCCTCAAGGAGTTCTCACTGACGAGCGCTGAGTACCCCTTCCTGTTTGCCCTCTACCATAGGGAGGGACAGACACAGGAGGAACTCTCCTCCTACCTCTACATCGACAAGGGGGCAACAGCGAGGGTCATCAAGACGCTCATTGCCAAGGGCTTTGTGATAAAAAAGCAGGATAGCCAGGATAAGCGATGCAACCGTATCTTCCTGACCCAAAAGGCCAAACAACAACGAGAGGATATTCATCGGTGTGTTATGCAGTGGAACTCCTATATCACCGAAGACCTTGACGATGAGACCTACCAAGCCATATTTGCAGGATTGCAAACAATGGTCGCCCAGGTAGAGAAAAAACCCATCCCCGAACATATTGGAGTATAGCAACCATGGATACAGTGAAACCACTAGCAACAGCAAATCCTCTAGGAACTAAGAAAA
The DNA here is from genome assembly GCA_964588005.1 of uncultured Sphaerochaeta sp. Taxonomy (GTDB): domain Bacteria; phylum Spirochaetota; class Spirochaetia; order Sphaerochaetales; family Sphaerochaetaceae; genus Sphaerochaeta. The sequence goes on from CAZPOJ010000231.1 coordinate 1,652, forward strand.
TATCAAAACTTCTGATACAGTTCTCTGTCCCCGCGATAGTCGGCATGATGGCCAACGCCCTCTACAACATCGTCGACCGCATCTTCATAGGCAACAAAGCCGACCTTGGAGCCTATGGTATTGCAGCCATCACCGTCTCGTTCCCTATTATGATCATCCTCATAGCCTTGGGAGTACTCTTCGGGATAGGAGGTTCTACCCTCTTCGCCATCAAGCTGGGACAGAAAAGGGAGGAAGAAGCTGAGAAGGCCATGGGTAATGCCTTCACCCTCCTGCTCATTGCAGGGCTCTCCTTTTCCATCATAGGACAGCTTTTCCTCACCCAGATACTTACCCTCTTTGGGGCAAGTGCTGATGTACTGCCCTATGCAAGTGAGTATATGCGCATCATCTTCATGGGAGCCTCCTTCCAAGTGATGAGCATGGGAATGAACAACTTCATCCGTGCTGACGGCAATCCGAAGATTGCGATGATGTCTATGTTCCTTGGCGCGGGCATTAACATAATCTTGGACCCCATCTTTATCTTTGCCCTGGATATGGGAATGGCTGGGGCTGCTACAGCAACTATTATCAGCCAAATCTCTGCTTCGATATGGGTAGTAGGCTACTTCTTTGGAAAAAGGAGCAGAAGCAAGCTGAGACGCAAGAACATGAAGCTTAGCAAAGCCCTGGTGCTGACCATCATGGGCTTGGGAGTACCTCCCTTTGCCCTCCAAGTTGCGAACAGCCTCTTGAATATCGTATTGAACAAGAGCCTCATCGCCTATGGAGGGGACCTTGGCATATCAGCGATGGGCATAGTGAACAGCCTACAGACCTTGCTTATCATGCCAGTCATCGGCATCAACCAGGGGGTGCTACCCATCATCAGCTTCAACTTCGGGGCTCGGCAGTTTGACAGGGTAAAGGAGGCGGCAAAGCTCGGCATCCTGGCAGCAACAGGCCTCGTGTTGATCGGCTACCTTGCCACACGGTTCTTCCCCATCCAGCTGGTTGGAATGTTCAACAGGGAGCCACAGTTGCTCGAGCTTGGTACCTTTGCACTCAAGCGCTGGTTCCTGTTTACCCCACTGATCGGATTTCAGATTATCGGGGCAAACTTCTTCCAGGCAATAGGCAGACCTCGCTCAGCGATGTTCCTCACCCTGTCGCGGCAGATCATCTTCCTTATCCCTGCCATCCTGGTATTCCCCCTTTTCTGGGGTCTGGAAGGGATCCTCTTTGCAGCACCGTTCGCTGATATGATCTCCACAGTGGTAACGGCCTTCTTCTTCTACTATGGGATGAAGAACTTGGAGAAAAACGCGAGGTTGTTCTAAAGAAACAGAAAACCTTCGATCAGAGTGTTAACCAACAGCAGCCAGCAGAAAACTCTGCTGGCTGCTGATATTTGTGTATATGAGTGCAAACACTACGTACTAAGAACCCGAGGCCTTTGCGTGCATCCGTCTCTTCCGTTGATGAGGATCATCAACGTGAGACACCAAACATCCTGTAGCATCGCACCTCCTGGGTGTCATGCACCCTAGATATTTTCGTTGGGGGCTATCAGAGGTGCACCTATCGAGGGAAGGGGCTTCTTTGGCAGGTTATCACGACTAGCACAGTCGTTCTTCTTATCAGCCATTGGGGCCTCCTTGACTCCAATTCGAGTCACAGCAACGTAGCGCATACATATCATTTACTCTAACAGTAATTGATACTTCTCATGCATATCCAAAAGAGTCTGCATCATCAAAAGCTGGAGAGTATCAAAGGACCGAAAGACCAAATAGCAAGATGGTAAAGTGCTTAATTATTTGTAGAAGAAGATAGGCTGAAGGAATGCCTGTATCACCTGAAAAGCATCTTGGCAGTTTATTGCATAAACTTTT
>CAZPOJ010000232.1:0-3526 GCA_964588005.1 uncultured Sphaerochaeta sp.
TTTAACACGGAATTGCATACCAAAGCACTCAAAACTTGTGGTGGTGAAAACTTGGAATTTGTATAGCTAGAACCTTAGCTGTAGGAAACCCTATGGTGTTTTTTCCAACCAATACTCTTTATCAGATACTTGCGTCATTATCTTTGAATTTTAGACCCAATTGTTGCAATCGTTGCTGGCAATAAAAGGTTTGCCTCTATTCATTCAGGCACGTAGCCCTACAGTTTCCTGGTCTTTAGCTTACATCCGACAACCATGTTGCGCATCAGTCACAAATACAGTACCGAATGAAGTGCAAAGTATTTGTTCCTAGCACTCCCTTCAGTTTTCTCTTTGCACTTAAACATACACAAAGTTGTTCACCATCAACTCGATAAAGAACAGATATACCTCCCAATCGGTCTTCATATGGATGAACGATTGGGAGGTATTGAAGCGTCTGCATCAATAGGATTACTAATCCTCTTTGATCACTCTATCGGGATTGATCTTTTGGTCTTCATGCCTATAGATACAGGCGCTGAACTGACCAGGAGCGAATTCTTGCAGCTCATGGGTACATTTACTGCATGCCTCTGTCACAAACGGACAGCGTGGAATGAATCGGCATCCTATAGGGAGGTTGATCTGGTCAGGGACTTCGTCATCGATCAAGATGCGCTCTTTCTTATAATCGGGATCGGCTACAGGGACTGCAGCTAAAAGCACCTTGGTATAGGGGTGCTGTGGATTACTGAGCACAGTATGAACAGACCCAAGTTCAACTATTTTCCCCATATACATCACGGCGATCCGGTCACAGAGGTATTTGATGGTTGACAGGTCATGGGATACGTAGAGCATCGTCAACCCCATATCAAGGCGAAGTCTCTTGAGAAGATTAAGGATATCGGCACGGATGGAGACATCCAGCATCGAAACAGGTTCATCGGCTACAAGGAATTTGGGTTCCAATACAATGCCACGGGCAATCGCAACCCGCTGGCGCTGGCCTCCGGAAAGTTCGTGGGGGAAACTGTAGAGGTAGTGTTCAGCTGGCTTCAGTTCTGCGATCTCCAAGGCATTCAGGACCTTATCGTAAATCTCTTCCTTGTCACGCATTCCATGGATACGAAGTGGCTCAGCGATGGTCTCAAAGACATTGAAACGTGGATTAAGCGTCTCGTATGGATCTTGGAAGATCATCTGGATCTCTTTGCGGAAATGCAACCGATCCTTCTTGCTGTCTGCATTGAAAGGGTGGCCATCAAAGATGATCTCTCCACCTGTTTTTTCCTGCAGTCGCACGATAATCTCTCCAGTTGTAGTCTTTCCAGAACCACTTTCTCCTGCCAAGCCAAGGATCTCTCCCCGATTGATCTCCAAATTGATGTCATCGACAGCCTTCACATAGGTTGTCTCCTTGTTGAACAGTTCGGAGAATTTTTTGCGTACAGGATAGTATTTTTTCAGGTTATTGATTTGAATCAGAGGTTTCTCAGACATCGATCAGACCTCCTTCTTTTTTATGTTCTGCAATAAAACGATTTCGGACGGTTTCCCAAGTCTCGTTTTTCTTAGATTTCTGCCTGAATTCCTCGACCTTATCGGTATAATGGCAGGCGACCCGGTGGTCGGGAGCTACCTCGACCAGAGGGGGGTCCTCTGCAAGGCACTTCGGTTGGGCAAACGGACAACGTTCGTTAAACCGGCAACCCGGGGGGGGATTGAGCAAATTGGGTGGGGTACCTGGAATTGATATCAGCTGTTCTGTCATTTCGGTGATGGATGGAAATGCATTCTGTAGCCCCAAGGAGTAGGGATGATAAGGATTCCGGAAGAATATATCGGTGGATGAGTGTTCCATCACTTTCCCTCCATACATGACCATGATCGTGTCACAGATTTCACTTACCACAGAGATATCGTGGGTGATGAAGATCATGGAGCTGTTTATCTTTTTCTGGATCTTGAGGATCCGTTGCAGTATACGATCTTGCACTACCACATCGAGAGCTGTTGTTGGTTCATCGGCGATGATCAAGCTTGGCCTCAGTGAAAGTGCCATGGCAATGACTGCCCGTTGTTTCATTCCACCACTCATCTGATGAGGATAACTGCGCAAACGCTTCTCCTCCAAGCCCACCATCTGAAAAACCCTCACCGCCCGAGCATAGGCTTCTTTCCGAGAAGCTTCTGTGTGGGCCATGATGCCTTCGATCAGCTGGTTACCCACCGTATAGACTGGATTGAGTGAATTCATCGCACTTTGGCTGATCATGGCAATCTCATTGAGTCTCAAGCGTCGGATTTCATCGAGAGGAAGCCCAACCAACTCCTTGCCCTTGAGCTTGATGGAGCCTCCAGATATCCTGCCATTTTTTGGCAGGAGCTGCATCATCCCCTTGGCGATGGTTGTCTTGCCACATCCACTTTCACCGACCAACCCTATGCTCTGTCCCTCAGCGAGACTGAAAGAAACTCCATCGACCGCCTTGAGCATACCTTTTCCTACTGTATAGGATATTTCTAAATCTGTTACATCCAAAAAAGCCATATGCATTACCTCTTACGGAGACGGGGATCGACCACCGCCTCGAGTGAACGAGCGACAAAGAAGATGGAGACCAGCAACAGCACGATCGCAAGTCCGGGAGGAACAGTCCACCACCATGCGACCCTGGAATACCCCGATACAAAATTTATGTGGAGTATCTGTCCCCAGCTGGTAAGGTTCGGGTCACCAAAGCCTAGGAAGGCTATGCTAGCTTCTGCAGTAATTGCCCAGTTGACCATGAAGGCCATCTCAAGGAGGATCAAGGGAATCACATTTGGAAGGATATATTTGAACATGATTCGTCGATGTCCTGCCCCGGCAACCTTTGCAGCCTTGATATACGGCCGTTTGGAAATGGAGAGTACCTGTGAGCGGACGATGCGGGCTACCGTACGCCATGAAAGCAGTGACACTGCAAGAATCACATTCCAAATACTCGGTTTGAGCACCGCAGCCAATACGATGACAAAGGGTATGAAGGGGATTGCATAGAAGAAATCAACGACTCGCATCAATATCGTATCGACGACCCCTCCAAAATACCCGGAGATGATTCCTACAACCGATCCCACAAAGGTCACCAGCAGGGCGGCGAGGAATCCTACCATCAAGGCGGGACGTGTCCCCAGGATTACTTGACTGAAGATATCTCGACCCACATCAGTTGTTCCGAACGGGTGGTCCTTTGATGGCGGCTCCAACCTTTTAATCTGCCTGTCCTCGGTATAGTGCCGATCTCTCGGGCCATGCGGTGCAAGAGATTCGCTGAATACTCCGACGAAGATGAAGCAGATCAACATAACCACACCGAAAAGCGCGAGCTTGTCACTTTTCAGATTAGTCAAAAAGATTGAGAAGAAGCTTTGGCTGTTGCGTCTGCTTTGCACAGACTTACGGGCGAAGCGCCGTCGAGCTGGACCAGAAGTATCTTTCTGGTCGACAGATGATCCATTTGACATATTCTTTTTATTCCTATCAGTATTGTTTTTG
>CAZPOJ010000233.1:0-3501 GCA_964588005.1 uncultured Sphaerochaeta sp.
CAATTTGTAGACACGGCAGGAGTGATATGTCAGACCTATTCGTCGTCAGAACAAATGAATATTCGATTGACCGACCCCGACCGTAATATTTCTGCCTCTGAAGTGGATGCTGTTACGGTAAAAGTTTGCAGCCCCACCGAGCCCGAAGGGGAGAGTCTGGTGTTGACCGAGACGGGAGCAAATACCGGTGTATTTATGGGCAGCATCGGTTTTAATGTTGCCTCTACAGCTTCTTCCAATGGTTTATTGGATGTGCTTAAGGGCGAAAAGATCATTGTTTATTACGACGATCCTGCCGATGATTTTGGCAATCTTTCTACCCTGAGTGCTCATTTGTATTTTGATGTGACTTTGCTCAGCGGCGCGGTAGTTGAAAATCTGACCAAGGCCAGGAGCCCCTATCTGGTCACCGGCGATATTACCATACCTTCTTCTGTTACGGTAAATGTGGAAGCAGGCAGTGAGATTCGCTTTATGGCTCTCAAGGACAACCAGTTGTCTGGGAATGACCTCAACCGTATCGAGATCATTGTCAACGGTCGTTTCAATGTCAGGGGTACGGCCTCGGACAGTGTTCATTTTCTATCCAATGCCGATAGCCCTGCTCCGGGTGATTGGTACGGTATACGTTATCAGAATTTCAATACTTCATCCATAGAATATGCCTCCTTTTCTCATGCTCTTCAGATTGTTTCATACAGGAACATAAGTTTCAACAGTGATACTGTCCGCGTAAGACATTGCAGTATGCGTCAAAGTGGTTCGGGTATTTCGTTGCAATCTTATTTAGGTAACCTTATTTTTGATGTCAGCTACAATGACTACGATTGTGCGGGATCATTTATTTCAACTTATGAGAACTGGGATAAACAGATAACTGTTAATGTGCGCCATAACAGGATTAAGTGTGTCTCGGATGCTCTTAATCTGAATTATATAAATAATAGCATTATTCAGGACAATAGTATTGAATGCGTCAATACTGCTATTTTCTTACAATGGCTCGGAGGCATTGTTCGTGTTATGGATAATACGGTCAAATGCGGCCATTTTGTTTATATAGAAGGATCTGAATCTGATTTATTATCTGTTTCGGGGAATAATGTCATTGCCCGAACCGGCATCTATACCAATAATATTCCATTTGTCAGCGTAACGGACAATAGCCTCTATCTGGTTAACACGCTGCAGGAAACGGCTACTGCTTATCAGGGATACGAGAATGGATATGGTGTGCATTTAAACAACATCAGGCAGGCCAGGATCGTTGATAACATATTCAACGCAAGAGGTTTTGATAATCATGGTATTTCTTTGAATCAAAGTAATGCCATGGTTAAGGGCAATCGGGTGTCGGGATTTGAAATTGGTTTGTATGCCAACAGTAGTTTTGAGACACCGACCATAGATTCCATTGAGACGAACACTATTGTGATGAATTACAATTGTGGTGTTAAGCTGGAGGGCTATACCCGGATGTATTTGAATTACAATAATATTTACAAGAACTACGATACTGTCAGCTATAGCGAGAACTCCCCTCAGTATTACCTGACTTATGATTTTTATTGCAACACCTCTGTGTTTGACAAAGTAGATGCTCGTTACAATTATTGGGGTCCTGCCACTACGGCACTTATGGCAGCGGGTCCCAATCCTCAAAACATAGCCCGTATTTACGATAATTACGACAACGAGGAGCTTGCTTACGCGAATTACGCGCAGTGGAAAGCGTGCTTAGACTGTATGCCTGAACTTACTAATGTGCAGACAGGCACGTTGAAATTTCTTGCAGCAGACAGCACAGAGGCATTGACATACAACAAGTTTCAACAAATGATGATTCAATTGACAGACTTCGACCGTAATATTTCTGCCTCTGAAGTGGATGCTGTTACGGTAAAAGTTTGCAGCCCCACCGAGCCCGAAGGGGAGAGTCTGGTGTTGACCGAGACGGGAGCAAATACCGGTGTATTTATGGGCAGCATCGGTTTTAATGTTGCCTCTACAGCTTCTTCCAATGGTTTATTGGATGTGCTTAAGGGCGAAAAGATCATTGTTTATTACGACGATCCTGCCGATGATTTTGGCAATCTTTCTACCCTGAGTGCTCATTTGTATTTTGATGTGACTTTGCTCAGCGGCGCGGTAGTTGAAAATCTGACCAAGGCCAGGAGCCCCTATCTGGTCACCGGCGATATTACCATACCTTCTTCTGTTACGGTAAATGTGGAAGCAGGCAGTGAGATTCGCTTTATGGCTCTCAAGGACAACCAGTTGTCTGGGAATGACCTCAACCGTATCGAGATCATTGTCAACGGTCGTTTCAATGTCAGGGGTACGGCCTCGGACAGTGTTCATTTTCTATCCAATGCCGATAGCCCTGCTCCGGGTGATTGGTACGGTATACGTTATCAGAATTTCAATACTTCATCCATAGAATATGCCTCCTTTTCTCATGCTCTTCAGATTGTTTCATACAGGAACATAAGTTTCAACAGTGATACTGTCCGCGTAAGACATTGCAGTATGCGTCAAAGTGGTTCGGGTATTTCGTTGCAATCTTATTTAGGTAACCTTATTTTTGATGTCAGCTACAATGACTACGATTGTGCGGGATCATTTATTTCAACTTATGAGAACTGGGATAAACAGATAACTGTTAATGTGCGCCATAACAGGATTAAGTGTGTCTCGGATGCTCTTAATCTGAATTATATAAATAATAGCATTATTCAGGACAATAGTATTGAATGCGTCAATACTGCTATTTTCTTACAATGGCTCGGAGGCATTGTTCGTGTTATGGATAATACGGTCAAATGCGGCCATTTTGTTTATATAGAAGGATCTGAATCTGATTTATTATCTGTTTCGGGGAATAATGTCATTGCCCGAACCGGCATCTATACCAATAATATTCCATTTGTCAGCGTAACGGACAATAGCCTCTATCTGGTTAACACGCTGCAGGAAACGGCTACTGCTTATCAGGGATACGAGAATGGATATGGTGTGCATTTAAACAACATCAGGCAGGCCAGGATCGTTGATAACATATTCAACGCAAGAGGTTTTGATAATCATGGTATTTCTTTGAATCAAAGTAATGCCATGGTTAAGGGCAATCGGGTGTCGGGATTTGAAATTGGTTTGTATGCCAACAGTAGTTTTGAGACACCGACCATAGATTCCATTGAGACGAACACTATTGTGATGAATTACAATTGTGGTGTTAAGCTGGAGGGCTATACCCGGATGTATTTGAATTACAATAATATTTACAAGAACTACGATACTGTCAGCTATAGCGAGAACTCCCCTCAGTATTACCTGACTTATGATTTTTATTGCAACACCTCTGTGTTTGACAAAGTAGATGCTCGTTACAATTATTGGGGTCCTGCCACTACGGCACTTATGGCAGCGGGTCCCAATCCTCAAAACATAGCCCGTATTTACGATAATTACGACAACGAGGAGCTTGCTTTTGCTAATTAT
>CAZPOJ010000234.1:0-3497 GCA_964588005.1 uncultured Sphaerochaeta sp.
AGACAGTTATAGAGGAAATGTGGATTTATCTGCGCTTGGAGCAGTTGCAGTTCATACTCTCGTTTCTGATTTTGCTCAGAGTAAATTTCACTTGTCATATCCTTGATGCTGACCACCATATTATTCAAACAAGTGGTCAGAGTTCCAATCTCATCTTGGTTGCGGGTTGGTATGGCTATCGGCTCAAACTTTCCTCGGGAAATTGATTCGGCATTTTTAGCAAGTTCCACCAGAGGGGTAGTTATACTTCTTGTGAGTTTTCGGGTGAGGAAAATAGAAAGGAGAATAAGTATCACCCCACTGAGGAGGATCATACCAGCCCCTTCGGCAGCCTGTTTAAAAACAGCTCTCTGAGAAGAGAAATATAAAATGTACAGAGGGGTCTCTGATAGTTTTTGCGTAAATACCAAATACCGATCATGGGTGATCATCCGGCTCTCAAACTGATCGGGGATTTTAGCAAAAGAGGGAAACTCATCTCGTAAGGTATTCCCTATTCCCAGATTGTCCACCGACTCGATAATATCGCCCTCTTCAGAGACCATAAAGACAGACTCCGTCTGTTTAATTGCGTTCCCAAAGATACTGGAAAACTGTTTATTCGCAAGGTTAAAGGAGAGCATTCCGAGATCATTTCCTGTCTTGATATCGATTAGGGCTTTGGAGAAGTTGAGTTCCCCTGTTTCCTTGTCGATGGTGATGGAAATTTGACCAAAATAACTCTTGGCCTCTTCATACCTCTGGCGAATACCATCCGCTTTGTCCAAGCTGACAGAGTTTGAACCCAGATCATAGAGCCAAAAATCCTTTGACAACAGAAACCCCTCACTGACAAGGCTATCGATATCCATTATGTTTGTTATTGCTGAACGAACAGAAGATGAGAATAGATAGACTCCATAATTATCTTCGCTATAAGATTTCGCCATTGTAGTCTGTAGGGCACTACTGGTTGAAAAAGCCTTGATATTGTATTTTGCATTGGAAATTATCTGATCAGCATTATTTTGTATCAAGCGGCTCTTTGCCATACTGCTTTGCAAAATCTCTTTTTTTCCATTACTGATAATATTGGATACAGAAATAATGAGTACAACCAACAATGCTCCAAGGGTAGTGGAAAGGGACACTAAAAATATCTTTTGCCCAAGATTCAACTGATACCATCTCTTCATACCTACCAGTATAGTTCATTCCTCACCATCGAATCCACAATTGGCTGAAAATACACACTTAGCATGAACACTATGCTTGGTTTGGTCTATTCTACTCGCCAAAGTCTTTGCAAACACCAGCACTAGGATGCATACCGATTGGGTCTAAAGGAAAATAACAGCTATAGGGAGAATTCTAAGCATCTAGAGCACATTCGTTTGAATTTTCCATCTCTCGTCAGAAAAGTCCATTCTCTTGTCTCTCCACCTGTCCTAGCATGAGGATATACAGGTGGAATAGATTCACCTAATGGAGGAACCTATGAAAATGAAACGGTTTTGTGTATCTCTTATGGTCGTTGCACTGGTGTGTAGTGTAGCATTTGCCGCTGGCCAGAAAGACGCTGGAGCAAAAAAATCTGAAAAGATCCAATTACATGTTCTGTACAATGATACAGATGCCAATGTGCAAAAGGAAATGGCTTGGGTCATGGAGCAAATCCCATCCTTGTATCCTGATATCGAAATTATACTCGATATGAGTCCTGGTGATGCTCAGACCTATGAGACCAAAGTCCGCACCCTCATAGCAGGTGGTGGCGAGAATTTGGATATCTGGTGGGAGAGAGGTGGCAGTTGGGCAACTCCTATCCTCAATGCAAATAGTGCTTTGGCATTAGACGATTTCCTTGATGAGAGCGGATATTGGGATAAAGTCATTCCCTCCTCAAAACTTCCCGCTTCTGACGGAAAAATCTACTCGCTTCCCTTTGAGGATATTGCCTATGAGGTAATGCTGTACAACAAGGCTATTTTCAATGAATTCAACCTTACAGTACCCAAGACTGTTTCTGAGCTCAAGAATATTGTCCGAGTACTTGCTCAAAGCGACTATGTTCCAATTTCTGTAGGGGCAAAAGATGGCTGGTGTGCTGCAATGATGGTTGAAGGTTTTGCCTACTCCATTGATCCACAGATAACCAAGAAGATTGTCGATGGTAAGGCAAAGTTCTCAGACAGACCCTATGCTGAGGCAGCACAGGTTATCAAAGATCTGCTCGACCTTGGTGCATTCTCCAAAAACGTGGCCCTCACCGGCATTGACGAAGCACTGCCTTTGTTCGAATCGGGAAAAGCTGCGATGATGGCCAACGGTTCGTGGGCTGTAGCTTCAGGTGCCGCAAAAATGGGTGATGACTTTGGATATTTCTATTATCCAGTGATCCACGATGAGGACGTTGCCCTCTATGGTGCAAACTGTGCCGGTGGAGTCAAACAGAACTCCGGCTATATGGTCTATGCCGGAACTAAGTATCCTGAAGAAGCAATGAAGGTTGCCCAGAGCCTTGCGGAGTTACGCTGTAAATACGTATATACCCAACAAGGAAACCCCTTCACTGTCTATATCCCTGAAAACCTTGGCTGGAAATTTGATGGTGAATTTGCCAAACCAGTACAACAGCTTGCCACGGATATGCAGAAGTTTGAATTTGTCTTTGGCTTGGTACAGGATGTTATGCCAACTGCAGCCGCCTCCAGTGGTGTGATGCAGAGCTCGAGCAAGTTCATGACCAACTCGAGCAAGTATACGGTAGCTGACTATCTTGCAGATTTGGATAAAGCTGCATTGGAAGACTAAGTCTTTTCGTAAGCAAAGTCTGGGAGAGCTTACTGTTGCACATAAGCTTCCCAGGCTTTGTTTTTGTATTGAAGGGCACCCAGCTCCAATTGGGTACAGCAAGCATCTCTGCTTGCTCGATACCAGGTAATCTATAAGGGTTTTTAGTATGAATACAGTCTTGGGAAATAAACGTAATATCGTCATTCTTTGCTTGCCGGCGATGTTGCTTCTTATTTTATTTGTTATATACCCTCTTTTTCAAATCGGGGTGATGTCCTTCCAGAAAACTGATGGCCTTTCACCAGCCATCTTCAATGGAATAGCCAACTACAAAAAGTTATTTGGTGATGAACCCTTTATCAGAGCAAACCTACAAAGTATAGGATTATGTTTCCTGGCAATTGTCTTCAATGCATTCTTAGGCGTATTTATAGCCATTGTTCTCAGTGGATTGTCCAAAAAGGCACAAAAGATAATCAGGACCACCTATATCCTTCCTATGGTACTATCGGTAAGTGTTATCTCGCAGCTCTGGCTCTCCATCTATCATGCCGACTGGGGACTGCTCAATACATTCCTTACAGCCATTGGCTTGTCATCATGGACCAATCAATGGTTGATCAACCCCAATACAGCTATGCTATGTGTTGCTATCGTCGGTATGTGGTGGATGTTTGGAATGGATCTTCTTCTAGCTTTTTCTGGAATTAAAGCCATACCTG
>CAZPOJ010000235.1:0-1712 GCA_964588005.1 uncultured Sphaerochaeta sp.
TCCAAAGTCTCATCCAAAGTCTCATCCAAAGTCTCATCCAAAGTCTCATCTAAAGTCTCATCATGAGACTTTGGAACTTTAGAAGGTCCCACTTTAGCAGTAGAGGCTTCATTTAAAGGCACAATGATTCTGAAAATATCACCTTCAGTGAAAGTTGGTTCTTTACCACTGTACAGCTTCGAATACTTGTATGTATTGCGCATCCCTGACCCTAATTCATCAGCTAACTCATTTTTGGTATTCATGGATTTCCAGAATCTTAAATATAGTGCTCGTTGTAGAATGAATTACAAGGGTGAATCAGCAGGGGGCAATTGCCCCCTGCATCCTCTTCATAGGTATATAAAAAACTAGTGCATCAGAAAGCCCGTACTGGCCTGACCAAGAATTTATATTCCCGGTAGTTCTGGCTTTGCTCCGTACTGCTGAAGCGATTAGCCCACCCAAACTTTCCACCAGATTCGGAGGAACTCCAGTAGTAGTCATTTCCAAAACCTCCAAGATCTCTATCTTTCTTGAGATTTAGATATATCTGATTCAGTTCATCCTTGCTAGGCAAGAACCAGTCGCTATACCCACCCCCGCTATAGTCATTAGATGCCTTTGCAGCATACATAGCTTTATCAGTTCCCTCGACCAGCCTATATGCTTCATCTCCCATTGCAACTATCAAGGCAGCTGTATTAGCTTTTCCTGTTCCAATGCCTGTACTAGTTCCAACCGTTTCATTTGATCCACCAGGTGTTCGGTTATAGCCGAAGGTAAATCTTGGATCACCAGATCCTGAGTACCAATTAGCTGGGGCCGCCTCAAGATAGCGCTTTCCTGCCAAATCATCACCAAACCGATTTTTCTCATGGGCTTCTATCGTTCCATTATTATTAGCATCATATCCAAGATAATCATCATAGAATATATATCCCCCAGAAGGGCCTATATCCCCAACAATGGCACCTCTCCACTTTGCATAGAGAGTTATATTATTGGTTCCAGTGAATATCGTAGACTCTTTCACAAGGCTTCCAGACCCATCAGTTCCAGTCCACCAACCATCAAAGTAATACTCCTCACGCGTTGTAGTCGGTAATTCCCCGTATGGTTGATCATAAGTTACAGTCATAGTATTAGGAACAAGAGCGTTTCCACCTTGAACATCAAATGTGATCATCCGGCTTATTGCATTCCATTTCGCATAGAAGGTCGTATCTTCTGCAGGTACAGTATAGGTACTTCCCTCTGCATAGGTGGCTCCCAATCCATCTGCTTGGGTGTTCCATCCAGCAAAAGTGTACCCTGTTCGTACAAGAGAACCACTATTGGTTGCAAGGGAGAGCTCACCTCCATAGATCTTTGTCTGGAATGTAGGGACAGTACCTCCGGTTGCGCTGTTGGAATAGTACGTTGCTCTATAGGTATTGCGATCATAGTAGAGCTTGAGTACCAAAGACCCGTCACCTTGTATCGCCCCCTCAGAGATCCGACTTTCATGTGTTGTATTTTCACTGAAGCCTGTATAGACCTTTGCACTTGCAGTCGCTGTTGCTGCAGTAGTTCCAGTTAGGTTCTCGATTTCTACCTCTGTGTAACCACTACCGCTCAGATCTTGCTTATAGTGTTCTACCTGGTAGGAGGTATTTTTGTTTGCTGTCCATATCGCTTTTGTTGCATAACCATCAACGGGCATCGTTGCTGGCAGTGCAGGATCCCAAGAA
>CAZPOJ010000235.1:1812-3478 GCA_964588005.1 uncultured Sphaerochaeta sp.
GGCATCGTTGCTGGCAGTGCAGGATCCCAAGAATCAAAGGTATATCCAGTCTTGGTTGGATTAGCAGGGGCTACAAGTGCTGACCCATACTCCTGGGTGATAGTATCTACATCACTGCCACCAGCACTATCGAAGATGACGCTATACTTGTTAGCAGTCCACTGCGCATAAAGCGTTTGTGCTTCCTTATATATTGAATCTTCATTTATAGCAACTTCTGACCCATCTGCTTTGATATTCCAACCTGTGAATGTATATCCTGCTCGGGTAGGATTAGTTGGCCAATCTACATGGTCCATATATCGGGAACCAAACACTACAGTGGTAAGCTGTCCTATAGGAATAGCCCCAACATACTGCAGATCGAATTTAACAGCATTATCACTAATAACCTGTATTGCTATTGGAACTATTTTTCCTGGCGCTATCTTGTAGGTTGTAGTGCCTTCTCCAAGTTTGGCACCATTTACATCTTTAGCAGTTATGGTAAATGTCCAATCCCCTGGTTCAAGTTCTAAAGGAACTGTTGTTAATTCTGAGTCAATTGTTCTTTCTTGTACTATAGTTGAAGGGCCTGTTCCTTTAAGGTGCAGTGTTGTACCAGCGGGAAAATCAGTTTCTTCAAATACAAGGTCAATCTTAACCCGGCCATCCAGTACCACTATATCAGAGCAACTACTAACCAAGAGTAGTACGAGCGAAACCAAAACAAAAAGTGCTGAATATCTCTTATTTTTCATACTGTCCCTCTTCTTAAAGCATGTATTGAAGTCCAACGGAACCGTTGTACATCATTGTAACAAGTGATTTTGTAAACATCACTCCAACATCACCTTCGATGAAGGGGCGCAGACGTTCTGAAATCCCATACGAATATCGTAAGCCAACAGCGGCTCGCTGATTAAAATACCAGTTGTTATTGTTGTGATGTACTATCAAGCCATACCTACCCACAACATCAAGCTCACTCTTCTTAGAATTGACTATGGGGTAGCCAACGCCCCCTGTGAGCATAAGAATCGTATATCGGTCAGCCCATATGGTGTTATTGGACTGGGCTACATGCGCTTCAGCACTTGCTGAAAAAATAAACTTTGGATAGTTGGCTGATAGTTCGACACCACCGCCAAAACTATTGGTATAGAGGTGGGCAGCATCCTTGCCATTGAATAGCATTGCGCCGACCCCACCAAGCCTCCAGGGTGAAGGTATGTATTCACTAGCATCATCTTGTACTTTTTCAAGAGATGTTGCAGAAGCTTCGCCTTGGCTCCCAGTCAGTAACCACGCGTTTGCAGCATGATCATGCCGATAGATATAGGTATCACTCCAAGAGGCATCGGCAGCTGTTTGTTGAACAAACAAGTACTCTGTATCAGGGTTGAACGCTTCTAGCACAAAGGGAGAAGCAATTGCGATGATCTGCCAAGAATTATCCGGGGTAACACCACTTTGAAATCGAAACGTTTCAATTTTTTCAGAAGAGGGTTTAATAAGTAAGCTCAGACGCAATGGCGATGCAAACGTCGAAGTTAAAGGAACCAACAGCAACAACATCAAAACCAACAAACGAACTCGTTTACCCATCATAATCCCCTAAGTGCTTTATTCATTATAATAAAAAAAAGAATCATATTTTTTCCAATATGAAGTAGAGATATCGAAA
>CAZPOJ010000236.1:0-3477 GCA_964588005.1 uncultured Sphaerochaeta sp.
TTCATCTAAAGGTCCCTCTTAAAGTAGAGAAGGAGACCACCCTTACCAAGATAATATCGTGTTTTAGCCCCTATATGATAGGGATGAGTTTCTGTTGCCTATAATGTGGATTGGAATTGAAGGGTAGTTGATTTCGTCCAGGATAGTAACTCTCGTATATAGGAGGGAAACAGGAGGTTCAATGGTCATACAATATGAGCATTCTATTGGCTATCAGATGCAAAAGATGGTTGCAACTCTTACTCAAGACAGCGTTGCTTCCTTTGTGATTGCCTTCCTGGAAAAGCATGGGATTCCCTATGAACAGATCGAGGGCTTTGGCATCTTTTACGTGGACCATCTTGATGAGCCGGTGCTCAAGTGTTCCTTGGATGGAGTGAGCAATCCTGAGGATATGAGCCTACTCTATCATTTGGAATGGGATCATACTCCTTCGCTTGCTAGTAGGAATACAGCAGTGGGGAAGGACAAGGCCCTTGATGTGATCTTGCACCTCAAGCTGCTGCAGAAGTACCCCAACTTTAACTTTGTTTTCAGTAGAAGGGAACGACAAGAAGAGTTGGGATTATATCATCTGTTTGAGGATGAAGATTGGTAGAAAGAAGTAATGGATGAGGATTTATTATTGGTAGATATGAATAAAGGAGTTACACATGAGTTGGCAAAATGAATTTGTAGATGGATTGGGTGGGAAATTGGCAGTGAAGATGCTGGAGAAACTTATCTGTGATTGTATAGCTGACCTTATCGACCAGGGTTGTGACCCGAACGAACCTGAGGAGTTCGGATCCACTCCTCTTTGGATCAAGCTACTGGAGGATAATGAAGTTCCCTTATCGGTAGTGAAGACCCTGTTTGCAAAGGGTGCGGTCATTCCTTCAGCCGCCAAGGGCGGGAAAACTTTGCTCTCCACTGCCCTTTCAAACAAGATGAAACCTGAAATAATAGCATTCTTGCTAGAGCAGGGAGTTGTTGCTTCCTTTGTCGATGAGCAAGGGGGAGGCACTTTGGGGGATGCTTTGAAAGAGGAGTATGATTTGGAAACTATACAGCTGCTGGTAGAAGCCGGAGCCTCGGTTACCCAAAGGACAGAATCTGACCGGTCGCCCATACTCATCGCTGCGTTGCATAGTGCTGCTGCAGATGTCCTTGCCTATCTGCTTGATCATGGAGCTGCTATCAATGACATCGATGAGGATGGAGACAGTGTTTTATGTAACTGTTGTTATGATTTGTTTGGAAATGGAAGCCAGATAGACTTGCTTATAAGCCGTGGAGCCGAGGTAAACCATCGAAACAATCAAGACTACTCTCCCTTGGCCATTGTTTGTGCTAAGTCCGGGGATGAGGATCTCCTAGAGGCTTTGGTCAAGGCTGGAGCAGAGCTGGATGAGCTGTATGCTGGCAAGACCCTGCTCATGATCACAGCCGGGGAATACAATGGTTCGGCTCTCCTTAAGCTGTTGGAGTTGGGCGCTTCCAATATCAGTGCTGTGGAAGAAGAGACAGGCAAGACAGCCCTGCATTTTGCCTGTGAGAACTACACCAAACAGGCAGTTTCAGCCTTACTCAAGCATGGAGGGGAGCCTGCCATTGCTGATAAGGATGGCAACAAGCCTTTTGACCTGATCACCGATGAAGATGACAAAGCTGAATTTCTTATGCTGATCAAATAACAGTAAGGGGGAGCTATGAGCTGGGATACTGATTTTGTACGTTCTCTGGGGGGAAGACTGGGCTTGGCCAGATATCAGGGGGAGTATGTGAAGCTGGTTGCAAGGTTACTGGATCTCGGTGGGGACATCCAAGAGACCAATCATCAGGATCAGACGCCCTTGCTGCAGGCCTTATCTACACCAGAGGTGCAAGCACCTTTGGTGCAGCTCTTGCTCAGCAGGGGAGCTCAGGTGGATGCTCTGGCTAAAAGCTCCCTAGTTCTTGCTCTGGAGCATGGCTTGGATGAGACGATAATCAGGATGCTCCTAGATGCTGGTGCCTCCTTGGACGATGCAGGGGAGTGTCTCATTTCCCTTGCGGTCAAAGGAGGGTGCAGTCCTTCTGTGTTGGAGCTACTGAAAAGCTCCATGCACGAAGGACAGCGCATGAACATACCTTGGGACACCTTGTTGCACCAGGCAATAGACAAGCACCTTGATGGGGAGGTTGTTTGCTATGTCCTTGCAGAATGTATGCAGATCAATCTTGCTGATGAGAGAGGGGTAACCCCTTTGATGAAGGTTTCTAGGGGTTATTACAATGGCGAGGTAGTTGCAGCCTTTTTAGAAAAAGGTGCTGATATTACGCAAAGGGACTGTGAGGGGAAAACTGCCCTGATGTATGCCAGTGAGAGTGATGTATGGGCAGGAGCTGTGGAAGTACTGCTTGCCGCAGGCTCTTCAGCTACTGCAAGGGCGAACAATAGCTTTACCCCCTTGATGTTCTGCATGGCCGGTAAAGAAGAAGTGGACTTTCAGGCCCGGGCCTTGGTCCTCTACGGATCTGAGATCGATGCAAGGGACAAAGATGGGCGCACCGCCCTAAGAATCCTTATGGAGCGCAAGGAGCCTGACTATATGGTGACCCGTTTGCTTCTGGAAGCAGGTGCCAACCCTTTGCTGGAGGATAACCAGCAGGTATCGGCACTGTCGTTGGCTACAGAGAGTGAAAAGGGGCGGAATTTGCTCAAATTACTCCATGATGCTGCAAAGCTTCATAGGCAGTCGAGCTGATAAGGAGGAGGATTTCATGGTCGTTCAGCATAAGAAAAACAAGGGGCTTCAGCTACGGGATGTCCTTACGTGTGTTACCCAGGACAGTATTACCCAGTTTGTTAAAACATACCTGCAGGAGCATGCAATTCCCTTTCACCAAGACTCCTACAAGAACATCTACTGCTTAGACTATCGCGATGCTCCCTTGCTCAATTGCCATATGGATTCGGTAATGAAGCTTGAAGATATGGTCCGATTACAACAGGCTTCTTGGGATGATAGTCCTATATTCAAGACAGGAGGGATTATCGGAGGTGATGATAGGTGCGGGGTGTACCTGCAGCTGAAGTTGCTTGCTAGCTATCCAGGTCTTAACTTTATCTTCAGCAGAAACGAGGAGAAGGGGTGCCTTGGTGTCAGGATCCTGCTCAAGAAGAAGGAGAACCAGGAAGCAATACGGGAAAATGTCCTCTATGCCCTTGGTCTTGATGCTATGGGATCTGGTACGATCGCATGCTTTGATAACGGGTATGGATCGTGGGCCTTTGACAAGGCGCTCTGTCAGGTCAGTAAGGATGACAACCTGGGTTTTTCATCACAGATGGGAGGAAGTTCAGATGTCACCTATCTCCAGAAGTACACCAGCTGCGCCAATATCAGCGTAGGCTACCATAACCCACATACAAAGGACGAGTGCATCAATCTTGAGGCAGTAGAGAGAAGCGAGGCCTTTGTGAGTGCAGTTGTTAGTAGGGTGAGGGGTAAG
>CAZPOJ010000237.1:0-3434 GCA_964588005.1 uncultured Sphaerochaeta sp.
TGATTCTTCAGCTAAGTACTCATTTTTATTTAGAGCTCTGCTTGCGCCAGATATTGGGCGTGGTTCCATACTTGCGCTTGAACAGGGTGTAGAACCGGTGCACAGAACCAAAGCCGCACTCCTTTGCTATCACCGGTATGGTGCTCCTGCTGTGGCGTAAGGCGAGCGTCGCCAACTGAAGGCGCTGGTCGCAGATCTCCTCCCAGAGGGTCTTCTTCCGGGCATCCTTGAAGCGCACCTCAAGGTTTCTCCTGGATACACCAGTGCGCTCCACCACATCTCCAACACTGATGCCCTCAGCAGCATAATCTCTGATAATCCTTAAAGAGCGGGCCACCACAGGGTCCTCTTCGTTGATGAGCGCTGTACTTTCACGCTCGGTCACCTCCCCGGAGGGGATGCGTTGGATCTGAATAGTCTGGGCCTTGCTCTGGAGCAAGGAGTCTATCATGGCCGCCGCCTCATACCCTATCAACTCACAATTGGGCTGGATACTCGATATGGAGGGGGTTGCAAGCTCACACAGCAAGGTCTCGTTATCGACACCAAGGACAGTCAGTTCAGAAGGGATGTGCAGGCCAAGCCGCCCTGCGGCAACCTCCACCTTCATTGCAGAGAGGTCATTGCTACAGAAAAGCGAGATGGGCTTGGGCAGGGAGAGCAGCCAGCTCTCCAGCTCGGGCGACGGCTCATAGAGCTGGCGCCACCAGGGGAGAGGACGGGAGAAACGCATAATCTGATCAGGGCGCTTCCCGAGCGCAGAGGCGTAGCCTACCAGGCGTTCGCGGGCCCAGTGGACATCATCAATGCCACACCATCCGAACTGCTTGTTCCCCAGGGTATGCAGATACCGCCCTGCCCGCACCCCTGTCTCATAGTCATCATTACGTACCTGGCTGAAGAGCTTCAACGAAGAGGCTCCAGCAATATCGACAACAGGGATACCCAAGGCAGAGCAGGCAAGAGCCTGTTCGTCACTCTCGATGCGTGCGATGAGGGCGTCACACTTGGAGAGGGAGTCGCTGTCCAAGGGGAAAAACCAGGGACCCTGCCCCCTCAGCTGCCACGAACTCTTCTTCTTTGCATACCGCACTACCCCGTTGGCTACCGCCATATCATACCCATCTTGGAAACGAAGTTGTAAACCTATCTGTACCATGTAAGGATTATACCCCCCTTTTGCGCAAACTGCTATACTTTATACGCATATAGAGCATTGTGAGGTGCATAATAGCAGGGTATACTATACAGAACAAGGAGATTGCTATGAACGTACCCTACATCACCATAGAACAGACAGGAGCCACGATGCCTGCCATAGGGGTCGGCACCTTCGGAAGCGACCATGTGAGCAGCGCTGATATGGCCCGATCAGTGGAAATAGCCCTGAAGCTCGGCTATAGGAACATAGACTGTGCCCGTGTCTATGACAATGAAAAGGAGATCGGGGAAGTCCTCAAGGCCTCGGGTATCAAGCGCGAGGAGCTGTGGATTACCAGCAAACTCTGGAATGATATGCATGGAAAGAAAAATGTCGGCATCTCGGTGAGGGCGACACTCGCTGACCTGCAGCTTGAGTACCTCGACCTCTTCCTGGTGCACTGGCCATTTCCCAACTTCCACCCGCCCAAGTGTGATGTCACTGCAAGAAACCCCGATGCTAGGCCCTATATCCATGAGGAGTACATGGAGACTTGGCGCGCGATGGAGGAGTTGGTGGACCAAGGTCTGGTCAAGCATATCGGAACCAGCAACATGAGCAAGGCTAAGCTTGAGTTACTGCTTGCCGATTGTCGCATTCGCCCCATAGCCAATGAGATGGAGGCTCACCCCTGCTTCCAGCAGCCGGAGCTCGTGAGCTACGTACAGGAGCAGGGCATCATCCCCATCGGCTTCTCCCCCCTTGGCTCGCCAAACAGGCCAGAGAGGGACACCACCGAAAGCGATGCAGTGGACATGGAACATCCAGTTGTTGTAGCTGTTGCGAAGGCACACAATGTGCACCCTGCAGCCATCTGCCTCAAGTGGGCACAGGCCAACGGCATCGTGCCCATCCCCCAGTCGACAAATGAGAGAAATCTTAGGAGTAATCTGGAAAGCGTTATGAGCGATCCTCTCACTGAAGAGGAGGTAGCTTATCTCAAGGAGGCAGACTGCAACAGCCGCCTGATAAAGGGGCAGGTCTTCCTCTGGGAAGAGGCGAAGGATTGGACTGAACTGTGGGATGAAGACGGGATCATTCGTGTACCCGATCGCTATAAGAGATAACCTTTCAAGGAGGGATCCATGGAGAAGAAAACAATGCTGGGAGCAAAGCTTCCAGGAAACAGCACCGTCACGTTCGACCAGTTCGACATACCCAAGCCAGGGCATGGGCAGGTAGTGCTCAAGACAAAATGTTCTACCATCTGCGGCAGCGACATCAGGGCGATTTACCGTGAGCATCTGGGCAAGGGCCCTGAAGGGTATCAGAATGTCATCGCAGGACATGAGCCCTGTGGCCTGATAGTTGAGGAAGGACCTGGGCTGAAACGTTTCAAGAAGGGGGACCGGGTCATCGTCTACCATATCAGTGGTTGTGGTGTCTGTTATGATTGCCGTCAGGGCTTTATGATCAGCTGTACAAGCGAACAGCGTGCAGCCTATGGCTGGCAGCGTGACGGAGGGATGGCTGAATACATCCTCTGTGACGAGAAGGACCTGGTCTTGCTTCCCGATGAACTGACGTATGCAGACGGTGCTCAGGTAGCCTGCGGCTTTGGCACCGTATATGAAGCGATCGAGAAGGTCGGAGTCAGCGGCAATGATGCAGTGCTTGTTGTAGGTCTGGGTCCTGTGGGGCTGGCGGCCTTGATGCTTGCCAAGGCAATGGGAGCGACCATGCTCATCGGTATTGAGACCGAACCAGCAAGGATCGAGTTGGCAAAGAGCCTTGGTCTGGTCGATCATGCTTTCACCCCGAGTGACGATGTGGTGGAGAAGATACAGGCGCTTACCGGTGGTCACGGTGTTGAGCGCGCTTTTGACTGTAGTGCAAGTGACCCAGGTCGTGCAACGGCCATCAGGGCAACACGAAAATGGGGCAAGATCGCCTTTGTGGGTGAGGGAGGAAGTGTAACTTTCAACCCAAGTCCGGACATGCTCCATGACCAGAAGACCATCTATGGCAGCTGGGTGACCAGTATCTGGAAGATGGAGGACCTGGTGGAACATCTGGTCAGGTGGAATATCCACCCCGAGGACCTTATCACCCACCGCTTCCCCTTGGAGAAGGCTGATGAGGCCTATGCCCTCATGGCCAATGGAACATCGGGAAAGGTAGCTGTCTGTTTTGATGAAGAGTTGAGATAATATATCTACCAGGAATAGAGTAAGAGAACAAGGAGCCTCATGGACAACTCTCAGATGTGTCTACGAGGCTCCCGTTCTTTTAT
>CAZPOJ010000238.1:0-3408 GCA_964588005.1 uncultured Sphaerochaeta sp.
GGAAATGATTTGGAAAGCCTTGTAATTCACCTTCAGGCCAATGGGCTTTCGCCCATAGCCTGGAGTATACTCAAGAGGGAACTCCAGGACATAGCCAAAATCGCTCAGGTCCTTGACCAGGTTCGACAGTGTCTGATTGGCAAGCTTGGTCATGGAGGAGACCTTCTTGCGGTTAATCCCTGGATTGGCCATGACAACCTCAAGAATCTTGGTATAATTCTTGATCTTCATCTTATCCTGGCTCGTTGTTCTTACCATAGGGTCTCTTCCTATCGTAGTATCAGGGCTGAAGGAACAGGCCGTTCAGCTTCAAGGTCCGAAGGGCTGTACCGATCTGAAATTTTCATATGGCGGACCCCTTCCCAGAGGATCTGAGCTGACCCTCCCCCATCAAGATTAAGAATATCTTCATACCCCTGCAAGGCACAGAACTGTGCAAGCTCCAGTAACGAGCAGCCAGTACTGTCCTCTTTAGGCTTGTACAACAACTTTCCCGCTCCCTCAGCCCAGATAAGGACAGCCTCCCCCTCGGCATTGGTTCCCACTGCGATACGGGCGGCTCTTGCCGTCTCAAACGGCAAGGGGTAGACCGTGGAGGGAAACGGGACCTTATCCCTTTCCTTATTATAAAACGGACAGGCCAGCGATCCTATCATCGTGTGGTCTTCCATCGCAGAAGGCCCTACCTGCACCCCAAACACATACTCTTTTAGCCCATGGTAGGTAACGCTCGTATCGGCAATGTCTACTTGCTCCTTCACGCTGATGACAAAGCCTGCCATAGGGATGGTGCTTCCACCACCGCCTTTGATGGCTATGACGCGGTTCTCTGTGATGATGATATCAGTGCCCCCATGGTTTGGGGTCTGTCGTTCTTCAGGCCTGAAATGAAAGGTCGCGTTCTTGTTGTGGATGTAGTGCACCCCATCAATTTCCACGGTTAGATTTGTCAGCTCAAGAGACTGGATACTTGTCTTGCCTTGGCTGTCCACAAGGAGCACAGGACGATGGTTGAGCGGCGGCAGATGAATTACCCCATCCTTCAAGGCAAGCCCGTAGGGCGTACCCAGCTGGCAGTACGGGGAGTCAATATCGGTGGGGTCCATAAGGAAGAAGTGGGAGTTGACTATGCAGGGCGCCTTCTCCTGTTGGGAGAGAAAGCCCATCTTTGCATGGATCGGAATAAACCATACCCCTGATCGTTGCCCCTTCACTGTCCTGATCAGATCATCCTCTTCAAGCTGGGCAATTATTGCAGAAGCTCTTTCATCGTCAACGATGAACGAGCCTTCCCACCGTATCTTACCCTTCTTCACCTGCTCGTTGAGGTAGATGGAAGTAGCTACGTTCTTCACGAAGAACCTTCCATCCCCATGTTCCATAGGGCAATCGAGGGCCATCCCTTCATCGACATGGAAAAAGGCGATGAGCCCATAGAGCTCAGGATGTTTGGGCAGGATGTTGAGGTTGTACAACCTGGCTATCTCTCCGATGGATTTCTTGTCAAACCCAGGGGACAGGAATGTAACCTTGTTCCAGTCGAACCCTTCGACTATCTGATACCTCTGTATCTCACCACTTGCATGCTGCATTGTTTCAATTCTATTTCTCATATTATCCCTTGATACCTGAACTCATGGTATTTTCTATGATGAATCGCTGACAGAAGGCAAAGACTGTCAGCAGCGGGAGCACAGAGAGCACACTTCCTGCCAACAGCAAGTTCCATTTTACGTCATATTGGTTTTGGAACTGCGACAGTGCCACTGTCACCGTATACAGATTCCGATCGGAGAGGTAGAGCATCGGTCGCAAGAGGTCATTCCAGTTGTTCATGAAGGCGATGATGAACAGTGTGGCGATGGGACCGCTTGCCTGCGGCAGGTAGATTCGCCTGAACATCTGGTAGGCATTCACCCCGTCGATGATCCCTGCATCAAACAGGGCGGAAGGCACCTGGTTGAAGAACTCCTTGAGCATGAAGGTCCCGAATGCCCCAGCAAGGAAGGATGGGATTATGAGGGGTAGATAGGTGTCCAGCCAGTTCAACTTCAAGAAAAGGAAGTACTCTGGGATGATCGTCACCTGTACGGGAATCATGAGGGTGACCAGCAACAGGCTGAAGATCACGCCCCTACCCTTGAACTTCATCTTTGCCAAGGCAAAGCCTGCAAAGGAGCAGACCAGAATCTGGCCGAATGCGGCCAGTGAATACACCCATAGGCTGTTAAAGGTATAACGGCCAAAGTTGTATTTTGTAAAGACATCCCTGTAGTTATCAAATGCTTGATCGGTAAACAGCAGATCCGGTATGAATTTGGGAGGGACCGAGAAGATGTTCTTGTCCGACATGAACGAGTTTGACACCATCCACAGGAAAGGAAATACGTAGATGATGGTAACAAGGCTTACCAGCAACAACCTCAAGAGTTGGGATTGTTTAGTTTTCATAGTCCTACCTCCCTAATCCAGTGGTTGTGCATACTTTTTTCGTATGTAGAGGTTCATGACCGTTAGGAGTCCTACAAAGATCAGCAGGATATACGCGATGGCTGAAGCAAATCCTACCCGGTAGTACACGAAGGCATTGAGGTAGACATCATAGACGAGGGTATTGCTTGAATTGCCAGGTCCTCCCTTGGTCATGGCATAGATCAGCTCGAAGTTCTTGAAGGAATCGATGATGGAAATGGTAAGGACAAAGAAGAGCGTGGGCATCAGCATGGGCAGTGTTATCCTGAAAAAGCTCTGGATTGGGTTTGCTCCATCCACCTTTGCTGATTCCAATGTTTCACTGGGAATGTTCTGCAGGCCGGCAAGGAAGAGGATCATGTAGTAGCCTGACATCTTCCAGACCTGTACGAAGGCTACGCTCTTCAGCGAAAGCTTCATATCCCCCAACCAGTAAGGAGGGGTAATGCCAAAGGCTGCTATCAGGTTGTTGACCAGGCCGTAGGTAGGTCCAAGCATCCAGTTCCATACGATGCCGACAGCAACAGCTGAGGTCACTACCGGCAGGTAGATGGCAGCACGAAAAAAGCTGATGCCCCTGAACTGGACATTGATAAGGACTGCAAGGGCAAGCCCAAGCACAATGGATCCGAGCACATATATGAAAGAGAACTGAAAGGTATTCAGGATGATGGTGATAAACTCATCACTGCCAAACAGCTCCCTATAGTTTCCAAACTCCAGGAATACAGGGGAACCCAGCAGGTTCCAATCGGTGAAACTCAAGTAGAAGGAGGAGACGATCGGGATCAGGCGAAAGACCAACAACCCGATCACTGTGGGAAGTATGAATAGCCAAGGGGTTAGTTTTCCGTGCCACTTGTAGGTTACGTCAGCCATAGTTCATTCCTTTTCATGGTTGGCGCCCATGCAGAAAGCAAGGGCGCCAGAAAAGCA
>CAZPOJ010000239.1:0-3321 GCA_964588005.1 uncultured Sphaerochaeta sp.
ATTTTTTTGACTTTTTTGGCAATACGTCACATTTTTTCTTTTTTTGAGAGAATTCCTACTGTACCATGAGTATACCATCATACTTGGAGGAGAACTCATGGGAACAAAACAAAAACCAATTTTGTTGCTTGCTCTGTTTATCATGCTTATCGTAAGCTTGAGTGGATGTGAAACGGTACTTGCTATTCTGGAAACACCGCTTTTCCCGCAATACTATACCAATGAACAAGGGGTTGCGTTTGTATCTAACCCAGAACAAGTCTTCACAGTAAAAATTTCAGATCCACTAATATTGGAAATACCCATCACCCGATCCGGGCACTATGAATTCATCAACATGGAACACCCAGATATTCTCCTCTACATGGGTCTCTACAGTAAAAATATCGACAAGAAAGATATCATCGCTGAGAATATTATTGGGGACAAACCCCTGGATAGAGTTTCCGCTTATCTTGAAGCCGGTGAATCCTACCTGGTAGGTATCGGAACCTTGGCGGACAACCTACTCGGTCGTTATGGCTATTTCCAACTCAAACAGGTCTCAGGCCCAACGAGTGTTGAACCTGTCTTGATAAAACCGGCAGAAGAGCAACCTGCACCGGAACCGATGGAAAGTCCTGCAATGTATATTCCGAACCCAGAGCAACAGTTCTCTGCCACTGTGACTGATGACTTGGTCTTTGAAATTCCCGTTGCTCAATCGGGAATCTACGATTTCATCAATCTCAGTCACCCAGAGGTCCTGCTCTATATGGCTCTCTTCAGCATGGAAGTCGGCCAAGATGAGGCCCTCATAGAGAATGTAATCGGGGATAATCCGCAAGACAGATTTACCTATTTTCTTGAAGGAGGGAAGACCTATCTGGTGGGAATAGGAGGCTTGGGAGGAAGCGAAGGCAGCAAGGCCCAATTCCAACTCAGACGGGTCCTAGAGGATCCTCTCCCCACTGAAGAAAAACCCAGTGCAATCTATATTGAGAACCCAGAAAAGCCGTTCTCAGGAACCATTGCAGAGACCTTCGTATTCGAGATTCCAGTAGAAACCACAGGTACCTACGAATTCATCAATCTTGACCATGCGGATATCTCTCTCTATATGGCTTTGTTCAGTATGGAGGAAGAGGAACCACTCGCTCTCAATATTGTTGGTGATGAGGTGTTGGATCGTCTCAGCACAACACTGGTGGGAGGAGAGTCATACTTGGTTGGCATCGGAGCCTTTGATGAGAAACATATCGGTGCAAAGACCGACTTCCTGCTCCAGAGAGTCCAGGAAGATATCACCCCTCCCCCTGCAACAGAACCGGTACCAATGCCAACACCTGTACAATTTGGAGAGATAGAGGAAGCCTCCAGCACAGCTACCGTTTCCTTTGCAGATCCTGAGAATTCTGAGGTTACTGCACGGAAGATGTCTCCTTTCAAGGACACATCCGAAGAAGCAAAGAATCTCCTCTCTGGCTCAATCAGCGGAGTACTTACGAAAGAAAACAGCCCCTACCTTCTGAAAGGTGGAGTAACTGTAGCAAGTGGTGCTTCCTTGGTTATTGAAGACGGTGTAGTAATCCGCATAGCTCCGGGAAGCTTCCTGCAAGTCAATGGAAACCTGGAGACTCAAGGCAAGCCTGGCTCTGAAGTCGTTTTTGTTGGAGAGAACTCCTCTGAGCCTGGATCATGGGGAGGCCTATACTTCCTAGGGGATAGTGTTGCAACACTCCAGAGTACCCGCATCATTGGAGCAGGACAACAAAATGTAGTACAGGGTGCATGGAGAACTGAGTCCATCATCGCTTCCGACAACGCTCGGGTCACCATCAGTGACAGCGAAATTGCTCATGGAAATGGAGGTGGTATCGGTCTGGGAAAACAAGCTGAGACCAACATCACCAGCACTACATTTACCAACCTTTCCCTTCCCGTGAACCTCTATAACCTCTCTGCCACTCCAGAGAGCATGACAGGGAATAGATTCTTGAATCTGAGTGAATATGGGATACGGGTACAAGAAAAAGTCCTTGCAAAAGACTCACATGCCACACTCAGGTACGTGAACAACCTCCCTTATATCTTTTCAGAAGTCTTCACAATTGAAGATGGAGCAACACTGGATATAGAACGGTTCACTTCACTGAAGTTCGCACGAGACAGCCAGATGATCGTACGAGGAACGCTGAATGCAAGTGGACAAGACTCTCACCCAGTCATATTCACCAGCTACTATGATGATGTAGGATTCGATACCAACAATGATGGGGAAAATAGTGTACCTTCTGCAGGAATCTGGGGAGGGATTCTCTTTGAAGGGAAAGCAGGAGGAATCCTGGAGTATGTGAGTATTCGTTATGCTGGAAGCCAGCGTGTTGCCTCCGGAGGTTGGCGAGAGGGAGCTCTCCTGATAGGAGGAACTGCGAATCCTGTGATCAGGAACAGTGAAATCCTCCAGAGCGCAAAGAGCGCTGTCACCCTCTTTGACGAGTCAAAGGCAAGTATCACCAAAACCACATTCAAAGAATCTTCGGTTCCTGTAATAGTGCAAAGTGCTGGTGCTCTTGCCACAAGATTAGGGGATAACTCCTATATCGATATGGAAAGTACAGCTGTAGAGCTTTCCCTCCGTGAGCTGAAGAGCAATACTTCTGCAACCTTGCAGAACTGGGACAACCTTCCGTATATTCTTGATTCCTTAAGTATAAAACAGGGAGCAGAACTTACAATTGAGGCTGGTTCCACGCTGAAGTTCCGAAACAGCAACCAGTTAATCGTCGAGGGAACACTCATCGGCAAGGGAAATGAAGATGCTCCTATTACCTTCACCAGTTATCATCACGATATTGTGGGGGACAGCAATGGAGATGGAGAGACAACCAAACCAGAGAAGGGATCCTGGATTGGGTTAACCTTCGTGGGAGAGGGAAAAGGAGAGCTTGAATATGCTCGCATCTTCTATGCAGGAGCACAGAGAGTTGCAGGAGGAGGATGGAGAGAAGGAACAATTGTTGTGGGTGACAATGCAAGTATGACACTGACCAAGAGTAGCATATCCAACAGCAACAACACCGCTCTCCAGACCTTTGGGAATGGTTCAATCTCAGTCTCATTGAGTACCCTGAGCGATACCGATTGGGTAATGCGTATTGCCGATTACTCAGCAATGGACAACTCCTTGAGCAGCAATACCTACAAGGATATTATCCATGAAGGGATCAAGATTGATGCAAAGGAAGTACCTTCCGGCTTGACAGTCAATATCATCTCTGAAGACTTCCTCCCTGTGGTTTCTGGCAATATGACGATCAGACGCGGGGCAAAAGTCAATAT
>CAZPOJ010000240.1:0-3312 GCA_964588005.1 uncultured Sphaerochaeta sp.
AGGTTCGTATTGTTGAAGGACCCTTTGATACCTTTACCGGTGTCATTGAGGAGGTGAATCTTGATAAGGCCCGCATGCGAGTGAGCGTCGGGATCTTTGGTCGGTCCACTCCCGTTGAGGTGGATTTCCTTCAGGTAGAAAAGATTCTCTAGGAGTTCCGGACTGGATTCCTAAAGGATAGACAGACGTTTTTTTACAACAGGTCCATTTAGCATGCAATTACTCCCTCAAGTATATTGAGGTGGGAGCCTGATCGTATGACAGGCGTTAAAACCAGCGCGAACCCGGATTATCCGCCAGCTCAGGCAGGGTGTCGCGTAAGGAGAGAAACATGGCAAAGAAAAAGGTATCTGCAGTAATCAAGTTGCAGTGTCCTGCCCAGAAGGCTACGCCGGCACCCCCAATCGGGCCCGCGCTTGGACCTCATGGAGTCAGCGCCCCAAAGTTTGTTCAGGAGTTCAACGATAAGACGAAGAACTATGAGCCTGGACTCATTCTACCAGTCATCATTACAGTGTACGCAGATAAGAGTTTTACTTTTATCCTGAAAACACCCCCTGCTGCAGTGCTCATCAAGAAGGCACTTGGCGTCACAAAGGGAAGTGGTGTACCTAACAAGACTAAGATTGGCAAGATCACACAGGACCAACTTACCGAGATTGCAAAGACCAAGCTTGAGGATCTCAATGCCAATGACATTGAGGCTGCCAAGAAGATCGTTGCAGGAACCGCTCGCAGTATGGGCGTAGAGGTGGAGCAGTAAGATGAAACACGGAAAGAAATATCGCGAAAGTATTAAGAAAATTGACCGTGAGAAGCTCTATTCCTTTGATGAAGCTTCATCTCTCGTCAAGGATGTTGCCTTTGCAAAGTTCGACGAAACTGTTGAAATCTCTGTAAAGCTGACTCTCAAGAAGAGCCAGAGTGTCCGTGACACCGTGGTGCTTCCAAACCAGTTTTCCGCCCAGAAGCGTGTCCTTGTTTTTGCCAAGGGTGAGAAGGCCCAGGAAGCTCTTGATGCAGGTGCAGCCTTTGTAGGAGACACTGACCTTATCGAGAAGATTCGTGGCGGTTGGATGGACTTTGATGTGGCGGTAGCTACCCCTGATATGATGAAGGACGTCGGTCGTTTGGGACCCATTCTTGGACGCAGAGGCTTGATGCCCAACCCCAAGACCCAGACTGTTACCTTTGACGTGAAGGGCGCTCTTGAAGAGTTGACTAAAGGTCGTGTAGAGTTCCGCTCTGACAAGACTGGTGTAGTGCACCTTGGCATTGGTAAAGTTTCCATGGATCCTGCAAAAGTAAGTGAAAATGCTCGTGCAGTTGTCAAGGAAATCATCCGCAAGAAGCCTTCTGATGCAAAAGCAGACTTCTTGGTCAGCGTTGCTCTTTCCTCCACAATGGGCCCTGGTGTCCATGTAAACGTGAAGGATCTTGCGCTTTAGGCAAACTTAGGAGAAGCATATTATGGATTATAAGACTCGTATTACACCCGCAAAGGAAGAGGCTGTAAAAGCTCTGAAAGATGAGTTTGCCCAGTATTCTGGGTACATCTTCACCGATTACCGCGGGATGACCGTAGAACAGATTACCTTGCTTCGCAGAAACCTTCTCAAGAAGGACGCTGCCTACCGCGTAGTCAAGAACCGTTTTGCCAAGATTGCCCTTACGCAGCTTGATAGAACTTCTGATGACCAGCTTATCGGCCCCACTGCAATTGCACTGGTTCGTGGCGATGAGGCTAACGTAGTTGCTAAGGATTTGTTCCAGGCCGCCAAGGATGGGGCTCCTCTTGTTGTTAAGGGTGCCCTGCTTGATGGTACTTTCATGAATGCCGAAGAGATTGAGGCTTTTAGCAAGCTGCCAAGCAAGCTTGAGCTGATCTCTATGTTGATGGGTACCATGAAGGCCCCTGTACAGAAGCTTGCAGCTACTCTGCTCGCCTATGTGGAAAACCAAGGTGGAGCAGCAGTTGAAGAAGCTGCCCCAGTTGTCGAAGAGAACTAAACACAGTCCTAGTCTTCACTCGTAACCTGCTATGACTGTGCAGTACATACAATTTTAAGGAGAAGGTAATATGGCTACTAAAGAAGAAATTTTGGAATCTATCGCTAACATGACCGTCATGGAAGTCTCTGACTTGATCAAGATGATGGAAGAGAAGTTTGGTGTTGTTGCAGCAGCAGCCGCCGCCGGCCCAGCCGCTGGTCCTGCAGCTGAAGCTGTTGAAGAGCCCACTGAATTTAACGTCATCCTCGTGGCTTGTGATCCCACCAAGAAGATCGCCGCCATTAAGGAAGTCCGTGCCCTTACCGGTCTTGGCCTCAAAGAAGCCAAGGAATTGGTTGAGGCTGGAAATGCCGTCATTAAGGAGAGTGTTAGCAAGGCTGATGCTGAAGCAGTCAAGGAGAAGCTTGTTGCCGCTTCTTGTACCGTCGAGATCAAGCCGGTTGACTAACCTTACGTGTGGGGACCTGTCCCTCTTGGGTCAGGGCCCTGCTCCTGTTTTTTGTAAGCGGGTGTAAGCCCGATTTATTGAGCCACCGGATAGACACCGGTGGCCTGTTGTGTCTTTCGTTTCCCTCTGTCCAAGGGGGGATTCTGTCTGTTTCTCAATTGACTCTGGAGGGTACATGATGGTTGCCAAAGGCAAATCCATAACACGCACGTACATCGGTTCTGATTTCCAAGAAGTCTGTGAACTGCCCAACCTTATCGGGATTCAGCTTGATTCCTATGAGAGATTTCTACAGCTTGAACGCTTCAAGCAGGGTTTGCCCCCTGAAGCAGCGTCAGGTCTGGAAGAGGTCTTCCAAGCTACGTTCCCGATAGATAGCCCCAATGGTGAGATGCGTCTTGCGTACAAGGGGTACACTATTGATTATGAAAATATCAAGTTCACCGAAACCGAGTGCAAGAAAAAGGGCCGCTCCTATAGTGTGCCTATCAAAGTCACGATCAGCCTTGAGTTTTCCACTGGTGAGATGAGGGAAAAAGAGATCTTCTTCGGGGATATCCCTATGATGACAGATCGCGGAACCTTCATCATCAATGGAGCCGAACGTGTAGTTGTCAGTCAGATACACCGTTCCCCTGGAGTGATCTTTTCCAATGATAAGGATGTGTACTCTTCGAGAATCATTCCTTACCGTGGATCCTGGCTTGAATTTGAAATTGATGATAAGAAGCATCTGATCTTTACGAAGATCGATCGCAAGAAGCGTATCCTCGGAACGCTCTTTTTGCGTGCGATCGGCTTCGATACCCGAGAAAAGATCATTGAACAGTTCTATCAGGGTGAGGTCGTTG
>CAZPOJ010000241.1:0-2087 GCA_964588005.1 uncultured Sphaerochaeta sp.
TATATAATATTTTCTGCGTGTATTGTACCGAGCGTTCCTAATCCAACTATCCCTACCTTTACCATAAGTACTCCTTTTCTAACACCAAACTACAATCGTTTGGGTTGAGTAATCTATCGATAATACTCTTTCCCTTTGGCCATATGTGCAACTGCTTCTAGGGTCACAGGTGTTCCCTTATGCAAGTTGAACTCTCCATGAAGGGCCTAGTGGACAGGATGAAAAAGCATCTTTGACAAACGTTTGCTTTTTAGTAGTATATCTTACATTGCTCAGTTGTCAAACATTTTCATCACGGTAATCTGTAATACTAAGCTGGATATGATGTATTCCACTCGAACTTCAAATGATTATTTCCCGTATGGGAGAAACTGTGGTTTAATGGAGGAACACTAGGGAGAGAATCCCTGAAGGAGAAATGAAGAGGAAGCCCTCTGTCAGTGGGAACTCTCAATGGCTTCCTCTTCGTCAATACATATGAAAACAGTATCATCGCCCCGGCTTAAGTTCAAGAGAATTGCCATCCATCCTATGCATAGAGTTTAAGAGAAGCGAAAACTCCACCTCTGGGATACTGCTATAATTACGCTTTGTGTATGCACTCTCCATAAAACCCACACGAAGAGGTCTCATCATTGAGAGGATTCCTCAAGACAAAACACCCTGGTGTCATTTTTCTACTCTGGCAGCTAAGCAACCTGCTTGTCTTTTGGGTAATCATTCTTATTGCGAGCCGAAAAAGGGAATAGGATGAAGATGTTACAGAGAGAGAAAAACAAGGCACAAGCTTGGCGCAGCCGGATACAGGTCGGGTTCTTTATTCTGGTAGCATGCATAGCTACTATCAATGGTCTGAAAGAGATGGGCATCGTCCTGCCTGCCTTCCTAGGAGGGGCATCGCTGCATGCAATATGCCCCTTTGGTGGTGTTGTAACCTTCTGGAACCTAGTGACACTAGGAACCCTCGTAAAGAAGATCCATGCATCATCAGTTGTGCTTGCAGTGGTAGGCTTGTTCCTGGCCGTACTGTTTGGGCCGGTCATCTGTGGATGGATCTGTCCGTTTGGGACCTTCCAGGAGTGGATCGGGAAGCTCGGTCGAAAGATTTTTAAAAAACGATACAACAACTTTATTCCTGTAATGCTGGACAAGATCCTGCGGTATGCCCGCTATCTTGTCCTCCTCTGGGTCTCCTACATGACCGTTGTATCAGGGAAGCTGATCTTTCAAGACTATGATCCGTACTATGCTTTGTTTAACTTCTGGAGGGGCGAGGTCGCCATCACAGGGTTTGTACTGCTTGGTATCGTCATGCTTCTTTCCTTGCTGGTCGAACGGCCTTTCTGTAAATATGCCTGTCCCTACGGAGCTTTCCAGGGGGTCTTCAACCTGTTCAGGGTGTGTAAGATCAAGAGGGTAGAGGCGACCTGTATCTCGTGCAATGCATGCTCAAAGGCATGCCCCATGAATATCGATGTTGCCACGGCTTCAGTGGTAAGGGACCACCAGTGTATCTCCTGTATGAAATGTACCAGCGAGGACGCCTGCCCTGTTGGTGATACAGTCGATTTCTCCCTTGCAAACTCTGATAAAAAGATCTCTACCAGGATGTTGGGTATCGTATCAGCCCTTATTCTATTTGGTGGAATAGGTTTTTCAATGCTGCTGGGAGTGTGGAACTTGGAGTCCTCCAAACAACCCGCCTTGATCAGAAGCGGTGCATTTATAGGAGAGCCCAGCCCCTCTGATATCCGGGGCTCCTACTCCTGGGAGGATGTTTCCAAGGCCTTTGAAATCCCTTCCGCCCTGTTGATGGAGGCCTTCGGAGCATCTGCAAGTAGTGATAAGGTGAGTCTGCTGGAGGCCCAGTACCTAGGAAAAATTCCCGAAGGACAGGAGGTTGGAACGGACTCAGTACGGCTGTTCGTCTCCTTATATACGCTTTTGCCTCACTCTCCAGAAGAGGGTACTCTCTTGCCAAGGTCGGCTATCATGGTGCTGAAAAGGGAGGGAAAGGATGGTTCACCAAACTTTGATGAAGTGGCTGCTAGGGCGGTAAACATTGGAGGCTTGTCTGCAATGCCTGG
>CAZPOJ010000241.1:2187-3312 GCA_964588005.1 uncultured Sphaerochaeta sp.
TGGCGCAGGTGCTTCTAAACCACTTTTCCTTACAGGACAGACCACCTTCAAGGACTTGGTAGCTTTAGGCTATCTCATCGGAGATATTGAAGCTGTGGTGGGCAAACCCAAAAACCTCGCTATGACGGTCAAGGACTATGCTTTGGAGCAGGGTATTGAGTTCTCGGAGATAAAGGCGAAGCTTTCCACCCTTGTCCCCACTAAGTAGATTGTTCCAATTGCAGGGGCATCAGGGCTTAGGCCCTGGTGCTTCCCTACAATAGAGCTCTCCCAACTTCTCCCTTGGTAAACAGGCCATCATTTCACCGGTTGCAATCTCCAAATGGATCTTCTGGGCTGCTGCTGCATCAAAGCCAGTATCAGCTACCTTGAGCAACCAGGGGTATGTCCGAAGATACTTGCATAGGGCTATTGCTGAGGCAGAGGGTTTGGTCTTCCCCTGTTTCCATTTGGTCAATGTTCTCTGGGAGAGATCCAAGGCCCTTTCAATCCCAGCAAAGCTTATGTGTTGTCCAGTGAAATACTCGAGGATTTCAATCATTACCTGGCTCTGCGGTTCTTCCTTTGCCTGTTTCAACACCTCTTTGTTCTCATGCAAGAAATCCCCGGAAAAATTGCAAGCTTCACACTCATATCCTGAAAGGATACAGTGTTTTGAGATTGCTGGCACTTGAGCGTTTTTATTCATCTGGTACCCTAGGCATCAGCACAGATTGTTAGGTTTATAAGAATCAATATTCTCTTATATCTGTGGCCGAAATCCCTGAAGGAAGCCCCACTCGCATGAAATACCGAGCAAAACTTTGAGATAAATGCTCCTTATACGGAGGTAATAATCTCTTCCGTTCTTTTCCTTTTACCAATTTTACCAAATAGGATTTTGGAAGTGAGTAAATATGATGGAAACTAACGCAATAATAATCTTCATCTGTATCGAGCAAACTCACCCATCATTTATTAACGTCTCGGAATAGACCCTGTCGAAGCTGGTTCGTAAGCTTTTTTCGTGAAAATAGTGATTGTACCCGCACCTCTCTGGTATTTACTCTTACATTCTATGCAAAAATTATAAAAGTTTATGCAATAAACTGCCAAGATGCTTTTCAGGTGATACAGGCATTCCTT
>CAZPOJ010000242.1:0-3286 GCA_964588005.1 uncultured Sphaerochaeta sp.
CTGGCTTTGATAAAAAATCCATCAGCGAGATAGCCCGGCTGTACAATATCAACATCCTGCCCAAAAACCCTTCCCACTATGGCCTTATCGCCTTCTTCCATGTTCCCGAGGATTTGCCTGTCGATGTTCCGAGGGAACACAAGGATGGAAGAAGCTTCGTTGCAAACGTAGCGGCTTCCATCTACCTCAATGAGCAGGCAGCACAAGGCAAGATACGATGGAACGGCTCCTTCGTTGTTGAAGATGAGAAGGCCTCAGCCATTATCACCCTGCTGGAAGGGGAGGGCCTCATCGAGACCGTGAAAGGGGAGCGCGATGATGTATGGTTTATTCCCATCCATGCAAAGATGGGTTTTCTCTCCCGACAGGAGAAGGAGCCCTGTCTGGTCAACTCCCACTTCTTCCTGATGGACCCCACTGATATAGACTCCCCCTACTGCCAGCTGGGCACCCCCTACGGGCTCGCTTTGAAAGATGGGGTAATCTTACTACCTCCTCTGAACCATCGCCCTGTGCTCCTTGTAGACAAGGAGGGCAAGACAACCATAACCCATAAGGAACTGACCACCCTTACCGTAGAAATTGACGGAGTGCACTACATCCACAACAAGAACGCCCTCTTCTATTTCAGGCCCGAGCATCGAAAGACTCCAAAGCATGCCGGCCTTGATATCATCATCACCGAGGACCGCGTCGTAGCCATCAAGGATGGTGGGGATGCCACCATCCCTATGGCTGGCTTTGTCATCAGCGTGGAAGAAAAGCTCGACATTACCGACACACAGGTTGTCTACCATGGACTGGAGGAGTATATTTTTGGGGTACAGGTAGGCCCTTCCATGATGGAAGACCATACGATGATCGGGACCCTCTGCTGTCCTTTCTACGACAAGGAGAAGGATACGGTTCCTTTCCCCTCCACGATCTACCCCTTGCCGTTTGAGACGGCAAGAGCTGCCCGTATCGCAGTGGGGACCAATAAGGAGGGGGAGGCTGTTCTTATCTGGGGTGAGGGTGCAGGGAAACTCTTGTATAAGCCTAAAAAGGACAGCACTGGCTGCTCACTTTTGGAGCTTGCACAGTTTTGTGCCTCGCAGGAGTATGAAGATATCCTCAATCTTGATGGGGGAGGATCAGCTCAGATTCTCTGGGAAGGGGTTCGGTACATGGAGATTTCAGATAGGTATGACCCATCGGACCTTGAAGCAGAGAGGCCTATCCCATCAGCTTTGAGAATACGATAAGCATATAGGTAAGAAAGTATGGTGAGAACGACGAGTCAGGATAAGATGAAGATCAAGAATTATACCAAAATTCTTGAGATGGTGATGGCCAGCCCTGGGATAAACAGGAAGAAGATATCCGCCTTGACCTCTCTTTCAAACCAAACCCTTTCCAACCTAGTCAAGGAGTTGATTGATTTTGGCTATATCCTGGAGTTTCCTCTTGATGGTTCTACTGGGTATGGTAGAAAGCCTATTGGCTTGAAGCTGAACTACAAGGCCTTCCTCATAGTATCTCTGGAGTTTACCTACAATAGTCTTGGTGTGTATCTGAACACGGGTGATGGAGAGGTGCTGTTGTTTGAAAAATATGCATTGCACAAATCACAAGATGTGGTCCTTCTCATCAAGCGCGGTGTGGAGAAAGCCCTCAAACATGCCAATAGCAGGGTGTTTGCCCTAGTGATGAGCGCCGAGGGCATCATTGACGAGGAGAATAGGAAACTCACCCATGTAAAAGCCTTGTCCCTGAAGAATATTGACCTTGGTAAGGAGCTGGCATACCTGGACCTTCCCTTTTTCCTGCTGAATGATACCAACCTCATCAGTCACTATGTAAACCTCACCAGGGTCAAGCCTCACAACTTTATGGTTGTGAAGCTTGATACTGGTATCGGCTGTTCCATCGCCTTGGATAGGCATATCCAGAAGACAAGCGCCAACAATATGCCGGGAAAGCTTGGTCACCTGAAGGTGACCAATACCGATGAGGATGTCCTTTGTTGGTGCGGGGGTAAAAACTGCCTTTCTGCTTTTATCTCCCGAGACTTTATCGAATCCAGGTTCAACCTTCCCTATGAGGAGGCCTTGATGCTCATTCGTGATGGGCAGGAGCCTGCCTTCAGGGAGAAGATCATCACCTATCTCGCCCCTATCCTTGCCAACATAACAACGCTTCTGGGTATTGAGAAGATATACGCCTTTGGGAAGATGGTGGATGTGCTGGGTAATACGTTCATACAAAACCTCGAGGTGCAAATTGTCCCGTCTATACCTTCTTGGATTAACTTCCTGGGAGTAGAGGAATCTGATATTCCCAGCATCCCCGAGCAGTGTTCTACATATTTTATGCATTACTTCCTTCATGACATCCTTTCCTATATGGAAGCTATCGATGAGACACCGTTTAAGGTGGAAGGGTAGGGGGATAAAAGACCAAGGGGGAATCATCCTTATTTTATGATAGTATTTTCACTGTTGGTGATTTATAGTGTGTATATAATCGGTAAATAAATGTGATAATTCGAGGAAATAATAATGGAAATGCGAAATTTGGATTTTTCTCTGCCTGCAATTCTTCTTGGGAATGGGTTAAATAACCATCTTCTTATGAACAGTTCTTGGAATCTATTATTAGATCAGCTAGTCGATACAGCGATTCCCAGATCTTTCTTCGAAAATGGGGATTTGAGTTATCCCGAATTCTTTGATGCAGTATCATTCAATAATCAGAATGATTATGTTGATTATAAATCATTGAAAGACAAGATTAGTAAGAAAATCATTAATTGGGAAGGGACACCAGGACATCACAGACTTACTGAGTTTGCCAGAAGCAAAAATATCCCAATAATCACTACCAATTTTGATCTCACTTTAGTAGATAAAAAAATCAGACAAGCGATGAAGATGAAAACTGGAGATAAATATAAAAACATGAAGCCCAGAATAGCCCGTAAAAGGTTTTCAGATTTTTATCCTTGGCATTCATATTATTCAGATCAGATTATTGAAAATGCAACAAATCAGTTTGCAATCTGGCACATGCACGGTATTGCATGCTACAAACGTAGTTTAAGTATAGGGGCAATGGATTATGGTAATAATATTAGCCGGTATAAGTATTATCTAAATAATAAGAGGAAAGCACATGATTCAGAGTGGATTGGAAAAAACTCATGGTTAGAAATTTTCTTTTATTGTGATTTATTAATACTTGGACTATCTTTAGACTCACAGGAAACAAGTTTAAGATGGCTATTGATGGAAAGAGAAAAGTTTTT
>CAZPOJ010000243.1:0-3260 GCA_964588005.1 uncultured Sphaerochaeta sp.
ATAGGAGTTTTTTTTAAGGTAGACCGTACCTATCTATTCACCTTGGACCTCGATGATAGCACCATGACGTATTCACACGAATGGTGTACGGAGGGAATTACCCCTGAAGTGAGTTCCATAGAAGGGATACCCTTGGATGTTTTCCCCTGGTGGCTGCATCAGCTCAACAAGCACAACCTAGTGTATATCGAAGATGTTGATACGATGCCCCCGGAGGCAAGGTCGGAGCAGGAACAACTGCAAAGGCAAGAGGTAAAATCTTTAATTTCCGTACCCATCATCCTGGAAGGAAAGATTCAGGCATTCATAGGAATAGATTCGGTCCGAGCAAGAAAAAAGTGGAAAAAAGATAATATTGAGCTCCTGTATACCATGGCAGATGTCATTTCCAATGGATTGGCTCGTGTACACACGGTGAAAAAAATAGACTTCATGGCCTACCATGATGCCTTGACTGGATTGGCCAATCGCTCGTTATTAACTGAAAAAGTAGAGCAAGGAATTCGTCAGGGAGACAATGAAAAAATACTGAGTGCTATTATGTTCATAGAAGTCGATGGAATCAAAAGAATTAATAATAATTTTGGCCACGATCAAAGTGAAATTATACTCAAACAAATAGCTGCAAGACTGTTGGAGGTAGCAGGAGAAAATGATTGTGTTTCCTATCTCGGTGGTGAAGAATTTTGTATCTATCTTCAGGATTATGAGGATGAAGCGAGGTTGCAACGAGTAGCCTCGCTGGTTGTTGAGGTTTTTTATAAACCATATATTCTCCGGAACCAGGAGTTTTATATTACTGCAAGCATTGGAATTTCTCAGTATCCAATGGATGGCAATTCTATAGATACGCTCATCAGAAGTGCAGATATAGCCATGCACAAAGCAAAAAGCCTGGGTAAAAACCAATTCTATATTTATTCAAACGAGTTGAAACATGAAACATTTGAGACCACAACGTTAACTAATGACCTGTATATGGCCATCAAGAGAAATGAACTTGAGGTATATTATCAACCTCAGGTTGATGGGTCTACTGGAAACATAGTGGGAGTGGAGGCGTTGCTGCGCTGGAATCATCCTGAACTGGGGATAGTTTCACCCGTTAAGTTCATTCCCTTGGCAGAAAAAACCAGGCTTATCATTCCCATAGGGTATTGGGTTTTAAAAACGGCGTGCAAGCAGTGTAAAGAGTGGCAGAAAAAAGGTTTCAGACCAATCAATGTAGCTGTTAACTTTTCTGTTCACCAACTCGACCATCCTCGAATTGTAGAACAGATAGAAAACGTTTTGCAGAAGACCTCGCTGCGGGCTCACTACCTTGAAGTAGAAATCACTGAAAGTTCCACTATGCATATAACTGATAAAACAAGAGCACTCCTGCAACAAATAAAAGACTTGGGAATAACCTTGTCAATTGATGACTTTGGGAAAGAGTACTCTTCTCTAAACCGATTGAAGGAACTGCCTTTCGATAAGATTAAACTTGATATGGCTTTTGTGAATGGTATAGGAGTATCTGAAAAAGATGAGATCATTATACAAGCTATCCTATTGTTGGCCTCTGATCTCGGATTACAAACAATTGCTGAAGGTGTAGAGACCAAAGAACAGGTTGCATTCCTACAAACCTTCAAGTGTAATCAGCTGCAAGGATATTACTTCCACAAGCCAATGATGGCTCATGAGCTGGAAAAGCTCCTGGTCAAGCTGCCGGATTTGGGCAAAAGAGCTCCCTTTTGACAAAAAAAGAGGCTCTTACCCTATCTGACTTTTATTGAAAGAGGTTCTTGCTCACTTCCTTGCCCCCTGAGAACTCCGCTTCATAGACAAGTTGTCCGAGCTTGTCATACTGCATCCAGATGCCATGCTTCACTCCAGCCTTGAAATGCCCCACTTCCGAAACCATTCCATTCTCCCTATAAAAGACCCATTTGCCATCCATCTGCTGGTCCCCAACGACAGGACCTGTTGCCTTGACGATACCACTTTTATAGTAGTGGGTAAGGATATTTCCCCTCTGTGATGAGCGCGCCTGTCCCTGTGTATATCTCTGTTCCCTTTCCATGGATCACTCCTTGTACTAGAATCTGAAATGCTATTATTTAGCTAGATCAATCATACCATAGGCAGAAGTTACAGACTATTAGGGACCATCCGATTGTTTGCCTACTGGCAGAGCGTATATGCTAGATTGTTCATTTGCTTAGATGTATAGTAGCTTCTTCAGCACGAAAGAGAATGATAAGGCAGGTGAGCATGCATACAACCCTACAAGACCAGCTGGTTCCCACCCTTGAGAGTCCCAGGCTTCATCTACGCCCTTTTGCATCATCTGATGCACAAGAGCTCTATGCGTATGCCAGTGACAGGGAGACAGTCAAATATCTCACTTGGGCCGCCCATTCCAGCGTTGAAGAGTCAGAAAGTACCATACGAACCATTCTCTCCCACAAGGGTGTCTATGCCATCGTCCTGAAGGAGACCAACCGCGTGATAGGATGCATCGACCTGAGAATCCTCACCGCTACGCATGCCTCCTTTGGCTATGTGCTCAACAGGGAGTTTTGGAACAGAGGGTACACCTCAGAAGCCCTAGAGAGAGCTCTTTCCTACCTGTTCACCGATGTAGGAATAAAGAGTATCGAGAGCTGCCATGAGAGGGAAAATCCTGCATCGGGTGCTGTGATGAAAAAGTGCGGCATGAGATGGACCCACCTTGCAAAGGATGAGACTATTTCCGGCAAGACCACTGATAATGACCACTACCGCATTACTAGGGATGAGTGGCTTGTGCATTCTTCTCTCTAGCTGCCAATACCTTTTATCCTTACAAAACCCCTTTAGTGTATAACCTAGGACTCCCTTTGCATGAATACCCCTACCCTTTTTCCAAGAATTGCCCCTAGACCCCCTAGGCTCTCTGAGGTTTCTTCAGTAGGGTATATATATTATCAATATCACCTTGCTATAAAGAGTTTATACCATGATTAGGAATGTACTTGCCCTGTTTATCGAACGATCTGACTTTTTTTGGGAACTTATGGCCCAACATCTGATGATAACCCTTATCTCGGTCTCCATCATAACCTCGTTAGGGCTGTTCCTAGGGGTACTTATGACTCGCAACCGCTTGCTGGCAGGTATCCTCTTCCGCCTGACAAGTTTCTTTTATACCATTCCATCCATAGCCCTCTTTGGAATTCTTGTCCTGTTTACCGGCATAGGGCTGAAGAGTGCCATCATTGCGATCGTACTCT
>CAZPOJ010000244.1:0-3259 GCA_964588005.1 uncultured Sphaerochaeta sp.
AGATATAACTGCAGTTAAGGAAAATGATTTCATTACCATGAGCGGTACCTTTAAAGGAAAGCGTCAGGATAAGAAACTTAAGCTTGGTGATGGTCTGTGGTATCAGCAGATGGATCTTGCAATGCCGGCCTTTATCCAGTCGAATTTGGATGAAATACTTTTTTATTCTATCGGGACCGGAGATAATCGCGGCTCTATGGGTCTTGGCGAGTTTGCTGCGAAGAAAATTGGTGAGGAGAAAGTGTCTATTGGAGATGTATCCTACTCATGCGTAAAAATAAGCTTTGTATTAACAATGTTTTCATGGGCATGGTCAGGACATTATTGGTATGACAAAATATCCGGGCAATTGGTACAGAGCGGAGAAAGCAAGGGAAAGCATATAAAGATTCAGTATCAGGTAAAGGCATACCTGTTTGATTGCGCAAGTGGATACACTTCCACCTACATTCATGCTTACAAGCCCAAGGGTAGTCGGTTAAACAACCTATCTACCCAACCACGCTCAATAACTTCAGGAAACCCAGCAGGAAAGGATTTTGTGCCTTTCTGCTGACAATCCCATGTTTGCAAATGAGGGGTTTCATGAAATTGTCGCTTCCATTTTTTTGCGGGGGATTCTGGGGTTGTTATAGATGCAATCATTTTGCCAAAAACAGGAGCATACATCTCAAAGCACTCTACGAGGACTTCCCTCATCATTCCCTCACTGAAGCAGGTATTCCATATATAGTATGCGTTTATCAATGTATTAGTCACGATAGTAGTATGTCTCAATCCAACACTTTTCGATTTTTTATCACAAACAGCTAATATCCTTT
This sequence comes from uncultured Sphaerochaeta sp., assembly GCA_964588005.1. Lineage (GTDB taxonomy): Bacteria > Spirochaetota > Spirochaetia > Sphaerochaetales > Sphaerochaetaceae > Sphaerochaeta. The sequence continues at coordinate 822 of CAZPOJ010000244.1, forward strand.
GTGTTTAAGGAGTTGGAAAAGTTGTAAATAATAATCACTCATGGTAGTATGCACGCATGAGGGCCAAAATAAACCTTATTGGCTTGTGCATAAGCGTACTTCTCCTAACAATTTCTGTAAGTTCTTGCAGAACTCCTGCTCCTATTCTCTTCGATCGAGCACTCTATCCAGCTGATGAATTCTACATAGGCACTGGAATCACCAAGAACGACAATAAGGGACAGGCACTTAAGACTGCTAAAATGAGGGCCATTTCAGACTTGGCGTCCCAAATCCAAACAACCATTTTCTCCACCAGGACAGCCTCCCTCAGTGATGATGGTATGAAACAATCTTCTGTATTTGAAGAGCTCATAGAAGAGACGTTGCATCAGGAATTTGAGAATGTAATCTACATCGAAGAGGCCTATACTCATAAAAAGGAACAAACCACTTATGCAATCATCAACAGGAGTGACTGGGAGATTCAAAAAGTACGAAAAATTTTAAGGGAAAGGGAGAAGGCGCAGTCAATTTTATCCTCACGCTACCCGGATATGTCGCCAGTACAGGAAATCAAAGTGCTCAACAAAGCAAATGCTTCGCTGAAATCTACTCTTTGGGGATCTTTGGTTGAAGGAAACTTTGATGATAAGATAGGGTTTCTGTTGCCGCTTATCCAAGCAAGGAGAGACACACTTTTTTCAAAAGTGTTCTCCTCAATGCTGTATTATTTCACTGAAGGAACAGCTCCCACGATAGTTGAGGCTGAGGAATCAGCCTTGAAAAACTTCAGGGACATACAAATCGAAAAATTGTATAAAGAATATGAGAACCTACGCGTTCAGCGTTCATCCCCAATGACGTCACCTGAACTCAAGAAAAAAATCGAAAAGTATGTAATGTTTTCTACAACTCAAAATGCAGGTCTGCTTGAGTATCTCGAGGGGCTGGAGTCTATAGAGACTCAATCGCACGTTTATCTCATTGTGCAAAAATCAGTATGGGATGAACTGGCAGCAATAGAGATAGATATGCTTTATCAACAAGTGAGGACACTGGAAAATGCCTACTTGGAAAATGAATCAGTTACCGGGAAGCTGCAGATACTGGAAAAAATGCGGCAACTGCTAGACTCCTCACCCTTTGGCCTTGAGGTTGAAAACACATTGTTTCCTTATGAGCAATCATTTGTAAGAATAATCCCCTATAGGAAAAATCAACTCATCGATTCAGTAAGCTTGCATATACTTACTCCAAAATCAGTAAAAGAGGGTGAATCGTTTTCCATGAATATTGTTGTAGCCAATGCCGACAGTCTCCATACAGACATTCCTGTAAAAATCTCCGTAACAGACAATGAGGGCAAACAACAATACTCTGAATTGATAACCTTGCGTTCAGGAAACCCCTTTTCACACACGATCAATGTATCTAAGGGGGAAAAAGCAAAATACTTGCAAATAAGCTGTACTTGGATCCAATACCCACAACAAAAAGTTGAACAAAGAATTGATATCACTAAAATTTCATTGCTGGAAAAACTGAAAAATTGGTTTGGCAGAGGAAGCAAATAAGAGGGAAAAGCATTGAACTATTCCCTGGATGAGGGGAGTCCCGTCTTCGATGGCCTTCTTGTAATCTCTTACCCAATTCAGAACAGTTGATTCGGTATGCAATTCATAAACTGCGGTCAACGTGCTAAAGGGTTGGGCCTCTTCTAGATAAGCTTGTACAACAGATTCCTACACCTGTTTCGGATAGTGCCTCTAGGTTTTTCTGCTCCGTTCAACTCATTTCAAATCATCATTTTCGAAGTGTTGCAACCAATGATACAAGGGTTTCCGATGTACGCCTGTCTGCTTGGATATCTCAGTAAAGCAAGGAGCTTGTTTCTGCCTTAAGAATGACAATACTTTTTCTTTTTCTCAATCGGTATAATTTTCAATACAGGAAACTCCTATTTGTCTCCAAATACTCCCCTACTCCATCATCGCCTTCAGCAGTGCATCCCTCGCATCCGAATAGAACTGGATATCCACCTTTGTTGCCATATCATCTGAGAGATCAATGAGCTGCCGTCTGCATGACACAGGCATGAGAATGGCAGTTGCCTGCTTCTCAACAGCAATCTCCACGATGGATACCGGCTTATGTACAGGCTCAATGGAACCACCTAGGTTGATCTCACCCACTATGATCAATCCCCCTCTGATGCTCTTTTTAAGGAGGGAGGTGGAGAAGGCTATTAAGGTTGCAACCCCTAGCTTGGCTCCAGATCTTGCGGTGTCAAAGGCTCTGAGCTGAATTGAATATTCATGGTACCGAGGATCCTTGTCCCCTACCAACCAAACCGCTCTGGTATCAGGTTATGATAGGTATGAAAAGACACTTCCCTTGGCAGCTTCGCTCCGGTGTACATTAGGCAACTAGTCGTAGCTTCAATCCTACAGAGGTTA
>CAZPOJ010000245.1:0-3221 GCA_964588005.1 uncultured Sphaerochaeta sp.
TCTGATCAAGGCACTGGAGCAGTGTAAAGGTGATGGTTTGCTCCCCGAAGATGTAGATATTTCCCAGATACTTACCTTTGACGATATCTCCTCGCTTGCATTGCTGACCAATGAGGTCATCGATATTCTCGCCAAAGCCCAGATTATGGGAGAGAAGCCCGTCGGTCCATCACTAGCAGAGAAGGCGAAGGATCTCATCGAAAAGGATTTTACCAATCCTATGCTTGGTCTCTACTACATTTCAGAGAAACTGGGAGTCAGCAATTCCTATCTGTCCACCACCTACAAGGCTACCTTTGGCATAGGGGTTGCCCATTACATTAATCAGTTGAGGATTGATTTGGCTAAGGAGTTGATCAGTTCAACAGATATGACAGTGAAGGATATTGCATTGGCAATAGGATTTTCAAGTGATATTTCTTTTATTCGTGTATTCAAGCGCCATGAATCCCAAACTCCTGGTATGTTGCGTAAGCAATAGGGGATAGATTCTTTGTGGGGGAATCCAAGAGAGAGAAGAGAAAGAAGAGAGAAAAGGCTGTTTCAAACAAAAATGTTTGAAACAGCCTGACTAAACTGCGTATGCTACATAGCTATAACCGCTATTCCTCATCGTCATCCTCTTGGATATAGGCACTGAGGATATCGGCATACATCTCCATCTCCTTGCCCAGCCTGTCGCTGGGGCGGATGGAATCTTCTCTACCCGCCAGATGGACAATACCTGCAACCGGCTGGTCATAGCTGTCCAACTCCTCATGGACCCCGTAAGGGATGTGGAGCATTCCCATGCTCTGTGCCCAGTAGATCAAGGCACTGAGGGTATGAGCCCCTTCACAGGTGGAGTGGGAGCAACTGGTGAAGCATGCAAAGAACTTGCTTTCCAGACTCTGGTTCTTGCTAAGGGGGAGGGTGGTGTCCAAAAAGGTTTTCATCTCCGCTGAGGTATTACCAAAGCGTGTGGGACTCCCCAGTACGACCATGTCACTCTTGAGCAGGGTTTCAGAACTTGCCACCGGCAAAGCAAGAATATCCTCATAAAAATCATTTGTTGTCTCCTGGGTATTTGCCCAGATATGTAGGTCAGGATCTTCTACACGGTAGAGCCGTGCATCTACATTTCGCTCATTCATGAGCTCCTGTAAATAGGATCCGATGATATAACAGTTACCGCTTACACTGTGAATTATGATGGAACAACGTTTCATAGTAGACCTCGCTTGTACTATTCTTTTCTAAAATATACTACAAAAAACCCTCGTTGTGTAAAAAAACGCATATCCTTTGCTAGCACCAGGCGGTAAAGAGCCCTTCGCGTTGGTCCACGAAGACCCTAGAGCCATAAACAGAAGAGAGAATATCTTCACGGATAATCTCACTTTTCGGTCCATCAGCAACTATTCTCCCCTCGCTCATGACTACCACGCGCCCGATGGCGGGTATTATCTCACTCAACTCATGGGTGGCCAAGACCAGGGTCTTGCCCCTTCTGTCCAGCTGCTCCAGTGCAGCCCTGTACTGGTGGCGAGCAGGGAAGTCGAGGTTGGAGCCCGCTTCATCGAGCAACATCAAATCCGGGTCATGCACACTGGCTCGACAAAGTAGGACCCTCCTTGCCTCACCGGAGGAGAGGCGGTTCATCTGCTTCTCCCCTAGGGGCCAGACTTCAAAGGTTTTCATTACCTCTTCAACCCTCAATAGGTGCTCCTTGGTAACCTTGTGATGAAAATCCAGCCCGATGGAACTGAAGAAGCCCGATGCCACGATTTCCCACGCCTTGTAGGTACTGTTGCACAGGTACTGCAGCGATTGTGAGACGATACCCAGTCTCTTTCTCAGTTCAAGTACCTGCCACCGATCCTTTCCAAAGAGAAGCCGTTTGGACAGAGGATTGTAGAGGGGGTGGACCTCCTCGGTTATGACCTGGAGCAAGGTGGACTTTCCTGCTCCATTGGGGCCGATGATCGCCACATGTTCGCCAGGGTTAACGCTAAAGGACACATCGTCAAGAATAGCCTTTCCCTGCCTCCTGACTGTGGCATGGGATATTTCAATGATGGGATTGGGCATAAGAAGGGCCTCCTCGGTGGACTATACCACAGGGGAGGCCTCTTACAGAAGAACGGGAAACAAACGCTACTAGGCGTATGCTACTGCATGGTCGTCAGGATAGCGGGCGTTCACCTTGTTTTCCAAGGTGGTGAGAGTGACCAGCACCAAGGCTACCGCCAGGTCGGTTTGTCCGTTCTGTAGGGCTTCACAGAGGTAGGAGTAATCCCTAGCTCGTTTCTCAAGTTGCGTGGGGGTAAATTTAATGTCATTCAAGGCAGAGACAAGCAAGGGGGCTAGGTTGTCGTAGATGCTGCAGAGGATCTGATTACCATTTGCATTGATAAGGATGTGGTGGAATTCATTCTCAGCATCCTGAAACATCTTTAGTCCCTCGGCATCTTTCTTAAAAACCTTGGGAACAGCAGCTTCCATAGTGTTGCTTGCCGTCCATAGCTTTGCAAGATAGGCTGCACGATTCTCAAGTCGGGAAAACTCTCTTGCCGCACTGGTGGCGACAGAGATACGTACCTGCATGAGGTTTCTCATGAGCTTGCCTGTGCTGATGGGGCTGTTGACAAGGTTTGTCGACAGTGAACCCACATACTGATCAATGCTGTTGCTTCGTATCTCAGCACGCCTTCCTTGTGTGATGATGACAAGGCCTTTCGCCTCAAGAAGCTTCAAGGCCTCCCGTATCGGGCGACTGGATGTTTTAAACTGATCAGCCAGCTTCTGCTGTGATGGTAAGAAACTCCCTGCTTTTAGGGTGTTATCCAATATCATGGCTTCAAGAGCCTTAGCTATTCTTGTTGATTTAGTTTCAGAAATATAGTTCATTCTGATATCCTTTAGTTTACAATCTGTGGTTGACCTTTAGGTGTCATAAGTTCCATGTTGTTTACTTATTATAAAGTAACCTACTTTGTAACTTTATGCAATAGCTGTATATCACTTATTTTATATATGTCACTAGTTATTGTAAATATAGTAAATATAGCACCTTGCTCATACTTTTGACATAGGGATTCCTCTTTGGAGAAATGATAACTTCTTATAATATTTATATTTCTTGGCATAAAAAAACAGAGAGGCCAAAGCTTCTCTGTTTTTTTGCAAGGACAAATAATCTAGAATTTAAGGGATTCAAACTTATCCTTGATATTTGTCAA
>CAZPOJ010000246.1:0-3199 GCA_964588005.1 uncultured Sphaerochaeta sp.
TGGTTTCAGCGGGCTTCTTGGTATAGGGCATGTCAGGGAAAATCCTGATCCATACTTTACCACCACGCTTAATATGACGGGTCATGGCAACACGAGCAGCTTCGATCTGTCTGTTGGTAATCCACTTGGGCTCAAGAGCCAGCAAGCCAAATTCACCAAATGCAATCGTATTGCCCCGGTGTGCTACACCATCAGTGGTTCCACGCTGCCTTTTTCTATACTTTATTCTCTTTGGACTAAGCATGGCCTACTAACTCCTTGTATCGACGCCTTCGGACTTAGTAGGTTTCCTTACCAGACCACCGGCATCTTCTTTGACTGAACGGTCATAGATTTCACCATTGAAAACCCACACCTTGACGCCAATGGCACCAAACGAGGTATTCGCAGTATGGAATCCATAATCAATATCACTACGAAGAGTATGGAGGGGCACTCGGCCATCCTTCATCCACTCGGAGCGAGCAATTTCAGCACCACCAATACGACCAGAACATCTGATCTTGACACCTTGAGCACCGCTTTGCATAGCCTTTGCCACTGCCATCTTCATAGCTCTGCGGAATGATCCGCGAGATACAAGCTGCTTTGCAACATTCATGGCGATCAGCTGAGCATCTGCTTCAGGTTTCTTGATCTCTTTGATCTTGATCTGTATCTTCTTGTTGGTCAGCTTCTGGAGTCTAGTCCCGAGCTTCTCAACGTTCGCACCCTTGCTACCAATAATGATGCCAGGGCGGCTGGTAGTGATTACGATAGTAATGCGCTGGGGTTTGCGGATGATCTCAACATCCGAAATCTCAGCACCCTGAACCTCAGGGCACTCAACCAGGGCTTTTCTCAGCTTAAGGTCTTCATGCAGTGTGTCAGCATACTCTCGTGGATCTACGTACCACTTTGATTTCCAGGTCTTGTTGATTCCAAGACGAAGTCCAATCGGATTTACTTTCTGGCCCATTTATTTCCTCACGCTTGCTTTTTCGTCAACGACGACGGTAATGTGTGACATCCTCTTGAGGAGAATATCCCGTCTCCCATGGGATCTCGGCCAGACTCGTTTGAGTCTCGGACCCTCGTTAACTTGCAATTCCTTGATCACAAGGTTCTCTTCATCGAGCTTCTTGTTCTGATCAAGTGCATTTGCACAAGCGGATTGCAAAACCTTGAGGATCAAGCCAGAACCTTTCTGGGGCATGGCCTCGAGGATAGCAACAGCTTCCGCACAAGACTTATTCCGAACAAGATTAGCTACGGGGCGAACCTTTGAAGGCGATACCATCAGATACTTTGCAGTTGCTGAATAACCTTTTTTATCTTCCATCATTGTACCCATCTCGTTTAGCCGACCTTCTTGTCGGAAGCGGTATGACCGCGGAAAATTCTGGTTGGGGAGAACTCACCGAGCTTATGCCCGACCAGGTTTTCTGTTACAAATACAGGAATCCATGTCTTTCCGTTATACACAGAAATTGTGAACCCTACCATTTCAGGGATGATCGTAGAACTACGGGAATAAGTCTTGATCATCTGCTTTTGATTAGTCTTGAGAGACTCCTGAATCCTCTTATAAAGTTTTTTCTCAATAAAAGGACCTTTTTTGATTGATCTAGCCACTTTCTTCTCCTACTTCCGTTTCTTTACGATAAATGCACTGGAAGGCTTTTTCTTGGAACGGGTCTTTCCACCCTTAGTCGGCTTACCCCAGGGGGTAACAGGGTTACGTCCAGCTGCAGTCTTACCTTCACCACCACCGTGTGGGTGATCGACAGGGTTCATTGCAACACCACGTACCTTAGGCCTTCTTCCAAGGTGTCGACTTGTACCAGCCTTACCAAGATTCACGTTCATATGATCTTCATTGCCAAGCTGCCCGAGGGTAGCGTAGCACTCACCAAACACCATGCGGGCCTCTCCAGAAGGGAGGCGAAGCGTGACGTAGTCACCTTCCTTGGCCACCACAGTAGCTCCTAGACCAGCGGATCGAACAAGCTGTCCACCACGGCCTTTGGTAAGCTCAACGTTGTGCACAACCAGACCAAGAGGAACATTCTTCAAAGGAAGAGCATTACCGCTTGCAATGGGAACTTCAGGACCAGAGATCACTGAGGTGCCAACAGTCAAACCCCTAGGGGCAATCATGTAGCGCTTCTCACCGTCGGCATAAAATACCAAGGCGATGTTAGCACTGCGGTTTGGATCGTATTCAATGGTTTTGACTATGCCAGGAATACCATATTTGTCGCGCTTGAAATCGATGGTTCGATAACTGCGCTTATGGCCACCGCCTCTGCGGCGAACGCTGATGCGCCCATTAGAATCACGTCCGGCTTTCTTATTCAATCCGGTGGTAAGTGACTTCTCGGGCTTACTAGCAGTTAGCTCGCTGAAGACCAAAGTGGTCTTCTGGCGAAGGCCGGGAGTGTTTGGCTTGTAAGTTTTTAGAGCCATAATTCCAACTTCTCCTTATACGCCTTCGATGGCCTGGATGCTATCACCCTTGGCCAGGGTTACGACAGCCTTCTTCCAGTCACCGGTGTTACCAAGGATGCTACCACCCTTGCCGCGTGAATATTTAGGCTTGCCTTTTACGATCATCACATTACATTTTACAGGATTAACACCAAACAGCTCTTTAACGGCTGCCATGATCAAAAACTTGTTAGCGTCCTTGTGGACTCTGAATGTGTACTTCTTTATCTCACCTTCACGAGCAATATTAGTTTTCTCACTCAAGACAGGTTCAATTATCAATTGGTCTGCTCTCATCTCCGGTCCCCTTATTTATCGCCGTAGAAGTCATTAAGACTTTTGGCGGCGGTTTCCAGAACCAAGACCTTTCTTCCATACAGGAGTTCCTTAGCGGAAAGCCTGTTGTAGGAAAGGACACGCAGGTACGGAATATTTTTCGCAGCACGGCGCATCATTACATCATCATCCTTGAGGATGAGAATTGTTCTTGATTCGTCCTGAACGAAGTTCTTGATGATCGCACTCATTTCCTTGGTTTTACCAGTGGAAGTGGTGAAATCTTCAACAACAACAAGCCTTTCTTCCTGGATTCCCAGGGAGAGGAGACTCTTCATAGCAAGGCGCTTTACCTTTTTGGGAAGCACATAGCTATAATCGCGGGGCTTTGGTCCGAACATTGTTCCACCTCCGACCCAGATAGGTGACTTCTTGTCACCTGCTCTTGCGTTGC
>CAZPOJ010000247.1:0-3199 GCA_964588005.1 uncultured Sphaerochaeta sp.
ATCTATAAATACGGTGAAGTAAAAGCTGTTGCTCAAGAGCTAGCAAGTGACCTCAAAATCAAGAAAGGAGATTATGCTGAAAATATCCGAAACAGTATTCTGCTGTATGATGAAATTAGCAAAGAACTTCTTCAAGACAAAGAGTTAGTAACCCTCCTCAAAAGTCAATTGACACCAAGTTGTTATCCTGATCCAGAACTCCGAACTTTGGCTATAGATATAGGTTTTTATATTAGCCGCAACTTTTCTAAAAAAAGTATTCCCTTTTCTGAAGCATGGTTTCCGATAGATTACTCACCTGAACTTTCAGTAGATGAATGGGTTAAACTTTTAGGTGACAATAAGGTCTTTACAGCTGGCAGTCTTGAAATCATGAAGCGTATTAAAGATTACGGAGGAATAGCTACTTGCACTCAACTCGCAACAAAATATGGTGAAACAAAAAATTTCTACAATAGTGGCTCGTCAGCTCTTGCACGAAGAGTGGCTACCGAAACGGGGTGCCCTGTAATGTCTAGAGATGTGGAGAATTCCCGATGGTGGCCTATTCTCTATGTTGGTAGACATGCTGAAAAAGAAGATGTTGGTAGTTATGTTTGGAAACTTCGAGAAGAACTGGCTGAAGCACTTGATATAGTAGATTTGAGTGACGTCAAGTTATACGCATCCTCTACGTCAAGCGATAATGGAAGTGGATATTGGTGGCTAAATGCTAATCCAAAAATCTGGAGCTTCTCGGATATTGCTGTAGGAGGAAGTCAGTCCTATACACTTTATAATGACAACAACAACAAACGTCGTATATTCCAGAACTTCCTAGACGCCAAAGCAGGTGACAGCATTATCGGTTATGAGTCAAATCCGGTAAAGCAGGTTGTCTCTATAGGTAAGATAAGTGCAGAACAGGATGGTGAAAAAATCTATTTTGAAAAGGTTGAAGGACTTGCTTCACCGATAGATTACCAGACATTAAAAGAATGTCCAGAACTTAAAGAAATGGAATATTTCAGGAGTCCGCAGGGAAGTCTATTTAAGCTTACAAAGGAAGAGTTTGACTTCATAATGGATATTATCCGTGAAGAAAATCCCGTTATTATAGAAGAACGTACAGAAGTATATACTAAGGAAAATTTTCTTGATGAAGTTTATATGGCTGAGAACAACTATGATCTGTTGGTCTCTGTCCTGCAGAACAAAAAGAACATTATTCTGCAAGGGCCTCCTGGGGTGGGTAAGACGTTTGCAGCAAAACGTCTAGCTTATTCTATCATGAAGGAAAAAGACGAGAATCGAGTGGAATTTGTCCAGTTCCACCAGAACTACTCATATGAAGATTTTGTTATGGGATATAAGCCTGTGGACGACGGTTTTGACCTGAAGTATGGTATTTTCTATCGCTTCTGCAAAAAAGCGGAAAACCAACCGGATAAAGACTTCTATTTTATAATCGACGAAATCAACCGTGGAAACCTGAGTAAGATTTTTGGTGAACTACTCATGTTAATTGAACGAGATTATAGAGGCACAAAAGCTACTCTAGCATATAATGGACTGTCTTTTTCTGTTCCAGAGAATCTGTATATCATTGGCATGATGAATACTGCTGACCGTAGCCTCGCCATGATTGATTATGCACTTCGTCGTCGGTTCAGTTTCTTCGAGTTAGAGCCTGGGCTTGATTCAGATGGATATCTTACCTATCAACAATCCTTAGACAACGAAACATTCAATGATCTCATGTTTCAGGTAAAGGAATTGAATAAAGAAATCACACTGGATAAATCTCTGGGCAAGGGATTTTGCATCGGCCATAGCTACTTCTGTGGACAAACCGAATGCACTGATGAGTGGATTCAGTCTGTAGTCAGATTCGAAATTCTTCCTATGTTACGCGAGTACTGGTTTGATGATGCTGGCAAGTTGCAACGTTGGGAGAACCTCTTACTTGGTATGTTTCAGTGATTAAAAATAAGAGCATTTTCATAAAAAATATCTATTATATGCTCTCTTATGCATTCACTACCCTGTCACAAAACAACTATGAAGAAATTGCAAAGGAGGAATTTGATAACATCCATAACCTGTTTGCGGCAATCCTGTCAAAAGGAATAGGTCTGCAGTTGAAGCAAGGTTTATACAGGGAATATCTGAATCTCACTGATAACCTTATAACGATGCGTGGAAAAATAGATGTGCCAGGAACCATACGAAACAAAATTATGCGCAAACAAGTTCTCACTTGTGAGTATGATGAGCTGTCAGAAAACAATCTGCTAAATCAAATCTTGAAAACTACAGTTATGATTCTACTCCTCCATTCACAGGTGGAAACTAAGTACAAGGACAACTTAAGAAAGGAAATGCTGTTCTTCACAAATGTAGATACTATTGAACCTGATTCAATTGAGTGGACTGCAATTAGATTTCGACGGAATAATCAAAACTATCGGATGCTCATCAGTCTCTGCCAGCTCATTCTAGAGGGAATGCTCATGACCACTAGTCAAGGAGCTTACAAACTGGCTACATTTATAGATGAACAACGTATGTACCGTTTGTATGAGAAATTCATACTAGAATATTACAGCAAGGAATTTCCTGCATTACATGTGAATGCTTCCCAAATCCCATGGGTACTTGATGATCATATTGGAACTATGCTTCCAATAATGCAAAGCGACGTCACGTTGTCCAATGGTAATAAGGTACTCATCATCGATGCAAAGTATTGGGCGCATACTACACAGTCACAATATGATGCTCATACAATCCATTCGAGCAATTTGTACCAAATCTTCACCTATGTGAAAAACAAACATGCAAGCTTTAATGACACTTGTCATGAAGTGGCAGGCCTTGTCCTGTACGCTCGTACAGATGAGTTAATCCAACCAGATGCCATGTATAGAATGAGTGGTAACAAGATAAGTGTAAAAACATTGGACTTGAATTGTAAATTTCAGGATATTGCGAAGCAATTACATATAATTGCTGAGGAATACTTTGGAAAGTTCATACTTTCTTGATATTAAGCAGGAATAAGTCCAGTTCAATCAAAGCTTACTTTGGTGTCCCATATGGTATCACAACAAAAAATAGTTAAAAATAAACTGCTTGCAAGTCATTATCTTACAAGCAGTTAAAATTGGGCGCGATTGGGTTTGAACCAACGACTTCTACCGTGTGAAGGTAGCACTCT
>CAZPOJ010000248.1:0-3197 GCA_964588005.1 uncultured Sphaerochaeta sp.
TGAACCAGGTCTGGGCGACGGACATCACCTATGTGAGGCTGCCCAGCGGCATGGTCTACGTGGTGGCGATCATCGATCTGTTCAGCCGGAAGAGACTGTCGTTCCGGGTGAGCAACACGATGGACGTTGCGTTCTGCAAGGAATGCCTGTACGAGGCGATCGACCGGTACGGGGTTCCGGCGATCTTCAATAGTGACCAAGGCTCCCAGTTCACCAGCCTGGAGTTCCTGGCTATCCTGGAAGGCTTGCATGTCGAGATCAGCATGGACGGGGTCGGCAGATGCCTGGACAACGTGTTCATGGAAAGGACGTGGCGGACGATGAAGTACGAACGCATCTTCCTGCACGACTACCGGAGTCCGGGGGAGCTGAGGCAGGGGCTCAAGAAGTTCATCGATTTCTTCAATGGCGAACGGTTGCATCAAGGACTCGATTACCGGACACCTGATGCAGTGTATTACGGAGCATTTCCCGTCAGGGAGATGGGGCAACGGGTGGCTTGAATTTCGGATGAATTCAAACCAGCTGTCTAGACAAAGGGCTTAGGTCACTTCGATGTCACACACGACTGTGCATTTCCCCGAACACGCATGCGCATGCAAAAATGCCGTCAAATTTGACGGCATCCGAAAACTGAGTCACATGTAATAAATTGACATTATGCCATACGTGAAAAATTCGAAGGCAAACCTAGCGCTTCTCCCGCTTCAAACTCAGTAAATCGCTGACTTCTTGAAGGTTGTTTACCAGATTGTCTTTCCGACGCATCGTGATGATACCATGGATGGTTGAGACGACATACAACTCACAGATCCGGGCAGCAAGGGAATCGCTGAAGAATGGATGATCCGACATTCCGGTGAGCAGGGGAATATCGATATACTTCATGAGCGGAGAACCCACGACTCCCACCAAACCGATAGTCGGCAGATCCATCTTTTTGGCCAGCTTCGCCACATCAATAATATTCCTCGATTGTCCGCTGTGGTTGAACAACAGGACGACCGAATCCTTGGCAAGCCGACCGACACTCAGCACCTGGAAGATTGGATCATCAAGAAGCACGGCAGGAAGCCCGATTTGCAGGAACGCATCGTACGCGGCACGCGCCGATGACCCCGAACCTCCTTCGGCGACCATCGCAATCGAAGTCGCCCCGTCGATGAGTGCCACGGCTTGCTCGAGATAATCATCATCAAGGATCGCGAGCATTTCGTTGACGCTGGTCCGATTGTATCCGAACGTCTTCTCCTTGATCATGGCGATCGATTCCTTGAAGTTGACGCGGAGCCACGCAGCATTGTGGTTGTGGTCGTTCTTCAAATATTGCTTGAAATCGATGAAGCCCTTGAATCCGATCGAACGGCAAAACCGGATGATCGTAGCGGGACTGGTTCCAGTCGCTTCCGCCAATCCCACAACGGTCTGATTCTCCAATCCCGCGGGATTTTTCATGATGTAATCCGCGATCCGCTTCTCCGCCACGCTCAACATCGGATAGTTGTGTCTAATCCTTCCGATGCCCAATACTGCCTCTTTCATTTTTACATCCCCGTGCATTACGCCACCGGTTCATTTCAACTGAACTGATTGACTGTACCATATCATGTTCAGAAACCAATCACAATATTTTTCATTCCGATGTAAAAACATTTTAATAATTAATGAAAATAAGAAATGATTATCATGCATTCCATGATAAGGTTTGCCTATTCATAGTTTTCCTTTATACTAAGTTTCTAACATGAATTCATCATGAAATATTTTGGAGGCAACCATGAAAATTATCATCCTTGACGGCTATACGGAAAATCCCGGGGACCTCTCCTGGGAGGGTTTTGAGGCCTTGGGATCGGTCACTGTGTACGACCGCACGCCCGAGCATTTGATCCTTGAGCGCATCGGGGATGCTGAAATTGTGATCACCAACAAAGTACCCATCACCCGCGGAACCTTGGAATCCTGTCCCAAACTGCGGTATATCGGCGTTCTGGCGACCGGATTCAATGTCATCGATACACGGGCGGCAAAGGAGCACGGAGTCGTGGTGGCCAACATTCCCACCTACGGTACCGCCGCAGTCGCGCAATTTGCCATCGCGCTGCTGCTGGAACTGTGCCACCATATCGGACACCATGACGCCGAGGTCCAGAAAGGTCGCTGGAGCAAGAGCTCCGACTGGTGTTTCTGGGACTACCCGCTGGTCGAGCTTGACGGCAAGACGATGGGTATCATCGGATTCGGAAGAATCGGGCAGAACACCGCCCGTATCGCCATGGCGCTCGGAATGAACATCCTTGCTTACGACGCATACCGGAATCCTGCGCTCGAAAGCGAGAACTGCCGGTATGCCGAGTTGGACGAAGTGCTCTCCAAGTCCGATGTCATCAGCCTCCACGCCCCGCTCACTGACGAAACACAAGGAATCATCAACAAGGCAAACATCGCGAATATGAAAGACGGCGTGTTGATCATCAACAACTCGCGCGGTCCGTTGATCGTGGAGCAGGATCTCGCCGAGGCCCTGGATGCGGGGAAGGTCGGAGGGGCCGCCGTGGATGTGGTCTCCACCGAGCCGATCAAGGCCGACAATCCGCTGCTCAAGGCAAAGAACTGCATCATCACCCCACACATCGCCTGGGCCCCGAAGGAGTCTCGGCAGCGTCTGATGGACATCGCGGTGGAGAACCTGCGTTCCTACCTCGCTGGAAAGCCGGAGAATGTAGTGGATTTATGATTTTCCTGAAATGGTATAGCTCTAAATCCTGAAGTTGTCTCAGTCTCTATGATGATCAAATATGACCTCACTTAATATCCTCTCCAACGAGAATTATACGGGAAATTCCGTCTTCGGCTGGACGATGGTCGCCGAGTATCCTGCGGTGAAGAGGATCAAGAACCAGCCAGAAGAAATTCATAGGTCCGAGAACCATCACCCTCCCCTCATCGACAGGGAGACTTTCAACCGGGTCCAGGAGATGAAGAAGAGACGATCCAACATGACAGACGATGAGCATGGGAACAAGGTCAGAAAGAGCACCCATTACAGCATGAAACGGAGCGACAACAAGGATGAGGGGCCAACCGAAAAGGTGTAGCTTAGGCTAATTTATTACTTAACATATGTTTACTAATTTGCAACATTACCCATGTTCGTAATTGTAGTGATTTCATAATTCCAAATAAAGCAGAATAAA
>CAZPOJ010000249.1:0-3177 GCA_964588005.1 uncultured Sphaerochaeta sp.
CAGACTCAATGGGGTGAGAGTGGCATGAGGGCATGAGACAAGAATAAGCATAAGGATGGCTATCTAATACTTGCCATACGCAAAAGCTGTTTCATACATCGTAATGATATTTTCCATCGGAACATCATCCTGCAGGACAGGGTGGCCTGGGGAACATATATACCCGCCATCTTTGCCAAGGATGTCGATAACTCGTTTCACCTCATCCTCAACTTCCTGCTTCGTGCCAAAAGCCAGTGTCTGCTGGGTGCTGATGCCACCTCTAAATACCAGGTCTTTTCCAAACTCCCGTTTTAGCTCAACCATATCCATACCCTCCGCTTCAGGCTGTATAGGATCGAGCACATCAACACCCAAGTCGATAAGACTGGGAATGATGGATCTGATGTTTCCGTCAGAGTGCAAGATCAGGGCACAATCATAGGAGTGTGCCAAATCAGCAAACTTCTTCATATTGGGTGCTACGAACTCTTCAAACAAGGCAGGACTGATCATGAGGGTGCTCTGCATTCCCAGGTCATCGGCGAGTGCAATGCTGTCGATGAGGTCTCCAGCTTCATTCAGGATCCTGGTGAAGAACTCAAGATAGAACTCGGTAAACGTATCAAATAGGTAGTGGGCTGTTTCAGGTTCTGAGAGCATGTCCATCATCAAGGTATCCAGTCCACGGATATAGGAGGGGTGTTGCCAGACCGACCCTCCCGTTGCAATGATCGAGCGGTCTTTATGCTTGAGCAGCCTGCTGCGTAAGGTGGAGTAATCAAACCAGTCGGGCTGTGGCCACTGGAACTTCTGCAAATCTTCGATCGACTCGGCACTTTGCAGAGGGTACTCTGTCTGACCGAACATCCTTCCGTCGGGAGTCTCCATGACCTGCTCTTCTACACCCCATAGCTCCAATATGTTTCCACCCCAATTCTTGTTGAGTAAAGGGTGCTCAGGGCCCTTGAAACGTGGCATGATGCCATTTCTGAGATCTAGGCCACGTGTATCGAGTGTATCGATATGTAGGGCATCCAACAGTTCATGCTGTTCCTTGAGCCCGAAGTGCTTCAACATTTTCTCCACTACCCATGTAGTTGCATTCATGTGGCATGGAATCCGATCTGGAATTTTGTGATCTAGGGTAATTTTTACCCGCTCTCTTGATGTCATCTGAAATATTCCTCCCCTGCTTTGTACAGTGCTAGTATATTATCGGTGGGAATGTCCTCTTGGAAATTATGTGTTGGACCCAAGAAAAACCCACCGCCTGGAGCCATCGCATCCAACAGGTGATACACTCCCTCTCTAACTTCTTCTGGTGTTCCGTTGGGTAACAGGTCCTGCTCGTCCACACCACCGGAAAAGCATAATACACCTCCAAAGTCTCTCTTTAACCCTGCAGGCTCCATACCGGCAGCGAGGACCTGTATAGGATCAAGCACCTCAACCCCTGATTCGATCATATCCGGTATCAAGGCTCGTATCGAACCACAGCTGTGCTGATAGAAATGGGCTCCATACCCCTTGGCGATAGAGGCCATCTCGCTGTTTCTCTGCTTGAGGAACTCCCCATACTGCTCAGGTCCAAACAGAAGCCCTTGTTGTCCTCCATAATCATCACCGATACGGAAGAAATCTATCGCACCTTTCCCTGCACTGAAAAAAGCATGCAGGAAAGCCCTGTTGAAAACCATGATCTTCTCTGCCA
This sequence comes from uncultured Sphaerochaeta sp., assembly GCA_964588005.1. Taxonomy (GTDB): domain Bacteria; phylum Spirochaetota; class Spirochaetia; order Sphaerochaetales; family Sphaerochaetaceae; genus Sphaerochaeta. The sequence goes on from CAZPOJ010000249.1 coordinate 1,694, forward strand.
AAGCCTGCCACAACTCAGCATTGAGATACATATCCATAAAAGTCTTCTCCATACCAAAAAGGTCTTGGATGACTGAAAGGATTCCGGGACTGCAATAGACGTTGGGGGCCGTCATGATGGCATAGCCTCTATACCGGTCAAGTTGTTCTTCTATGCAAGAGAAATCAAACAGGGAGTTGTCGGGGAAGGGATATGCATCGAGAAGGGCAGGATCCTCAATATGCTGCATGGGAAAGGTCTCAGGCTCCCAGTAGCTCCCCCCTGATCCTGTTCGCAAAAGGTATTCAACGCCAAAGATATTCTTTTTTCTGTCTGGAGATGTAGGACTTGAAAGAGCAGGTCCGATGTATGTAGGCTCCACCCAGCGAAAATCAATGCCCAGAAGTTTGAATAGGTCTTCATCGGTTTCCAGTTGCAAATCCGAGAGCAAGCGCGAACGCACCTGGGGGACATCACGATACATGAAGGGAACTCGATCTGGTTCCCTATGGTTCAACGATGTGAGAACTCTCTCTCTTGGATGCATGCTAGTAGTGCCTTCCTTAATGATGGCGTGATTCGTCTTTACTCTGTACTTTGTAGTACAATCTATAAACTCATTATCAGAGGGTTGTATCTCCAAGTCAAGAAGATTTTAAACTAATGACTAAATAGCTAATCACAAAACTTATCAAAAAGATGCGCTGGATGATAAGGAACATGAAGGAAATCTTATCAGCTTGCTACGTAATAGCAGGGACTTTGTCCGCAACAACTCCAAGGTTCGTTTTGTAAAAGAAGCTGAGTATCGCGTTGACAAGCCTGATTATGCCGATAGGGCTGTGTTTGAAGCACTGGTCAATGCCCTCATACATCGCGATTACATCATAGCTGGCAGCGAAATTCATATTGACATGTACGATGACCGACTTGAGATTCAGTCTCCTGGTGGAATGTTTGACGGCAAGGAAATACAGGATCGTGATATCTACACGATAGTATCAGCAAGACGTAATCCCGTGATCGCCGATTTGTTTCATCGCATGAAATGTATGGAAAGGCGTGGCAGTGAACTGACGAAGATACTGAGTGAAAGTGCTAAACTTCCAGGCTATACGGAACAAAAGCGACCGGAGTTCTTTTCCACGTCCTCAGACTTTCGCGTTGTGTTGAAAAATATGAATTACTCTTCAAGTGGACTTACCGCGCAAGACACCCAACAAGTTACCCAACAAGTTACCCAACAAGATACCCAACAAGATACCCAACAAGATGGAATGCAAAAAAAGATACTTCGGTATTGTACAGTACCAAGAGGGAAAAAAGAGATTACAGAGCATTGTGGTTATAAGGATATGAGACATTTTTCCACATATTATCTCAAACCGCTTCTTGAATCCGGGAGATTGCAGATGACTATTCCCGACAAGCCAAACAGCCGGTATTAGAAATAAGTGGCGGTAAAGATGTCGTGAAGGTGTTGCATGCTAGTTCCCATATTCCTT
>CAZPOJ010000250.1:0-3146 GCA_964588005.1 uncultured Sphaerochaeta sp.
ACTGCAACCCTTACCCCTGGAGAGGTCAAGCAGCTTTTTACCCTTATGCGAACACTCCAGAAGAAAGAAGTTTCTATGATTTTCATCTCACATCATCTTGATGATGTATATGAGATAGCAGATTCGGTTACGTGTTTGCGTGATGGGCAGTATATTGATACTAGTCTTGTCAAGGAAGTAGAGCCTGATGACTTGGTTCGAAAAATGGTGGGAAGGACTGTTTGCCAGAGTTTTCCCCCAAAGCTCCCATATGGTGAGATTGAAAAACGGGAAGTGCGTATGGATGCTATCGTACAACGGTCCAAAACTACATCCAAACAGAGGATAATGCTGCACAAAGGGGAGATCTTGGGGATATCGGGGTTGGTAGGTGCCGGACGAACAGAGCTGATCCGTTCGCTGATAGGGGCTGACAAGTCACATTTCAAGAAGGTTATCTACCAAGGGAAAGAGATTCGTCTCTCTACTCCTCATGAAGCCCTTACCCACGGTATTGGCCTGGTACCCGAGGACCGGAAAACACAGGGCCTGATTCTGTCATTTTCCATATGTGACAACATTGTCATCAATACACTGAATAAGACAGCCAAACGAGGCTTTTGGATCGACCATAAGAATAATGTTCTGGTAAGCAATGCCCGTAGGGATGAGCTATCCATCAAGACACCTTCGGTTGAACAGTTGGTGCAGAACTTGAGTGGGGGGAACCAACAGAAAGTTGCCATAGCAAAGTGGCTGACCACAGAGTGTGAGCTCCTGATTTTTGATGAGCCCACCCGTGGTATAGATGTCGGGGCAAAAGCTGAGATATATCTCCTGATGAGGGAACTGGTCAAGTCAGGCATCTCCATAATCATGATCAGCAGTGAGCTTGCCGAGGTTATTGGCCTGAGTGACAAGGTAATGGTCATGAGAAATGATGAGATCGTAGCAACGTTGACCGAACATGATATCAATAGTGAACTGATAATGAACTATGCGACAGGAGGAAAGAAGCATGGACAACCAGAATTTTAATATTGGGGTGGCTGCACTCAAGAAATTGAAAAAGAGACCTGAAATGCTCACCCTAGCGGCTTTTATAGTCCTGTGCATTTTTATGACAGTTATCTCTGATAACTTTTTCTCCATGAGTAATATCAACAATATCCTCCGTCAGATTTCTGTCAATGCGATTATATCCATCGGAATGACCATGGTCATCCTTACTGGAGGAATTGACCTTTCCGTAGGTCCAGTTATGGCTCTTTCTAGCACCATTATGGCAGGGGCAATGATCAACGGGGTACCTCCTTTCTGGGCTGTGGTCCTGGGGATGCTTGTCGGTACCGCTTTTGGATTCCTCAATGGCTTTCTCATATCGTACGTCAAGCAGCCAGCTTTCATAGTTACGCTTGCAATGATGGAAATCGCCCGTGGTATTTCGTTGCTCTATACAAAGGGATATCCCTTGAGTGGATTGCCCCAGTCGTTTGGTGCTGTAGGCAAGGGCAAGCTGCTGGGGGTCCAGACACCGGTTCTTATCATGTTGGTAATGTATGCCCTCGCATATCTGTTGCTTAACAAGTTCATCTTCGGACGATATGTGTATGCCATAGGAGGGAATGAAGAGGCAACCAGGCTTTCTGGAATACGGGTAAAGAAGAATAAGTTGCTTGTATATATGATAAGCGGCTTTACCGCCGCAACTGCCAGCCTTATCCTCACTTCCCGCCTGATGTCTGGACAGCCTAATTCTGGAGTTGGGTTTGAGCTCGATGCCATCGCGGCTGTTGTGCTCGGCGGTACTGATATGGCAGGTGGGCGGGGCCATATATTCGGGACCCTGCTTGGAGCTCTGATGTTGGGTGTCCTGAATAATGGATTGAACCTGATGGGGGTCTCTCCCTACATGCAACGTGTAGTGAAGGGCATCATAATTCTTGGGGCTATCTATATCAGTTCAAGCAAAGAGAAAAAATAGAAAGTGTGCACCGTGAATGACATTTTACGACAATAATTTCAAAGGAGATACAAATGAATGTACCTAAGACAATGAAGGCTCTTGTAGCATACAGCTCTTCTGATTATAGGTTAGTCGAAGACTTTCCGACCCCCACTTGTGGCCCTGATGATGTAATCATCAAGACTGAAGGCTGTGGTGTATGTGCAGGGGATCTCAAGTGCCAGCATGGTGCGGCGATGTTCTGGGGTGACGAGACCCAGCCAGCTTGGGTGGAACCCCCATTCATCCCCGGACACGAATTCCTTGGGGTTGCAGTGGCGGTGGGTGAGAATGTCAAGGGCATCAAGGTTGGTGATCGTTTGGCTCCCGACCAGATAGTCCCCTGTGGTGAGTGTCGCTTCTGCAAGAAGGGCCAGTACTGGATGTGTCAGCCTCACCATATCTTTGGCTTCTTCAATGGAGAGAATGGGGGGATGGCTGAGTATGTCAGATTGCCCAAGGGTTCGGTAATACACCAAGTTCCCAAGGATATGCCTCTGGAAAAAGCCCTGCTTATAGAACCTTACGCCTGTTCCAAGCATTGTGTTGACCGGGCTGATATACAGAGCGAGGATGTTGTGGTTCTTTCAGGCGCTGGGACACTTGGCCTGGGTATGGTTGCCTATGCAAAGTTGCGTAACCCCAAGACGCTCATCGTATTGGACCTGAACGACGACCGCCTTGCCCTGGCAAAGAAATTTGGAGCTGACCTTGTCTGGAATCCCAAGAAAGTGAATGTGGTAGAAGAGGTCATGAAACTGACTGATGGCTATGGTTGTGATACCTATATTGAGGCAACCGGTGCACCACAATCAGTTGTGCAGGGGATGCAGATGATTCGCAAGCTTGGCAGGTTTGTGGAGTTCTCTGTCTTTGCAGAACCTACAACCCTCGACTGGTCGATCATTGGGGACCGCAAGGAACTGGATGTTCTGGGAGCTCACTTGAGTCCATATTGTTTTCCGTATGTGATCGAAAATATCCATAATGGAAATTTGATGACAGATGGGGTAGTCAGCTCCATGTTCCCCCTTGAAGATTGGCAGAAGGCATTTGAGTATGCCACTGGTAAGCACGGGGATTACAAGGTAGCCATACAGTTCTAGCCTAGATGCTTTTCTCCTCTATTTGCCCCCTTCTTTGTACGAAGGGGGCTTTTTGG
>CAZPOJ010000251.1:0-3110 GCA_964588005.1 uncultured Sphaerochaeta sp.
GATTTTTTTTGGTAAACCACTTGTATGGGCAGATACTTCTTGCTCATGGTGTATCCTCCTTGCAGAGATGAGAGACTGAAGTCTTTGAAATCCCTAGAATGGACGCTATCACAGAATAACTGAAATGCTTTGCATCACAGGAACGCAAAAAGTTTGCCTTGATTGCATTCTGCTCTTTTTTATCATTACAATTTTGAGGAATAATTTTACTGCTTGAGAAAAATTCATTGTAGACATCGGTTAGGGAAACCTCCTTACTTGCGATGATAGCATTGCGAAGAGCCTTTTTTACTATTCCCTCTATATCAGCACCACTTAGCCCTCGGAATGCAATAGCCATCAAGGACCTATCCTTGTGATCAAAGCTCATGATGTCATGAGAAAAGAGGTCAATCATACGTGAAATCGCTTCAGCATCAGGCAACTCTATCTCTATCCTATAATCGAAACGCCGCCATACCGCCGAGTCAAGCAAATGTTCATGATTCGTTGCGGCTAAGAGCAGACTATCACTGCTCATGGTATCCACATTTTGCAAAAGGCTATTCACTACTCGTTTCAATTCACCCAATTCATTGCTATCATCCCGAGCTTTTGCTATCGCATCAAATTCATCAAGGAAAAGCACACAAGGCATGCTTTGGGCAAACTCGAATACATTTCGTATGTTTTTTGCTGTTGTTCCCAAATATGATGATATGAGACTATCCAAACGAGCTACTATCAGGGGTAATCCCAGTTCTTTGGCGATAAGGTATGCACATTTAGTCTTTCCACATCCTGGAGGACCATATACCATCAACGTATTTGAAACCCCAAGGCCTAGTGAATTAAGTTTGTCTGCATGCCTGTAACTAGTGATGAAAGCCTGTATTCTTTCTTTATTGCTTTCGGACAAGATCACTTCAATACTATTGTCACTCGGATATATCACATCAACTAACGATGATCTGGATTCGGAATCAACCGGAACATTCCTTGATTTGCCGAGGTCCATGGCTGTGAGTTTTCCTTTGTCACTTGATGTCAGCATTTTGCTAAACTTACCGGCAGCCCTATCATCATTGTCGGCATGCAACTTCTCAATGAGGAGTCTGGTGTAGTTTATTACTTTTTCCTGATCGTACTTGAGTGCACCTTCCACTATCTTGCCTATTTCAATTGAATACTTCAAAGCGTTCCCCCATGCATAAATGCTACTGGAACAATCTAAGATTGTAAAGAACGAATTTCATATTTTTTTCTATTATCAATTATTATTATGAACGTTCAGTACTATTTCATGAACGATATCAGGCTTTTCATTCCTTTATACAGAAATATGTACTAGTGTTTGTTCAATTGAAATGGATAGCTTTATGATGATAAAGCTTCTCTTTTTCCCTACTGTAAGAAGGAAACAGGTTAGTATCATGCACTGTATTACTCTATCATCACCGTCTTAGAAATACATAAAATTCATGCATTGTCTCAAAGGCAAATGTCCTCCCATTCCCCCAACATACAAACTACACCCAATAGTGAACCTACAAAGGTGAGAGCCCTGACAGGATTAAATATCATGCTTCATACGCTGATACAGCCAGAGACAATAGGCCATGTATGCAACTCCCTCGAAGATATAGGCAACAACGGAATGCAGGCTGGTGTCGACCATAAGCCTCTGTGCAACAATATGTATCTATGTCACTTGGGCCTGTACGAAAGGTCGATGTCATCATAGTAAAGCGGTTCGGTGTATGAAGGACCAAAAACCTTGGAAGAGATCACAAAGCCCCACCTATGCACACCAAGGACAGTACAAACACCAATTCCTTCAGCCTTTGCATTGCAATCACTGCTTTTCCTGGAACTAGAGAGTCATAGGACAGTATTCTTTCTTGGTATTTTGAGCTCTCCCAAGTGGAAACAGTATCAGGGCGCCTTGAAAATGGTCAAAACAATGCTATAGTCTTACGTATGGCACCTACCATACACACCAAAAAGAGGGTCGCATGAGACTGAGCAACATTGAAGTAAAGAAACAGAACAGGATCAACGTCTACAAGACCCTGCTGGAACAGAATGAGGTTTCCAGGCAGGAGATAGCAGCGCTGCTCTCCCTCAGCCTGCCAACAGTCGGGCAGAACATCAAGGAGATCATCGCCCTCGGCCTGGTGGCCGAGGGGGGGGAGATGGTCTCCACCGGAGGAAGAAGAGCCTCCTCTGTATCTGCCCTTCCCGACTCCAAGATTGGAATCGGGCTGGACATTACCCAGAACCATGTCAGCCTTGCCGCATCCAACCTCAAGGGAGAGGTGCTCGCCCATGTGCGCATTCCCCAGAAGTTTGCCAATACCAACGAGTACTACCAGTCAGCTGCCAACCTTACCCATCAATTCATTTCACAACATGTCAAGAATCCGGACAAGGTGCTGGGCATCGGGGTCTCCTTGCCAGGAATCGTCAGCCACGACGGAAAATCGCTGCAAAGATCCCATCTTTTGAACATACAGGAACCTACAAGAATCTCTCTTTTTGATTGTTTTGATTATGAGGTAAGACTTTGCAATGATGCATCAGCTGCCAGCATGGCAGAATTATCAGTATCTCCCGACTTGGAGAACATGGTATACCTCTCCTTGAGCAACAGCGTAGGAGGTGCGATCATTCTCAACAGAAATCTTGTGGAGGGGAACAATCTCCATAGCGCCGAGTTTGGCCATGCCACCCTCTTCCCGGGGGGAAAGATGTGCTATTGCGGCAAGCAAGGGCACTTTGACTCGTACGGGTCAGCTCTTGTGCTGGCTTCTTATGGGGATGGCAAGCTTGTGAACTTCTTCTCGAAGCTGGAGTCAGAAGACCCTCTCTGCACAGAGGTCTTCACAGAATATCTGGACAACCTTGCCCTGATGATAGGCAATGTGCGCGTCATCTTCGATTGCGACATAGTCCTGGGAGGATATGTCGGAAGCTTCCTCACCCCCTACCTGCCTGAGATTATGAGTAGGGTTGAGACTTTGGATACCTTTGCAGAAAAGGCTACCTACCTAAGGACATGCAGGTACAAGATCGAGGCCTCTGCAGTAGGGGCATCACTGCACTTCATAGACTCCTTTATCCAAACAATT
>CAZPOJ010000252.1:0-3102 GCA_964588005.1 uncultured Sphaerochaeta sp.
CTCCGTACCCTGTACACCCCTATAGGGTGGTGTACGGGGGGTACCGGAATGTCCAATTAGTACCTTTTGAGTGTACGGCAGAGATACAGAGTGTACAAATCACTTCCTCAAGCCCCAGAATGCATGTTTCTCTCTTTTTCAGTATACGTGAAAGTGTACGATGATGCTCATGATGGCGCTAATCCTTGTACACCAGCTCTTTTTTTAGTATAACGAATCCATCCTTATATTCAGCAATAATTCCTGCATCTATCAACCGAACTGCCCTATTACTTTTTCCTTGGTTCCCTACGGAAGGCTTCAACTTCTGCAAAGCAGCTCCCTCTGTAATTTTCTCACGAGTCTTTGGATTTTTTTCATGCTTTTGGATAAATGAACTCCAACTACGCTTAGAGAGAAATGGCATTTCTTCATCTTTATAGATAATTTTTTTACCTGCATTCTGATATGCCTTAACCAGGCTCTGAGTATCTTCCTGCATTTTGGGAGAGTAAGATTCATCCATTTGGCTATCTGTTGGTATAACCACGCAACTGGTTGCTGGTTTGCCAAACTTGGTAAGTCCGATTTCAACCACATTGAGCTTAAAATGAAGTCGTTCTCCATTGCTTCCTAAGTCTCGTTGCTTGGTTACTTCTGCAGTATGCATTGAGCCGTTATCTAAGGACTTGTTTTTCTTGATTTCTATCTCTGTATCAACGTGAGCTCGCATTCCCGACCATCCCCGAGAACCTCGGGCTTCATCTTTGCCCGAATGATGGATGATAGTGATTGCTGCATGCGTAGAATGTCGCAGTAGGTCAAACATTGCAAAGATGGGGCCCATTTCATCTCCACTATTCTCATTGGCTCCTGCACTAATCCGTGCCAAAGTATCGATGATGATGAGTTTGCATCTCTCCCCTTTCTGCTGTTCCATATGTTTGATGGCTCTTGTAACTCTTTCCACTTTTTTAGGATTGGTATGAAAGTTTACTGGTGCTCTGATGATAGCTATGCTACTCAAATCAGAATCATAATAATCTCGCATCACCTGCAACCTTGATACAACACTACCTGGAGACTCACAAGCAATATACACGACCAATCCTTGTTCAGTCCTTCTCCGCAAGAAAGAAGTCCCAGAAGAGACTGCTTGTGCCATTGCAAGTGCAAAGAACGTCTTCCCGCTATTAGAGCTTCCATAGATCATGATAACACTATCCAAGCTAATAAGATTCTCAACCAATTCATCCGGTGGGTTGAAATGCTCAGAAAGCTCATCCCCAAATACTACATCCAAATCTTTCAGGATTTGTTGATACTGACTATCCTTATAATCATTCAACAACTCCTTGAGATCGCCCCCTGAGTTAATATAGTCATTAGCATCACCCAGTTCAGGAGGAACGATTACAAACGCACCAGACGCCTCTGCAGCTTCATTGGCAGCTCTTTCACCTATCCCATTCGCATCATTATCAGCAATGATTACCAAGTTCACCTTAGGACATGAGTTTTTCCATATAGTAGCTACATTTTTTAGATTGTTAGCAGAAAAACATACTATTACAGGAGCATTAAGGTTTTCATAAACAGATGCTCCAGTTGCATAACCTTCAACCAAATATACAGTTTCTGCTCCGTTGACTTCGCCTAGGATATAAAACCCTCCACCTGTTTGCCCGCCCTTATGAAATCTTTTCGTGCCACTAGGATCAATCCTCTGAAGGCTCATTATTCTATTACCTTCATTGTACACTGGAATAATTAACTCATTCTTATTGTTTACTCTAGCAAAGAGTGGCTTTATCTGTTTCTTTTGCAAGTATTGATGATCAGCAGGTGCTGGCTTAGCATTGGTCCAAATTTCCAATGCTTCGTTTGCAGCTTTTTTATGTTGTTCGTCAAGGCCCTTCTTTTGAAACTTCTTTGCTTCCTTCAGGTCTATTTTAATGTTGGCAGATTCAGTTTTGGTTAAGGATCTCCCTATATCAGCATGCCAAGTATACTTTTCTCCTTTTCTCCAGTCTCCGAAAGCGCCAGCAGGAATATCGTTGTTGAAGAAAATATACCAACCAGCTGTATCGCTTGCTTTTCCATTGGTAGAGAACCTATGTATTTTTCCGTCAAATATAATGTCTGTAGGAGGATTGAATCCACAATCGATCATTGCTGTTCTAACTTGGTCTACTAGATCACAATTAAAAAACATTGAATCCAATGAACTTCTTTCATGAGTTATGCTCGTTGCTAATTCAGGTATCATTTGGATTCTCCTTATCAGATTTAAAGTGAGCCAGACTATGAGCAAGGTCAACTTCGAATCGATTACAATGTTTCTCAAATATTGGTAATTCTCGTTCTAGCCATCTTAATAATATTGCTCTGCGAAACTTAAGATAGGTGTCCATCCAGGTGATTACAGTTCTCTTGCTTACACCAAGTTTCTGAGCAGTTGCTTCCAGGGTAGATTCAACCCTGGTAACAAAAAATGACTTATATGCTGACCGTCTTCCAATAGAGTTCCTACTTGGTGAAGAACCCCCTCCCCTTTTTTGTTGTAAAAGTCGGATACGCTGCTTACGGATTCTTTTCCAGTAAAAAGGGAATTCAGCCCTTTGCTTATAATTAAGAGTAGGAGCCAACCGATACATGGCATCAACCGTCCGATATCGATGTTTCCATGGCCAAGCAGTGCTTCGGTAAACACCAACTTTTTCTAGCGCATACTTCATATAGTCTGATTTTCCATATTCCAAGAAGAACTGAATAGCTACCCTTTTCTTTAGCTTGGAAGGTCTACCTGTATTACTGCCTTGAAAATCAATCGAATAGAATGTAGTGATTACATCAAACCATTCAGCTAGAGTCAGTTCTTTTCTTGCATGAGATTCCAGCCAGGCTAGGTAGTGATTAGGCTGATTCCTCATAAGTAGCTCACTTTATGTGTTATTGCATAATGGCCAGTAGCATGAGTATTGGTTCCATTAACTCGCTTAAAGTGATTGCCAACTATTCCATGTCGATCAACACGATTGGAGCCAGCATGAAAGCCTCTCATTGCCTCTGAGAGTAATTTACTATCCAATACTAGCAAGGATTTCTTTTGCCCACCATGAT
>CAZPOJ010000253.1:0-3089 GCA_964588005.1 uncultured Sphaerochaeta sp.
GCTGCTAATACCCAAGCGGAGGAAATCCCTGCGTGTGCAGCCTCCATGATTCAAAGTATTCGAAAAACTCATATCTCTATTCTTTCTTACGGGAAAGCTCCTCCGATGCCTCAAGAGTCACTCTTGAACTCGGCACCCGGAATAAATTTCCCATCTCTCAATGGGACGATTCTATTTGACCTGCTCCAAAAAGTCGAGCCCCGGATGAAGTTTTTTGAGATTTCTATTCAAGACACACAAATATCTCTTACTGTCATGGGAATATCAAAAGTGGAAGTTTGCCACGATGCGTAAGCAAATATACCCCTTATTGCCCGCCATTGGTCTTTTCAATGACTGGCACCGGGCCTCTCCCTTTCCAGAGTAGAGCTACTTGCCCGCGCGCCGGATCAAACGCGCAAATCTGGTCACGGCCAAGCTGAAAAAGAACCTTATCAGAGGGGAGGTGGACGGCGTTCCGGACCGTCCACCTTCCAAAGAAGGTTTCGTATGAGAACCGCACCGACTCACCCGTCGTCTTATTCGAAGCCCAGAAACCCTCTTTCAGCCCGACACTAGTCCAAAACTTCCAATGGACGTTCGTCGCACTTCCAAGGCTTTGAACCTTCCAGTAGTCGTCGACTGTTGCTGCCTCAACCATCATATTCGTCTGCACATCCACGTAACGACCACAAGGCCACTCGATATCAACACTCGCCACCAAATCCCAGCGGTTCGAGTCCGTTCTGCTCTGCCGGATGAAGAGTCGGTCGTTGAGGTTTGTCGAGTGCAGCTCAAAAATCTTCTGCTCGCTTCCACCCGTCAACTGCCGTTTGTAAACGTCGCCGTCCGCCGGGGAGATGAAATAGACGAGCACGGATTCGGGCAGCGCCAGCTCGGCTGAGGCGACGACGTTCATCCTGCTGTAAAGGGAAGTGTCGCTGGCCATCCAGTACCAGCCGAATAAAAGGATATAAGACGCGCTTTGGACTACGAGTGAGGCCCGCACGCTCCGTCGAAACCAGTTTTGAGTGCCGCGGAAACACCGAGCGATGAAAGGCCACTCCAGTAACAGTGTCATGCAGTATGTCGCCACCACCATTCCCCAGAACCACATCCATTCGTTGGTCAGATCCATCGGCAATGCGCGCATTATCTTGTCTTGGATGAATAACACACCCAGCCATGCGGAGGCGTAATTCGCGACAACCATGGTGGCAATACACTTTCTCTCTGGCAGCGAAAATAGCCGTGCTAGCAGGACTCCTTCGCCACTGCCAATGAGGGCATTCCCGAAGAGCAGATGCAGCATCCCAGCCAACATCAGCGGCGTCCCTGCATTTGCACAAGCATGCTGAGGGAACGCAACAACGCCGAATAGAACAAGGAAAAGCAACAGGCGGGATTTCATGCCGAACGAATTGCTTACCCTAAGCCGCCGGAAGAAGATGTCCGTAGCCATACCCTTATTGCTCGACATTGGTCTTTTCAATGACTGGCACCGGGCCTCTTCCTTTCCAGAGTAAACCTACTTGCCGACGCGCCGGATCAAACGCACAAATCTGGTCATCGCCAAGCTGAAAAAGAACCTTGTCAGTGGGGAGGTGGACGGCGTTCCAGACCCTCCAAGCTACAAAGGGGGTTTCGTATGAGAGCCGCACTGACTCACCCGTCGTCTCATTCCAAACCCGGAGATCCTCTAACAGCAAGCCCCCAACACTAAACTTCCAATGGCTGTTCGTCGCACTCCCAAGGCTTTGAATCCTTACTGGGCTGGTCCATCTTCCCTCATCCCGCGGTGAGCCAGCATAAATAGTGAACCAGTCTGGTGCCGCTTCAACCATCATATTCGTCAGAATATCCACGAAATGCGGATTACTGCGCGACTCGGTCTCAAAACGCGCCACCAAATCCCAGCGGTTCGAGTCCACTCTGTTCTGCCGGATGAAGAGTCGATCGTTGAGGTTTGTCGAGTGCAGCTCAAAAATCTTCTGCTCGCTTCCACCCGTCAACTGCCGTTTGTAAACGTCGCCGTCCGCCGGGGAGATGAAATAGACGAGCACGGATTCGGGCAGCGCCAGCTCGGCTGAGGCGACGACGTTCATCCTGCTGTAAAGGGAAGTGTCGCTGGCCATCCAGTAGCAGCCGCATAAAAGGATATAAGACACGCTTTGGACCACGAGTGAGGCCCGCACGCTCTGTCGAAACCAGTTTTGAGTGCCACGAAAACACCGAGCGACGAAGGGCCACTCCAGTAACAGTGTCATGCAGTATGTCGCCGCCACCATTATCCAGAACCACATCCGCACGTTGGTCAGATCCATCGGCAATGCGTCCGCACTTTCGATGAATAACACACCCAGCCATGCGGAAACGTAATTCGCGAGAATCATGACGGAAACACTTTTGCCCTTTGGCACCGAAAATAGCAATCCAAGCAGGAGACCTTCGCCAATGCCGATGAGGGCATTCCCGAAGAGTAGATGCAGACCTGTAGCGAACATCAGCGGCGTCACTCCATTTGCACAAGCATGCTGAGGGAACGCAACAACACCGAATAGAACCAGGAAAAGCAACAGGCGGGATTTAAAACCAAAACGCATAGCGGATGTTCGCTCCACCCGATTGTTGAACAAAGCCGCTGCGCGGCGAAAACCTTCGCGCCCGACTTTGGCCATCCTAACCACCAACGAATTCATAGGGCTAGTATATTAAGATCCCGGTGTATGAACAGCACAAAATTCCTTCCCTATCCCATCCCATAAACCCTCTCATTCCTCTTTCCCTTTTCGGTGCGCATATTTTTGAGGCAATGCGATACACGACAATAATTCTATTCAGGCTTGCCTTTTTCTCCTTCTATCCGCACAATAGTCCGCGCGTAAACGAGAGACTAAAAATAAATTTTATGAACCAAAAAATAATCGCCCTAACAAGCGCAATCGTGCTGAGCCTTGTTTGCTCAGCTTCGGCTGCCGAGAAAATCAACACCCTCATTATTTCCGGTGATGACGTCGGCGCTCACCCCTGGCGCATAACCCAGGAGGAATACCGTAACATGCTGCTGGATACCGGCAAATTCGATGTCCGTATCTCCGAAGATATGAACA
>CAZPOJ010000254.1:0-3079 GCA_964588005.1 uncultured Sphaerochaeta sp.
GACTCTGAAGAGGAACAACCATGCAAAAAGAGCAATTCTTACGAATAACGCGCCTTCTCGGTGATGAGGTTATTGAAGCCCTGCACACCAAGAAGGTGGCTGTGGTCGGTTTAGGAGCTGTAGGTGGCATGTGCCTTGAATCGCTAGTCCGTAGTGGCGTAGGAGCGGTGCGCCTGGTTGACTTCGATCTGATCAGCATCACCAATCTCAATCGCCAGATTCTAGCAACACACCAAAGCATAGGCCTTCCTAAAATAGAGGTAGCTGCCGAACGAGTCAAAGCAATAAACCCCCACTGCATTGTTGAGAAACTACCACTATTTGTCGATAACAGTACTGTCGATCAGATATTCGAAGGGGGTATAGATCTAGTTATCGATGCCATAGACTCCCTCAACCCCAAATGTGCACTGCTAGAAAGAGCGTACAAAGAAGGAGTCCCCATAGTAAGTAGCATGGGAGCTGCTCTACGCAGAAACCCCTCCTTGGTAAAGAGAGGCGACCTTATGGACACCTATGGGTGCCCACTAGCAAAGCAGGTGCGCACCAATTTACGCAAACGAGGGGTTGGGCGGGGCATTGAGGTTGTCTACTCTCCTGAAGAGATCCGCTTCACCTATAAAAACCCTGAAGAGGAGGAGAGAGCAGAGTTCAACGAGCAGATCAGCAACCAAGGGCGCAGGCGCAACGTACTAGGAAGCCTGCCCACTATCACCGCTATCTTTGGACAGAACCTTGCCCACCTCGCCTTAGAGAGGCTTATCGGAGAGGAGCCCTTTTTCGGAACGGAAAGCTGGAACCCCAATACGCGAAATCATCAGGAAAAACGGATAAACAAACGCTAAGCTCACTTAGCTTAGCGTTCTGCTTCTCGTGTAGAGAGGAATTTAGGTATTAGCTTCTCTTAAAGAAACTTAAAGGGGACAAAATAGGAAGGGGTATGAAAGTCAGCCTTAAGTGTCCCAATCGGGGCATAGCAGAGATAGTGTGGTCTCTTTAAGCCATCCCCACACTTATAAATATTTCCCTTGAGCTTAATAAAGGAGGGGGTCTCCTCCTCTTTCATAAGGCCAAACAGGACTAAATCGATAGATACATCAAGGCGGTAGCGACTTTGTACATTGGTATTTTCCAAGAGAGTAAGGGTGATAGGAATCTGATCTATAACAAAGGGGGGGTACAGGATACGGTCCTTTCGCCCCGCTCCTCGTCCTACAAGAGCCTTGGTGCTAGCACTAAACTCAAAGTTTACGTACTCACTCTCCCCTTCCCGCTGGAGAAAAATCTCCATACAGCTATCGGTGTGGACCTTTTGGTTATGCTCGGTGCACATGCGTCTAAGCTGAGGTTCTTGAATAGCAAACCTCAGATGGAGGAACCGCCCCTCATGAGAGAGCCGCACCGAGGCATCGACATCTTCAGCTCCACCCCAGCAGGCGTGCAGTGCTAGAGGAAGAGCTCGCTCGATATCCCCCTGCATAACCTTAACCACCATTGTTTCTTCCATTACAACCCTCCACTTTTTGCCAGTATAGACAAAGAGAGAGGTTTCTCCAATACCCTCTTGAAGTGAATGAGGGCGTTCTCCCCCTTAGGTAGCAAACATATTCTAAGGAGAATCCCATGAAAAGATTACTGCTTATCCCCCTTATTGCCCTCCTGCTCTTTACCAGTTGTGAAGAGAGCCGAGGTGGTACCCACACAGACCTTGTCGTCCGTTTTGCCTGTGACGATTTCGATACCTTTGAACGAAGCCTGCTTCCCTCAACTGAGGCGATGACTATCGCTAGCTATCAGATCACCGGAACAGGTCCTAATACCCAAACAGTTGATGTAACCGGAACCACCTCTACAGTAACACTGGGACAGCTACTCATGGGTAAGTGGTCACTCACCGCCCAAGCCCTCAATAGTAAAGGAGCTGTTCTAGCCCAAGGAAAGCTTGATACCCTACTCTCCTCTGTGACCAAAACAGCAACTATCAACCTTACTGAGCTAGTCGATGAGGGAACGCTTGCAGTCACCTACTCCTGGGCCCTTGATCAGGTAGCAGACAATGCCTCTCTTACAGTAAAGCTTCTCAATCAAGCTAACAAAGAGGTCACCATCACCGCCCCTACTATAGATAAAGCGGCGGGAACGGCTACCTTTAGTGCTTCCCTGCCCTCAGGCTCCTACACCCTCATCTCTAAGCTCTCTAGCCAGAACGTGGTGGTCAGTGGCTCTGTAGAGGCTGTACGTATTGTCGCCGGTACACCAACAAGCGGAACATTAGAGATGAAGATAGGAGACCGCTCAACTATCTTTAGTATGACTGTTATCAATGACACCATGATGCCTATAGAGGGGACAGTTGCCTGTAACCCTGTTTCACCTATTGCAGGACAAAATGTGACCCTCACCTTTACCCCTACCAACCTCCAAGGCATAGATGCAAAGAGCCTCACCACTTCTTGGTACTGTGAAGGGGAGCCTGTAGTTGGAGATGGATTCTCTTATACCTCAACGCCTAAGGCAGGATCACACCGCTACGATGTCATCGTTAGCCACTCCAAGCTAGGAAGCTTAGGAAGCACCACCATCTTAATTGATATGCCTATCAAGTGAGAGTACTTGACAGATGTTAACTCATCCATGATTATAGAGCTCATGGATGAGTTATATATGCCTTTTTTTCTTGAGAGTGTAAGTTGTGGCTTTCCCTCCCCTGCCCAAGACAGCAGGGAGGAGAGCCTCGACTTTAACGCCCTCCTATTTAAGCACAAAGCAAACACCTACTGTCTCCGTTGTAAAGGGGATTCCATGAAGATGAAAGGGATCTTTAGTGGGGATATCTTAGTGGTTGACCGTAGCCTTAGGGCAAAAAGCGGGGATGTCATCGTAGCTGAGGTAGGGGGCACATTTACTGTTAAGACACTCCTTGTTGAAGGAGATACGGTAATCTTACACGCTGAAAACCCTGACTATGAAGATATCTCTGTTGCCCAAGAGGAGGAGTTAATCCTCTTTGGGGTGGTTACTGCAGTAGTAAGGAGCCTCAGATGATAGGCTTGTGTGACTGTAATAGCTTTTACGCCTC
>CAZPOJ010000255.1:0-3069 GCA_964588005.1 uncultured Sphaerochaeta sp.
CCACTGCGCTGGAATGCCATCTCAAAGTTTCGCATCGCATTGATGTGGCTGATGAACAAGGACCTTCCGGTTCTTTTGTAGGTGATGATAACGCGTTTGGGCGGATAGTCAGGAAGGACACGTGGGGGAAGCTTCTCCTCCTTAGCCTTGAGCTCTTCGAGAAGCGTATCGGTGTGCTCAGTGTCAGTGACCTCGACATTCTTGTTACATACTCCACAAAGATGGTCACACTCAGGCAGGCAACGATCGGTAAGCAAGAGGCTCCTTGCCTGTTCAAACTCCTCTTTTAGAAATTTCTTGCTGACGCGTAGGGATACACTGTCCCAAGGAAGATCCTCTTCCACGGACAAGGGTTTGAAAATTGCATCAGAGGGGTCATAATCAGCTTCTGCTATCGCCTCCATCCATAGTTCAGGCTTGAGATGTTCATCCCAGGCATCGAGGCGGCACCCTTTTTTGTAGGCACTCTCGATAACAGAACCATAGCGCTCGTCACCGCGACTGACCAACCCCTCAAGATAGCTTATGTTCGGCTCATGATAGCTTACCTTACAGCCTCGGATCTTCTCCTGGATGCTGCGCTTGAGGGCTGTGAGCTGTTCGTACGACTGTTGGGGAGTGAGTTGCTCCGACCACTGGAAGGGGGTATGCGCCTTGGGGATGAAGGTGCCTATATTGATGTTCATATTCAGACGGCTTGCTTCATAGACTGCGCTAAGGTAGTCGACTATAGCCTGGTTCTCCCGCTCCCTGTCCACAAAGGGAAGGCCTACCATAAAGTAGAACTTTGCCTGTTTCCACCCCCTACTCTTCGCCTCCTTGGCGATGGCAATGACCTGGTCAAGGGGAACTGGCTTGTTCATAGCGAGCTGCCAGCTCTCAAGGGGGGTCTCGATGGCAAAGGTAAGGCCGCTTTTTCGCACACCGGAGAGCTCTTCAAGTACCCCCAGGGCAAACGAGTTCACCTTGAGACTCGGTAGCGAAAAGGAGACGTGGTCTGCTCCAAACTCTGAGTTGAGGTTCTCGATGATCTCCTTGATATAGGGGTGATCACCACTGGACAGGGAAGCAAGGGTAACCTCCCTGAAGCCGAAACCGTAGACGTTTTGTGCTACCTGGGCTCTGATGGTCTCATACTGCTTCTGCCTGTAGGGCTTGTAGAACTGTCCTGCATGGCAGAACCGGCAGCTGTTGGGACACCCGCGCATGATCTCGACCACCCCATTGTCCTGGGTGACCTTGAAGTTGGGAACTACATAGTGCTTGTACGTGTGGTCCTCAAGGGAGCCAAAGGCAGTATCAATGCCACGCCTTGCCACCCTTTTACCAGGGTACCAAAGGGCATCAATGCTCTTGAGTGCCTCGATCTGTTGGGAGCGGGTGAAGCCTTGCTTCTTACCCGCTATCATCAGTTCGACAAGCTCCTCCAAGCCCCCTTCAGCCTCTCCGATGTAGACAAAGTCTACAAAGGGGGAGAAAGGAAGCGGATTGGTAACCGCAGGTCCTCCACAGATGACGACAGGATCACTCTCCTTACGATCCTCTGTCCTGAGGGAGAGGTGACCCAGGTCAAGCACCTGCAGCATGTTTGTTGCACAGAGCTCATAGCCTATGGAAATGTTCAGTAGGTCAAGTTCATTCAAGGGGGTAAATTTGTCCAGGGTATAGAGGGGAACCTCCCGTCTTCTGAGCAACTCTTCAAAATCAGGGGCAACAGAGAAGACAAGGTCGCAATAGACCTCCTCCATCTTGTTCAAGATATCATACAGAATCCTGATCGCGTTGTTGCTCATCCCTATTTCATAGAGGTCGGGAAAGCACATTGCGGTTTGAAAAGTCACCTTGCTGTGGTCCTTTTCGCCGTAGCGGAACTCCCCTCCTGTATAGCGTGAGGGGTTTTGTATCAGTAAAAGATCGTCTTTAATTATTTCAAATGCATTCATGAATACCTTCTTACCTAAAAGTCTTTGCAAGCGTAGTGTATTTTCGACCTTGGACTCTTTTGTCGGCATACCCATAGAGGGTCGCCAACAGGTGATAGACCTGTCCAAGCTCAGGCGAACCTTCGAACGCTTGCTCCAAAGGTGTCGCCAAGGAGAGCAAAAAGATTGCCCTTGCATAATTTACAGTATCAGAAGCGACACTTTGTAGCAATCTAAGTTGCTCGTGCGAGGAGAGAGTTGAGAATGTTTCGACAATGGTTTGCTCAGATGCAGAGAAATTGAGCAGCATCTCAGCATAGGCGTACGTGTCGATGGTCCCCGCTAGAAACTCGCTGAACACCTTTGTCGCCTCTGCTTGCTCATCCAAGGCGAGCAGTCCCTGATAGTAAGCCCTAGCCTCAACCTCTTGCAGGAGGTTGCGCTCCTGCAACCACCGGGCACTGGCTATGCCCAATGCTGGCCTGTCTACTTCCAATGCGAGGGAACTCATCAAGCGGTGAGCGCTCTCCAGGTGCTGGTCATCCCCCTTTGCCATGGCAAAGTAGAGGTGCAAGATATGATAAGCCTCTTGTGCTTCCTCTCCTTGGTGCAGGGCCAGGGCGCGATAGTACAGAGGCTCGGCACCAATGCGCTTAGCGAGCATTGTTGCTGTCTTCTGTTCCAGCTGCACATACTTTCCTTCATCAGCAAGCTTTGCCAGCACTCCAGAAGAGGGTGCAAAGCAGGACACAAAAAAAAGAATAAAGAGAAAAAAGAAAAGGGAGAAGAGCAAATACGCAAGAACAATTTTTCTTTGCATACGCTCTTCCCCCTCAGATATCATAAAAAAGGCAAGCAATAAGCCGGGTTCTGTATCTGATGATCATCTATCTCTTCCCATTGTTACCAAGGGGCTCTAGCAACCTACCCGCAGGCAATAGACGGACCGCCCTACCTGCTGCTTGGTCTTGCTCCTGACGAGGCTTGCCCTGCCATCCCTGTTACCAGAGATGCGGTGGGCTCTTACCCCACCATTTCACCCTTACCGGTAAACCGGCGGTATATTTTCTGTGGCGCTCTCTATAGCGTTACCGCTCCCGGGTGTTACCCGGCATCATGTCCTATGGAGCCCGGACTTTCCTCAAGC
>CAZPOJ010000256.1:0-3068 GCA_964588005.1 uncultured Sphaerochaeta sp.
TTTTTCTGAGGCTACTTCTTAGGTTGTGTTGGCATTAGTGAATCCATATCCACTATCCAGCGGTTTCTATGATAATGCAGACCCTCATAGAGGCGAAATGCTAGACTGAACCTGAGGGCTTCTGTGCGTCTAAGCAGTTTGATTCGTATGGTGTTCTTTCCTTGCTTCAGATGGACAACGTTGCTGTTATTATAAGGGGTCCACAACCTTATTTCGTCTTCCCCCATAACCTTCTCATCGTTAATCCAGATAGTGAAACCATCATTATTTCCGACGACCAACCAAACATCACGTTCAGTAGGGGACAAGAACTCCTGCTCGACATACCAGCACCCCTGTCCTTTAAAATAGGGGAACAACGCATCGATAGGCAAAAAGTCCTCTTTGGCACTCATAAGGAGAGGTGTATCAGCGGTGTAAGGGTACTCCTTGTTGAGATATACAGCGTTATTGACCATGCACTCTAGATTTGGCAACACACAACCCTCAGGGTGCGGTTGTGGAAGATCTCTTAGATCTTCTTTTTCCAGAGCCTCAAAAAAAGGACCATACACATTCCACAGGGAAGAACCTGCAATGCCAAAGGAGTAGGTTTCGTCGAGAAAAGAGAGCTGTACCATATTTTTAGCGTGCAAGCAGGTGATTCTTGCATCGCATGTATTCACTGTATTGGGTATTACCAGTTGTGAGCTTCCTGCTAGGGTCACCTGCTTCTCTGTCCATGCTGCACTCCAGTACAAGGGAAGTCCCTCTATGTGCACTACTCCCTTTAGAGGGTGAGGTGAGTTGTTTTCTATGCAGATCTTAAACGAGCAGGTATCGGCAATACCAATAGCAGGCTTGTCGCTATACTTGACGGAAAGCACAAGAGCCTCCTTGCTCTTCTCACCTAAGGATGTAGAAACCCTACAGGTTTGTTCGGACAAGACTCTGATAGATCTGTTCTCATCATCCAAGCTTATGCCTGTAACAAAGGAGTCCTGTACCATTGAACGCAGTTTTGGTTCTATCGATTGTGCTCCAAACATTATTCCTAGTAAGGCGGCCGAAGTTGCACAGGTGCAGTCGGTATCGAATCCGCACCTATAGGCAATATCGATAGTAGATTCCATATTATTCTTACCGAACAGCAGGGCTATAAGGACGATACCCAGGTTAGTCACTGAATTGGTAAAGTCATTGTGGCCGAAATGTTTCAAAAGAGTGCGCCTGGCTTCTTTCCAATCTTCTGTTCTTTGTTCCAATACCAGCTCTACACATGCACGAGCTTTGCTTGTTGGAGGTAAAAACCGAATATTTCTCTGTATTAATTCTTGCAAGTCCTGACAAAAGAACGCCTCTGCCCCCATAGCGGCATAAAACTGCTCGATATATACAGACTCTCCACTATGGTCGAGGGAGGAGTCGAGTTCTGCATATGTTGCCGCCGAATCAGGATCTCCTGGAAAGAGCATAGCCCAGATTTCTGACCGAATGGGAGAACCCTCACCTTCACAAAAAAGAGGGTTATTAAAGCTCCCGCTCGCTGGAGGCCAGATTCCACGGTCATAGTTTTTTAGGAACAGTCCATACTCATTGAAAGGGTACCAACACTTATTGTCCCAGGCATCAGCCAGATCTTTCGCTGTTACAGAGAGCCCTTTTTCCCTTACAGTCTCAAGCCAAAGCAACTGGAGGTCCAAATCATCGTTAGGGAGATCGGGTTGCATGGTGTCCCAGAAGGAACTTTCGATAAGGTCCTTAATACCTTCCACGGGAGCTCCTGCAGCTCCACCAAGGCACTTGCCCAGCCAACCTCCATACACCTTATCAAAATATTCATTCGCATTGATTTTTTTCATTTTAGTAAAGCTCCTGCAGACATTGATTTTTCAACTTCATTACTGAAAGATAAGAACAACAAAACGGGAAGAGCGCTTGTTATTATCATGGCGGCAAACATCCCTCCATAGTCTGTGCCAAATTTCCCTGAGGCGTAGTTCATCAATGCCACTGGAAGGGTCCTCCATGTAGTTCCTGTTATGACAACTAGGGCATAGATGAATTCATTCCAACTATTTATAAAGATATTGATGCTCATTGCTGCAATTGCAGGTTGGAGCATTGGTACGATTATTTTTGTAAGGATGGTGAAAAGATTTGCCCCATCAATAACTGATGCTTCTTCCATCTCATAAGGAATTGATTTCATAAAACTGCTTACTATGATGGTTGCCAAACAGATGTTAAAGGCAGATATCGTCAGTATCAACGCAATTGGGTTATTGATTAGGCGCATGTTCTTTAACATGATAAAAATTGGTACGATGACTATTTGGTTGGGAAGCATTAACCCCAAAGCCAGGCTTCGCGATACCTTTTCAGACTGTCTCCACTTCATCCTTGTCAATCCATAGCCGAGCATGATCGAGACTACTAGGGTAAGTATTATCGTTCCTGCAGTGGTAAGAACACTGTTGGTAAAGTACTTTAAAATATCCCTTTGGAATAAAGCATCAATGTAATTGGCTACTTTCCAGTATGAGGGTAAGCCAAAAGAATTACCGGTCATAATCTCGCTTGTATCCTTAAACGAGTTGATAAACAGCCAAAACAGAGGGTACACCGAGGTGAACGCGAAGATGGAGAGAAAGCCAGTGATACCGATACGAATACTTGAGTTCTGAATTTTCATTGTACGGCTCCTATTCAGCGGAAGGAATTTTCTTGAATATCCAGAAGATTCCGAGAAGAAGTAGCGACATCTCAATGATGGCTACAACAGCTACTGCGGCACCCAAACCATACCGTTGGTTGCTGAATGCCTGACGGTACATATACATCATGATTGTCTGGGTTAGGTCACCAGGACCTCCCCCTGTCATTATGTAGACCTGGGGAAAGGTGAAAAGCCCTCCCGTAGCAGAGATGATCACACAGGTAAGGGTGACATTCTTCAGTAGTGGCAAGGTGATGTGAACTGCCATTTGCCAAAACGAGCAGCCATCAAGCTGGGCAGCCTCATACACTGTCTCAGGTATGGCTTTAATTCCAGAAAAAGCTAGAAGAAGATCCATTCCAAACATCCA
>CAZPOJ010000257.1:0-3063 GCA_964588005.1 uncultured Sphaerochaeta sp.
GCGCCGAGTTCCTTCATAACGTCTGAGAACACGGAGAGGTCGTCATTGATGATGGCCTGCCGGGTGAGGGCGAACATTTCTCCGAACGTCCCGATCTGGACGGTCTCGTGCCCCTCTGCCCTTTCGGTGAATTTGTATTCCTCTCCCTCTTTCAGCGCGCGCAGCGTCCCGAACGCTCCGACACCAATGAGGGTCTGAATCTTGAAATCAGGCACGGAACCGACGCCGCACCACTCGCGCCATGTCTCGGGGGTGTCGTTCCAGCCTTCCAGCATGGCCTTGTTCGCGATGGCGCCACAGATGTAGGGGAAGTCGCTTGTGCTCATTGCTCTGGCAAGCCAACCCATAGGATCCCCGCGCCTGGTATCCCCTGCCCGAGACAGGCACCGGTCGGCGATCATCAGGAAGCTCATGCCGGCGTAGTCGTTCCGCTCGGCGTTATCACTCTTGAGCCCGCAGCGCTTGGAAATACCGTCCACAACGGCGGAACGGAACTTGTCGCGCTCATCGGTCTCGATATGCGCGGTCCCGACCTTTGTTGCCTCCTGCTTCTGCGCTAGAGAGTCGAGGATAGCCCCCCGAACCTCTTCCACAGTCTGACCGCCGTCGATATACGGCGTTGCGTCAATTTCAAATCTCTTGCAGGCCTCCATAATCTCCCGCACGCGCTCCCGCTCCGCACGGGAACCCTCGCTCCTGACCTGGTCAAGGTTAGGAGCTTCCTCGACCATTACCGTTTCTTCCTTCACAGCCATTTGTGTACCCCCCTCATCGTTTTGTGTATCAATCGAGCGCCCAACGCCAACGGATGAGTCAGCTGGGACGCTTACAATGGAGATTTCAAGCGGCTCCCATTTCGTGGCCGTCTCCCGGGCCAGTCGCCCGTCTGTCGGTTCAGTGATCTGCCACTCGTGGACGAAATAGCCCACAGAGACGCCGCGCATGATGCCCTTCTGGACCTTCTGAAATACGGCGTCGCTTTCCGGGTCATCGTCGAACCGGACCAGGGCGCGCCCCTTGTTTCCGTCGAGCCATGCCTTTTCGACGGCCCCGACGGGCAGCTTCCGGCTGTCGTGGTTTACCAGGACGACGCCGATCTCCGCGAGCCGCTGAAGGTCCACAGCCCCCGGCTCGTGCGATAGAACCTCCTCGTAGTAGCGGTTTTCCCACCAGTCGAAGCGCTTGTAGGGCATGTCGCTAGAAAACGAGAGCTCCACCGTGCGCTTTTCGGCGTCGATGGAGCCCCCAATGCTCAATTCACGGAAAAACGGCTCTCTCCGCCGCTCCTCCGGCTTTTTAGCTGTAGGCATGTTATTCCTCCTTTTCGTCTGCCGATAGTTCTTGCGGCGGCAGTTCACCGAGTTTCACGCCCAGCTCCTCGGCGTACTTCTGTTCACGTGCCCGCTGTCTCAATACCTCTTGCCAGTCGAGCCCCTTTGATCCACAGACCTCTTCAAGCGTCGTTGCCCCGATCTGGAGAGCCTCGCTGGATGCCCGGACCTCTTTTAGCGGGTCGACCCATTCCCATCCCGGGCGGATCCACCGCGCGCTGACGTACCGCTCGCGTTTGCCGTAGAAGTCGCTGACCTTCAGGAGCCCTGCGAGAACGATTGATTCCACGAATGCCTCCCAGATAGGCCGGCAGAAGTGGTCGACCATGTACTGCTGGAAGATGCCGAATGTTTTCCTATCCTCGAGGTGCCCCTGCCTGGCCGAAGAGTAATTCACCAGGCTCATGTCCCGGGAGGAGACTTCGTACGATGTTCCCATGCCTGCCCCGGCCAGCCGCTGCTGCAGGGATAAAAAATCCTTCGCCGTCGACTGTGGATGGTCCGGTTTTGCCTCGACGACGTCCTCCCCGATGCCCAGATACTGGATCATGCCGGGCACGATCTCCTGCACAGGCTTCCCGTCGCTTCCGGCGTCCATACGTCCAACGAACCCTCCAGGGGAAGCCTTGCGGATGAAGATGGCAAAACATGCAGCTATCCGAGCCGCCATCAACTCAGCATCTATGAATTCCTTCGCGTCCTTGACGCGCTGCATGATGGGGGCCAGTTCGCTCACACCGTGGATCTGTGCGGCCCGCCGTCTGTCGTAGAGATGGATCACCTCCTGCGCATCAACGCGCACTGAATCACCCGCCTGGTCCATTGGATCAGGGCGGAACCAATACCCAACCGGGCGCAGGTATTCGTCGACCTCTATTCCGTCGTAGACCTTTCTTCCCGAGTGCTCTGTGATTGTTTTGTCCAGCTGGTCCGGTTCCATCACCTGAAGTCTGAGCGGGAACGGGTTTTCCTTGCTGCTCTTCAGCCAGATTTTCCGGACGAATACCTCTCCGTCCACGATCCGGCGCCGGAGCGCAAGGGCCTGCAGCTCGGCGAAGGTGGACACCCCGGCGATGTCGCAGTTCTCCTGCCGCGTCCATTGCTTCCAAAGTTCTTCAATGGCGTCGTTCCTCTTCTCGTCCTCCTGCCCTCCGGCTTTCAGAACATGAGCCTGGGGAATAATTCCCTGAGACCCTATTGAATTCCGGAGGATCGCCCCCAGTGCAGAGGCAATGATGTCGGAGTTCCGTTCGAGATCCCGACCGCGATCGATGAGCAGCTGCCGGTCCGGCTTGTCGATCTCCTCCGGAGCCCTGCCCGTGACCGGCCTCCATCCTCCCTGCGGCCTGTCGAGGCTCGCCCCGTCATAGGCCGCCATGCGCTTGATCCAGTTAAATAATTTCCTGATCATCGCCCCGGCCATGCCGCATACGCCGTTGTCCCGTAGCTTTCACCGGCGATTTGCCCCCGAAGGTAGTCGATGCGCCTGTATAGGACGTCCAGAGGAGGACGCTGCACCAGCCTCCCGCCGATCCGGTATTCCTGCGCTCCGCTCAAAATCGACTGGACGCACTCCTCGCACTGCTGAAGCTCTTCTTGTAGAGTCAAATGACCTTCACCCCCTTTCCGGAGTCAATAAAAAAGCCGCCTCCGAAGAGACGGCTTGAATTTTTATGCCCGCCTCTGGGGAGACGGGCCATAAC
The DNA here is from genome assembly GCA_964588005.1 of uncultured Sphaerochaeta sp. GTDB lineage: Bacteria > Spirochaetota > Spirochaetia > Sphaerochaetales > Sphaerochaetaceae > Sphaerochaeta. The sequence continues at coordinate 3,035 of CAZPOJ010000257.1, forward strand.
GGTCCGGGCGGTAGCGATGCGCCCGGTGC
>CAZPOJ010000258.1:0-3048 GCA_964588005.1 uncultured Sphaerochaeta sp.
TAATAACTGCATGTTTTTATATTCTATTTACATGGAATATTGCAATAAATATTGCTTTAATATCCTAAAATGATTTACAAATTGTATTTTACATGTCTTTAGCAACTAAAAAAAGAAGATTAAATCTTTAAACTAATATATTTGATAAATTTTGATTATTGTGCAAACTGCATTTACAATACATATGCTTTGTATATACAGCTAATATTCATATCAAATTTGTTTAGGTTGTAATTACGTACTTACTTTTAACAAGTAAGAAGATAAGGAGAAATAATTTTACTTAATTTGCTGAATAAAGCATTGCAAATTATGCATTTGCAAGGTATTCTCAAGAAGAATTCTAGTTGCACAAATATGAACGATTGAACAAGTAGTTGAACATTTGCCCTATTTCAAAGGAGACAGCATGGTAACCAGCGCACCCTTCACCCTATGCAGAATCACCCGATCAGAGAGGATCTACTGGTATGCACTCTTTCGCAATCCGGAAACTGGTGCGAGAACAAACAAGAAAAGCGTGGAGAAGATCCGCAAAGACCTGGGAATTGTCTCTACCAGTCCCATCAAGCGGCGTGATGAGGCTATCCTCATATGCCAGAAGGCCTTGGATGAGGGTATTATCTTTGGAAAGAAAGAGCCTCTCTCCCTATATTCTTACCTTAAGCGGTTCTACGACTGGGATAACAGCCCCTATGTGGAGAGAAGGAACCTCCTTGATCCCGGCAGCATCTCCCAGGACTATATAGCGACAAGGGAGAACCTGGTTTCCAACCATATACTGCCCCGTATCCACACCAATCTGCTCTTATCAGCAGTAACACTGAATCAATTGGAACAGATCCAACTCTCCTTGGTCAAAGAAGGGAAATTGGCCCCCTCGACTATAAACATCTGTATGGGTGCAGTCTCCTTGGCCCTTGGGGAGGCTCAGAGGCGTGGACAACTCAGCAGTGCTAACTCTTATGCAGTGCGCAAGCTCAAAACCGTGCATAAGGCCCGCGGGATTCTCAGTGAAGAGGAGTTGAAGGCTTTCATGCAGTATATGAAAAAAGATGGGGAGGATAGAATCTATCTTGCTTGCCTGCTCTCCCTTCTTACCGGCATGCGTAGCGGGGAGTTGCGGGCTCTGCAGTTCACCTCTGTCGGGGATGATCTTATCACCGTCGACCAGGCATACGCCAACAAGGCCGGGCTCAAGGTTCCCAAAGGCAAGAAAGCCAGGTATGTGCCCTGCCCCGCCTTCCTGTGTGAAAAGCTTAGAAACTTATCGATATCCAACCCCAAGCCAAATATGCATCAGCTTGTATTCTGGAGCAAACGCGGAGGGGCGTTCGTCTCGAGTCACTACTTCAGTGAACGCTTCCAGCAGGAACTTGCCGCATCGGGTGTATTGGAGATGGAAGAGATCAAGGAGAGGAACATCACGTTCCACTCCTTGAGGCATATGGCCAATACACTGCTGCGTGGCTCTGTTGATGAGCATGTGCTTCGCATGACCATCGGGCATAGCAGCGAGCAGCTTTCCGACCTCTATACCCACCTGAGCCAGAGGGGCCTCAAGAGTGTGGAGCTTGCCCAGCAGAACAATATCCTGCCTTTGCTTGGGGAGGAAGAGTTCTAGCCTTGTTCACTTTAAAAGTATGTTTAGAGGTTGAAAGACAGCGTGCTACAGGTATTCTAGTGGCTCATAACCACCCCAACGAGAACCTGGAGCCAGTGTAGAAGGTAGGTGCATGACACGGAGCCTCAGGCAAGTTGAAGATTTCATAGGCATCAAGGTATTGGACCCTCTGGTATACCGTTAGGAGGGGCATTGCTTCATGCTGGAGCCAATGTGTTGTATTAATACAGGTATGCCTATGAATGGAGCTGGGGAGAGTTTCTCAAGACCTAAATGATTCTCCCGCGAGCTTCAACTATCTCCTACAAGACCATATCCATGGGAGATTATAGCTTGTCAGGATTCCGAACATAGGTGGTGCTCCTACCCTTACCCTGGCTGAGTATGAAACCTTCTTCCTTGAGGCGTTTGAGTGCAGCTTCCACCGAGGAGCTGCCGATGCTCGGACAGAGTTCCAGGATCTGGGTTTTGGTGAATATCCCAAGGGAATTCTAGACGGCTTTTTGCACAATTTCATATGGGGTGCTCTTGCGGTCTACCGAACCAAGCCGGACTTCAAGGTCCCTATAACAGTTTAGGACGATGCCAAGAAAGTACTTGATGCAGGGAGTGTAATCATTTTCGCCTTCTTGCCATCGGAAAGAGACTTTTCCCAGTACTTCGTATTTGGTATAACAGTAGTGTGGTGAGCAGCCGACTCATCCGTCCGTTGCCGTCATTGAACGGATGGATGCAGAGAAAGTCACAGATGAATATCGGAACCAAAATCAGTGGATCAAGTACTTGCTTCTCAATAGCCTGATTATAGCTTGAGCAGATAGCATCCACTGCCATAGGTGTTTCGAACGGCTCCAGAGGAGTGAATCGGGTGAAAGAAGTTCCGTCCTCATGGGATTCGTTGGTGTAGTTCTGGGTGTTCTTAAACTTTCCCCCGAAGGTTTTCTCGGTATACGCAAGCAGGTCCCGATGTAATTGCAGGATGATCTCATTCTTGAGTGGAATATGCTCGAAGCTCTCGCCGATTGTTTTAAGGACATCCCTATAGCCAACGGTCTCCTGCTCATCACGGTTTCGGGGTGAGGTCTTTTCCTCCACCAACTGCCGCATTCGTGTGTTCGAGGTTCCGATGCCTTCGATCCTATTCGAACTGTCAGTGCTCTGAATCTTTGCCACCTCGATCAAACGTTCCCATTCGGCAGGCATTACCCTGAGGAATAATTCTTGCTTGCCCTTATATTCGTGAATCTGTGCAACGAACGAGAGTATCTCACCATCCCGGAAACTCCTATTCAACGTGCTGTAATCGAATTGGCGCATTTTTCTTCCACCTGCCTTTTTTTCTCCCATATTTTGGGAGATTATCAAGGTATGTGGAAGAGAGCAGAGACACGTATCTGACACTCTAACGGTATATTTTCTGAAAA
>CAZPOJ010000259.1:0-3016 GCA_964588005.1 uncultured Sphaerochaeta sp.
CCTGTAGTTGAAGAAGAACCTGTAGTTGAAGAAGAGCCTGTAGTTGAAGAAGAGCCTTCTTCACAGAAGCAGAGCCTTTCACGGTTTATGTTGGCTGAAACCGTTTCTCAGAAAGATACAAGGACTGCTATTGGTCCTGAGGTGAAAGAACCTATCTATTTTGAAGAGCTGGAATACTCGTTGGAAGAGGCTCTGCCAAAGCGGCTCCGTGAGATTCTGGGTAAGCTTGAAGAGAAGGATGAGAACGGGTTTTTTGATTTTTGTAAGACTGCTGGGAATGAATTGCTTCAAACGACCTCATCCCTTATTGAACAGGCTAGGCAGGCACAAAAGGTTGATAACAAGGACAAGATGTTTACCATTCCTGGTTTTGACCTGACAGTTGTGTTGATAACAGGGAGAAGCGATATGCTACGTTCATGGGATAGGAAAAACAATGTAGCAGCCATTATGTACAACCAGGGTAAAACAAGGTGGGACGTGCTCTATTTGAGTTATACCCCTGCTGGTGCACTTATCCAGGCAGAGGAGCGAACTATCAAGTATGAAGATTTCTCCCAGACTGATTGGAAGTATGTAGTCAACCTTGGGGAACGGATACTAGAACGAAAGAAGGGTAAGGAATGACAGAAAAGAATATAGCAGATCATTTGCAGGTTGCTCTCTTTGCAGCTAACAGGGCAGGATCTTTTGTCTTGGAGGCAGGTAAACTGGGTAACCATGCAGTACACCGTAAGCAGGCCAATGATTTTGTAACTGAAACTGACAAACTTGCTGAAGAGCTCATCATCTCTATCATAAGGGAGCACTTCCCCTCGGATGCAATATTTGGCGAGGAGACAGGAGAGAGTGGCAATCTTAGGTATGGGCGTTGGGTCATAGACCCCATCGATGGCACTACCAACTTCTTTCGCTCTCTTCCTGACTATACTATCAGCATTGCCTGGGAGATGGAGCCTTTCAAGCCTTTGGTCGGGGTTGTGTTCAACCCACGTCAGAATGAACTGTTTTGGGGGAGCAAGGGAGGCGGTGCATTCCTCAATGGGGAGCCCATCCATGTTTCAGGGGTCAAGGAACCTTCCCATGCCCTCATGGTCTGTGTTCCTCCCCACCGTAGCCATGATCTTGCTGCGGTTTACTTTGAAAAAATGCAACGACTTTTTCTTGCAATTAGTGATTTTCGTTCCTATGGGTCATGTGCCCTTGCATTGAGCTATCTGGCAGCAGGAAGGCTTGATGGGTATTATGAGCTCTGCTTGGGATATTACGACATGGCTGCAGGTATCTGCATCGTAGAGGAGGCTGGCGGCTGCTTCTCCCCCGCCGACCCCCTTCTTCCCTTTACCGACAGTCGTTGTGACCTTGTTGCATCAAATGGGTTGATTCAAGAGTGGTTATTGCATATGGTTCAAGTATGAAATACAAATTAGCAATCTTTGACCTTGATGGTACCCTCATGGATACTTCCTCGGGGATATTTGCCACTGCCAACAAGGCTGTGGAGTTGGTCGGGCGTAAGCCTGAACATAACATTGAACAGCTGAGCAAGTTTATCGGCCCTCCCATAGTCCAGTGTTTCGTCAATACCTTCAACCTTGAAGAGGAGCTTATTGCTGATGCAATAGAGCACTATCGCAAGGAGTATAGCCTGCGTGGACAGTTTGGTGCGAAGGAGTACCCTATGATCAAGCACACCTTGGAAATACTCAAGGATAGGGGTTACCTCCTTGCAGTCGGTTCCCTCAAGACGGAGAACCTCGTGCTCTCTATGATGGATCATTTTGGCTTTGCCCCCTATTTCTCTTCCATAAAGGGAGGCAACATGACAGGCACGCTCAGTAAGGCTGATATTGTGAACAATGTACTTGCCGATCTCGAAATTGATGCCAGTGATGCAGTGCTTATAGGCGACACTGTTCATGATGAGCTGGGTGCGAAAGAGGCCAACGTCTCCTTCATTGCAGTCGACTATGGGTTTGGTTTCCCTAGGGGACAGGAGAAGACAGAGTCCATGATGGCTGTAGTCTCAAGTCCAGAAGAACTGCTCTCCCTGCTGTAAGGATATCTCCTGCTTATATGCCTCCACCTTCTTGTGTGGAGGTTTTTTCTTGGGTTGTATTGGTCTACAAAAGATTAAATGGCTTTCTACACTGATAAATATCAAGCAATAGCTAGGGAGAGAAGTTTTGGAATAGTGCGTGCAGGCGTTCTTTATCAGAAAAAGAATCGGGTCAAGGTTTGTTGTTCCAGGCATTTGACTGAAAATTTAAAAAATAGAAGGAGGACTTGTCATTATGCCAGAAGGGAAGATTTTATTTGGAACCAAAGAGCGGTGCCATTATGTTGCCCTCTTCCCATGATATTACCCCAGGTAACATTGAGATTGATCTCCATGTAATGGAAAAGCTCCTAAGTACAGGTAATGAGCTATTACTGGTAAAAAAACCTCGTTTTTCATGTATAAAGAAGATTGTTGACCTATTTGAAGACAATAAGAACCAAATCAAATTTCGCTTTACCATTGGATCCTTCCACTCCAACATACTCAAGCTTTGGGAACCAGGTGTCCCTGACTTTTCCCAACGACTGGCCTCCTTACAATATGCGTTTGAAAAAGGTTATGATACCAGTATTTCAGCAGAACCCCTGCTTGACGGCAATTTTGACCAGCTCTATTCTGCAGTCAGAGAGTGGGTCTCTGGTTCCATCTGGATTGGAAAGATGAATATGGCATCGAAAAGAGTGAGAACCAACACAGCAGGCATTTTTCCCCAGTCAGAGTTGGTAGCTCTTCCAGAAAGCCAAATCGACGAGAAGATACTCGCATTGTATGAACTGTATAAAGACAACGCCAGGATTGAGTGGAAAGAGAGCATCAAGAAAGTGGTGCTCGTTTACGCAAGGAATTAGTTTCTATATGAATAAGAGTAATTGGTTGCTTCTTCTTTTCTACTTTTCCTTGCAATTATTCCTCGTACCTCCTCCCTGTAGGCTTTTATACCTTGGAACTCCTTGC
>CAZPOJ010000260.1:0-3003 GCA_964588005.1 uncultured Sphaerochaeta sp.
AGGCCCTCTATGTGGCTGTACCCTATGCCAGGCAGGCAACCCAATCGGGAAGCAACCTATGGGATTATGCACGGATACTGGTGAGAAAGGGCCAGCGGGTGCAAGCATCCTTTGAGAACCCTGTGAAAGCAAAGGATGAGGGGTTTCTTAAGCCCAGCATTGAAGCCCTGGATACGTTCCTTGACAAGAGAGAAAAACTCTCAGGATCATTATTCGGCAAGATTGATGAGTTCCGCTGGGGCATTGACGAGACCTTCAGTATCGATGATCTGATAGTAGGTGTCCAGAAATCAATAAGGGGATGACAATGGATATAAAATATCTCCTGGTATGGTTGGAAGGCCCTCTGCAGTCCTGGGGTGTTGACTCTAAGTTCGGCAGACGTGAAAGTCTGAGGTTTCCCACCAAGTCTGGCATATATGGGATGTTCCTGTCATCGCTTGGTGCCCAAGGGCCACAGGTAGACCTCCTGGCAAAACTGGCGGCCTTCAAGCAGGTTGTGATATCGTGTACGCCACGGATTGCTGAACAGAAAGATGGGGAGGATGTATCCAAACCGATGCAGGCAAATCCTTTCTTGATGGATTTTCAGATGGTGGGAAGCGGGTACGATGAAAAGGATCCGTGGCAGAAATTGCTGATCCCAAAAAAGAGTGATGGGAGTGCCGCAGTCGGTGGTGGATCAAAGATGACCTATCGTTATTATCTCCAGGATGCACGTTTTGCAGTAATTCAAGAGTTAGACGACGCATTGGCTGAATCCATAGCGAAATCACTGCAGGATCCTGTCTTTGATATATTTCTGGGCAGGAAGAACTGCGTCCCGACTGATTTTGTCTATCGGGGTACATTCGATTCATTTGATGAGGCATCAGCAATGGCAGAAAGACTGATGGATGAAAAGAATCTAGCGGCATCTTTCACAGTCGCTGATGGAAAGGGGGATGGGGATCATATGGTCTTGAATGATGTGCCTGTACAATTCGGGCAGTTCAAAAAGTATCGGGACCGGACGGTGACCATAACAGAAAATGGATAGTGCAACACAGAAGGGGAAGCGCCTCTTCATAAAAGTCCAACGAAACAACTTGCCCCAAGTATGTGACAAATATCCGTTCATCTATCTGGAACGTGGAAGGCTCGAGATAGATGACAGCAGCGTGAAGTGGATTGACTATGAGGGCAACTTGGTACGATTACCTGTAGCTACGATGAACTGTCTGTTATTGGGTCCAGGGACCAGCGTCACTCATGAAGCGATCAAGGTCATGGCAGCATCCAACTGTTCTGTCTGCTGGGTAGGAGAGGACAGTCTACTGTTCTACGCAGTTGGCCAGAGCCCCACAGCCAATTCAAGAAACATGCGCAAGCAGATGGAGTTGGCAGCAAATGAGAAAAAACGGCTGGAAGTTGCCAAACGAATGTTTTTGAAACGTTTTCCTGAAGAAGAGGTCCGGACTAAGAATCTGAAAGAACTGATGGGCATGGAGGGTAAGCGGGTACGTGCATTGTATGATGAATATGCTCAGAAGTATAAAGTGGGATGGAGTGGTCGCAACTATGTTCCAGGCAAGTTTGAGCTAAGCGATATGACAAACAGGATCCTGACTTCAGCAAATGCTGCTCTATATGGAATACTCACTTCTGCAATCTATTCTATGGGATTTTCGCCACATATAGGATTCGTCCACTCTGGCAGCCCAATGCCATTTGTGTATGACATGGCTGATCTCTATAAGGAAGAATTGTGCATCGATCTGGCTTTTTATCTGACGATGGAGTTATGCGGACAATACAACAAGTATAAGGTGGCAGATGAGTTTCGCAAGAGGGTAATTGAAATGGATCTGCTGGGTAGAATCGGTACTGATATAAAAGCGTTGTTGGGGATGTAAGAATGGTTGTAGTGATAGCAAACGACTTGCCTCCTGCGGTAAGGGGACGAATGAAGCTCTGGTTCGTTGAACCAAGAGCGAATGTGTTTGTATCGGGAATAAAAGATGCTGTAGCAGATCGAGTTATCAGTTATCTGTTTGAAAACTGTAGATCTAACTCTGGCCTAATAGTCTTTCAAAGAATACCTACCCCTCCCTTTTATAAAATATGGGGCATGGGTGATACCAAACGAAAAATCTCCACCATAGATGGATTACAACTGATCTTTGAAAAATTAGAGCAGGACAAGACCCCCTAGATATGGGGGCTATGTAAATGGTATAACACTATATGTCAGTGTTTTCCCCGTGCATACGGGGGTGTTTCCCGGATTTGGTGAGACATACCTGGTTGGAGAGAGTTTTCCCCGTGCATACGGGGGTGTTTCTCAGATTAGCCACATTAACAACCATACCTGGAAGTTTTCCCCGTGCATACGGGGGTGTTTCCAAATTCTCTATTTGCTTCTTAGCAGGTACATAGTTTTCCCCGTGCATACGGGGGTGTTTCCTCTTCAAGTAATTTCATGATAGCGTATCTTTCGTTTTCCCCGTGCATACGGGGGTGTTTCCAAGTATGATTTTTTCTTTCCTGAGTTTGTTCAGTTTTCCCCGTGCATACGGGGGTGTTTCCATGGGACAGGGAAGATAATGCTGTTCAGAGAAGTTTTCCCCGTGCATACGGGGGTGTTTCCCTACCCACTTTTCAGCCTTTCCGAGAGCTGCAGTTTTCCCCGTGCATACGGGGGTGTTTCTCATTGAGCAGTTCCATTTCATCGAACGATATTGTTTTCCCCGTGCATACGGGGGTGTTTCCGCTTCAGATACTGGCGATCAATACCCTGCTGAGTTTTCCCCGTGCATACGGGGGTGTTTCTTTAAGCAGATAGGGAGGTATTCCTCCCATCTGGTTTTCCCCGTGCATACGGGGGTGTTTCTGTTGATGCGCAAAGTGCAGAAGTAGCGTATAAGTTTTCCCCGTGCATACGGGGGTGTTTCTTTTTAGGTTATAGGGAAAAGAGTTATGAAGAGGTTTTCCCCGTGCATACGGGGGTGTTTCTGTATGAGT
>CAZPOJ010000261.1:0-2987 GCA_964588005.1 uncultured Sphaerochaeta sp.
GGGGGAGGATCCTGTAGGAAGTCCCAGTACAAAGGGCTTTGCCTCTGTAGGTCTGTACGCTCTGATCCTGTTGGCAATATGCCGAGCTGCCCAAAGGGACAGGTTCTCATAATCGTCTTGAATAATTACTCGCATCGCTTATCTCCTATGTAGTTTTAGCATAGCCAAAATAGCGATGCTATACAATCGTTATGTTCAGCCTACCCGTTCGATGATGCCTCCACAGAGGATCACTGGCCCGTCATACAGGACCAGGGACTGTCCGAGGGTGGCAGCCTGAATCTCAGACTCGAAGATAGCGGTAACCGTTCCATCCTCGTTCTGGAATGCCCTAGCAGGCACAGGCGAGCCTGTGGAGCGTATCTTTGCCTCTACTGCAACCTCTCCTACAAGATGGTCAGAAAGGCCCCATACGAGGTTTCCTGCCGTTACCGAGCTCTGGTAGGTATGTTCGACAAACCCGACCACGACCTCATTGGTATCGGGACGGAGGGAGAGTACGTAGAGGGGTTTCTCAGCTGCAAGGCCGAGGCCTTTTCGCTGTCCTATGGTGTAGTGCCAGATGCCTGAGTGCTTTCCCAGCACCTTTCCATCGAGGTCTACAATATCTCCCTCTGCGTTGCTTGTCTCCAACAGGTCGGTGTAGTCCCCTCCATAGAAGTCCTGGCTCTCCTGTTCGTGCACCGCATGGAAGGCTTGCTCTTCATCGATGAGGCGCACCTCATCCTTGAGCATCCCTCCAAGGGGAAAAAGCGTCGTTGCAAGCTGTTCTTGGGTGAGGCGGTAGAGGAAGTAGGACTGGTCCTTCTTCAAGTCAGCTGCGCGAGAGACGGCATACCTGCCGTCCTTCTCCACTATCTGGGCATAGTGACCTGTGGCAAACTTGTCAAACTGAAGCCCTTTCTCCCGGGCATAATCGACCATAGCCCCAAATTTGATCTTGGAGTTGCACCAGACGCAGGGATTGGGTGTCTTGCCGCTCATATATTCAGTATTGAAGTTATCCAGCACCACTTTTTCAAACTGGTCACTGAGCTCAAGGCCCTGGTGCTCAATTCCCAACTTGTAACAGATGGCTTTGATCTTCTCCAGGTCTTTGGTCTTGTCTGGGGCAAAGCAGGAGTTGGTCTGTTTGGGTGTGGGCAAGCCGGAGCGGTTGTTCCAGATGGTCATGGTGACCCCCACTACCTCGTGCCCCTGTTGTTTGAGCAGGTATGCGGCTACCGTTGAGTCGATGCCTCCGCTCATGCCTATGAGTACTCTCATCATGCCTCCTAAAAAAGTATCGGAGGTCGTAGTATAAAGAAACCGCCTTGGAATTCCAAGGCGGTCTCAAACAAGCGAGAGCGACGGGACTCGAACCCGCGATCTACGGCGTGACAGGCCGTCGCGATAACCAGCTTCGCTACGCCCTCGTAGCAAGTAGCAAACTACAATATCGCTGTAGTTTTGTCAACAACCCTCAGAAAGAAAGTAAAAAAAATGTACAAATGTATAGATTTCCCTGTGTAAAAGAGTGTTTTCTGTACATGTGAAATAGTATGTGACCAGATGACCGATCAAAGGGAAAGACAATTCAATACTATTTTAGTAGGAAAGAAACTATTGACGCTGTCGTACCTGCTGTCGAATCTTCAGATCGTTGATAACATACCCTAATTTCGTAAAGCCTTGGACCACTTCAGAGTACATAGTATTACGCTCAATACTGTTCAATTCTTGACTATTCCTAATAGTCACGAGGAGAACAAATTCCTGGGAATCTACAATAAGGTTATTTCTCGGTGTCATATTCAACCTAATCTTCCATCCATCCTTGCACGTAATACCATTGCGTATCTTTCTGTAATAGGACTTGATAGGGCTCCATTTGAATCCGCTCTCAATCATTGCCTTTTCATACTTGTTTTCCCATGAACGCTCAAGAGGTACCTCTCCTGTATATTCCGGATCTCTGTCCTTACTGTATGTCCCAAAACTAGCATCAATAGTAACTTGGCAATATTCATTTCCAAACTGTTCATTCAAAAGAGGGGTGTAGGCTAGGGTCATCCCAATCTCCCCATAATACTTTCCATCCTTGATCAATGAACTAGGATACGGGAAGTCTACCAATTCCAAAAATGTCCCCTGATGTATCTTTTGCTTAAACACAAGCGTAATCTCATCCTCACTACATAGTAAAATATCATCAGTTTCTGTTTCTGGCAGACCAAATCCATAGTATTGCAAATTTTCTTGTTTTCTATCCAATAAGTCTCGAGATTTCAATCGAGCTGAATGGATGAGAATAGCCTTGGCCAACAAAAGATCAGGTTCAGCAAGAGCATCAACAATTGAAGCAAATTTTTGGACTATCCTTGGGTTAGAATAGCTCGTACCTACTTTTTCTACAATTTCTCCCATAGGGTCCAAACCCTTAACACCTAGCCCATAGTACGTGTTATCCTTTGATAGATTACCACCATAATCCACCAAATCAGGCTTGATGATAAAATTTGCACCAGGCCCTCGCCTACTAAATGGAGAAGGATCATTCTTCTTGACGATTGATAAAGTAGAGTCTTTCTGTGCAATGGAGCCTACAGTAACAGCTCTGACAGAATCGGCAGGAGCAATTATCCTATCCCGTTCCCCCATTTCAGGTTGTGCTGGCCATTCTCTATATGGAGGCTGATCGATATTACCACTTGAGACAAAAAACTGTACCTTGTATTTGTCCTGGATAAAATCAAAGAAAATCCCCAAATCTGACATTGTCCCTTGGCAAACCTGGTCTGCAACACCTATTGAAATATTCCATATTTTGACTGTACCTGAAAATTCTTTCATAGTATCTTCTATGATTTCCATGAGCACTTCTTCCGCTATTGAATCTGTCGGTCCATGCCAAGGATCATTATTAGGCAGGGCTACAATATCGACAAATCTATAATGCTTCGAAGTTGTTTGTAGAATTCCATTCAGTTCATTTCCATATTGGATTA
>CAZPOJ010000262.1:0-2985 GCA_964588005.1 uncultured Sphaerochaeta sp.
ACGGGGAATATCTATTTGACTTTTAGGGAATTACGAGTATACTAATCGTAAGTATACTAATTGCGATCTGGAGGATGTAATGTTTACAGGAAGAGAGAAAGAGATGGCATTGCTTGAAGAGCTGTATACTTCAGACACGTTTGAATACCTTGTCCTATACGGCCGACGTCGTGTGGGGAAGACTTCTCTTCTGAAGGAATTTTCCAAGGACCATCCTGTAATCTTCTATTCCGCTCAAGCTAAAAATGACAGCCTGAACCTTACCGATTTCTCCAAGGCACTTCAGATACACTTCACTGGCTCATTCTTTGGTGCCTTCTCGGATTGGGAAGTAGCTTTCAATTATCTTTCAACCCAAACCTCTGATACAAGGATTACCCTGATCATTGATGAGTTCCCATATATTGCAGAAACTAACCCAACGATCAAATCTATCCTTCAGCATACAATCGACCACGCATGGAAAAAAAAGAACCTGTTTCTGATCTTGTGTGGATCCAGTGTAAGCTTCATGGAAAATGAGGTCATGGGAGCAAAAAGTCCTTTGTATGGTCGGTCGACCAGCAGCTTGGAGCTACTAGGTTTTGACTATCTGAAAAGTTCTGCCTTTTTCCCGAATTTCAGCAATGAGGAAAAACTGCTCAGCTATGGCATCCTAGGAGGAATACCTTGCTATCTTGCATCGTTTAGTGACAAGGCAACCATTGAGCAGAATATCTCAAGAAAGATCCTTCGGATGGGTTCTTTCCTAAAGGATGAGACACAGAACCTCCTGAAGATGGAGCTTCGCGAACCAGCAGTCTACAACAGCATTTTAGAAGCCATTGCAACAGGTTCGAATCGTCTCAATGACATTGCACAAAAGATTCATGAGGAGCCGAGCAAGTGCTCCAAGTACATCAAGACTCTTATGGATATGAAACTGGTTGATAGGATTACACCCTGCGGGGAGAGGTATTCCAGCAGAAAGACCCTCTACCAGATCTCAGACAATTTCTTCTTGTTCTGGTACCATTTCATTTTTACAAACAAGAGCTACTATGAGCTGCTTGGTGATGATGAGGCCGCACAGGAGATACTGAAGAATTTTCCTGAATACATGGGGCATGTATTCGAAAAGATATGCATGCAATACCTTGTCAGGCTTGCCAAGAAAAGAAGACTTCCCTTTGTTCCCCACTCTATGGGTAGATGGTGGGGCAATAATCCTAAAACCAGAAAAGAGGACGATATTGATATCCTTGCCCTAGATGCACAAAAACTATCAGCTATCTTCTGTGAATGTAAATATAGGAACAGGTTGTTTGGTATGGATGAATACAAGGACTTTCTCAACGCGACTTCTATTTTTACCAAGCCGGTCAATCGCTTCTATTATCTCTTCAGCAAATCAGGATTCACTGAAGAGGTGAAAAACCTAGCGCAAAATGATGGCGTGACGCTGGTGGGCCTTGATGATTTGTTTCTGGTTGATTGAATCACATGTGGTTCTGACCAACAGATTTCTCTCCCTTATGATATGAATACATTCGCATCAAAGCAGTACCGAATCATCAAGCATCCCCCTTCAGCAAGGTTGCAAAGGTTTTAGCAGAGATCCCCAGAAGGGATTGTGCTTCACGATGGAGTGTATCCCCTGTGCGGACGCTTTCTACTAGGGTTTCCAAAAGTCTGGGATTTATACGGTTTCTCAAGCTTATGTAATAGCCTGGTCCCCCTTGTATCTTTCTAATGGGCCCTTCTTGGTACTCTGCAAGTATCTGATCATATTGATCCTGAGTCAGTATCTTCCATGTGACCAGACGAATCAGAAGGGTTTGCATGCTTACAGAATATTTCTTTGCCTTTGCCTTGATACCGGGAAGGGTAGTGCAATCAGCAAAGTCATTGCTGATAGAATTTGGAAGCAGGAACTCTACGGCTGTGCGGTTGCACAGCTGTTCAGTTCCTGGCTGTGGGGAGTCAACACCAGATTCTCCCAGAAGGATATGGGCCAACTCATGCACAAGGGTAAATATCTGTGCAACTTCGGCATCCTTGGCATTGATGAATACAAAGGGCGCATAGTCGTCACACAAGACAAAGCCCCGAAACTCCTGAACACTGAGAGGCCTTCTTGTATTGCCGTGAATGCAGCCACTTCTTTGTATGACTATGGATTGTTCAGCAGCACGACTGACAAGGTCTTGTAGCGTTACGTCTTTACCGCTTTGAGTCTCTGTATATCCGAGGAGTGTTTTTAGGGACCGTGCCATCTCCTGAGGGGTATCCCTGGTGGTGTACTTCCCAACAAACGGTAGAGGATTCCCTTCAATTATTGTTTTTCTGTACTCGCTGTACCACGCTTGCTGTTGTGTAACCAATCCATACAGATCCAAGAAGTCTTCACTGAAGGGGACCTTGTTCTCTAAAGTCCTGTAATCAGGGATACCAACACTTCTTTTGGGAAGTGCCTCCAGAAACAGGTAGCCAAAGGGAATCTTCAGAATGGATGCTAATTTCTGGGCCTGCTTAAACGTTGGAAATTCATCTCCTGCTTCCCAATTATGGTAACGATCATGATGTACAGCCATAGCATTAGCCACTACGGATACTGGTAAGTCTCGTAGGTTTCTGGCTTGTTGCAAGCTTGTTGCCTGTATATATGCCTGTCCCATAGTAAATTCCTCTTGTATTTCAATTGTAGACAGTTTAACTACAGCGGTCAAGAAAACAATACAGGGCAGCTGCTTAGCCCCTTGTTAATGAAGAGAGGGAAATGGCCTTCTTGCTTCAAGCTTGGTCATTCTGATTGGTATATGTTTGTCTTCGAACAGCAAATGATCATATCCAAAAAAACTTGCAGTGGACCATAGAGGTAAACTAACCGATTAACACTAACCACATTCACTATACCTTGACGGTTATCTGAAAATCACCAGTGAAGAAGCTCAAGGCTTCATCATAGCAATTGACTCCTCCACAACGAGAAAATGTGTGTAGATT
>CAZPOJ010000263.1:0-2963 GCA_964588005.1 uncultured Sphaerochaeta sp.
AATCCAAGGAGAAAGATACTCCCCTGCGGAAGTTCCCCTTCCAGTTGATATTCGACTTACTGATGGTGTTGGAGAACAGGAAGGAGTACGGAACAGGGGTTTCGCTTGGTGTATAGTGAAGGAAGGAGCCAACAGAGGTAGACCATGTAAGGCCAAAGGGAAGGGAGATGCCTGTTCCCAAGGTTGTCCCAACGTTCATGTACGAAAGGGCGCCACTGCCAAGGACAGCATCAGACTCCGAACTTATCCTGAAGCTTATTGGGTGGGTGAAAAAGGTCAGGTCGTGTTGGTCCAGATAGGTCAGCGTATAGAGATTTTTAAGATAGGTAAGTTCTTCTTCTTTTGTATACCGTTTGATCTGGTTGTACAAGGAGAAAGAACTATCATACTGTTTGAATTGGCTAATTTTCCATGCTACCCCATATTCCACAGGATTCCACGAAGAAAAGTCTGAAGAAGGGTTGAATTTCCCCCAAGGAGCGATGCTGAGCTTGGCTCCCTTAACCTTAATGTTGTTCCAATCAAACGAAAAGTTAAACTTTCCTGCATCAGAACTGCCTTTTGTTCGTTCATAGTCAAAAGCAATATCAAGGTACGTTTTACCGATGGGAAGGGATGATAGTACCATCTCCAAGATATCCTCACGGTTTTCCCATCCACTGCGCCCACCATCACCTTGTGAGACAGTTCCACTTATGTACAGATCACCAAACGTTCCAAAAAGGTTCTTGTCGTACATTTTCACACCCAGGCGAAGTCCAACAGTGTCATTGTCAAACTTGGGGTATGGGATGGTAAGGAACGTTGAAGCATCTTTTACATAAAAGGTAGCGATGTAGTATGCTGTTCCCCTACTATAGGAGTCCAAGGTATAGTCGAACTGAACTTCTGTAAATATCCGTTTGTTGATCAGAAGTTGTTTCTTTGCTGCAAGGGCTTCGATCATAGCCTCTTCGGTCTCAAAAGCAGGATCACCACCCGAGGGCAAGACAACACTTCGCAAGGCAAAATCCTTGGATTTCCCTTTTACAGAAAACTTATAATCTTGAATCACATAGGCAGTTACTTGATCGGTAGTGACCAAAGGTTCTGCTGCAAAAAGAGCTGTAACCATAAAAAACAGCAGAACGGTTACCACACCCCTTTTTAAAATTCGGATACTACTCATGTCACCTCAATCAATTATAATTCCATATTATCAAAACATATCCGCTAAATCATAAGGAGATAGTCCTGATATGTCAAGAAAGTTACGTATTAAAATATGCTTAAAGCCTTAGAGGATGTACTAAAAGCAAGATATATGCACAACAGTTATAGGATGGGCCAAAAATCATGTCCCTGCATTATACAGAAGCCTTATATATGTACAACAGGGAACTATAGGAAAAATTACACTAATAGAGTGATAAATGCACTATTTCTTCAAACCACGATATTTCTTAACTCCATGCAGGGCATAGATAAAAAAATACCAAAAGGAAGAAAAAACATTCATGCGAAGGAATTTCCGGTAGACAATCCACCTATCTTTTGCAGCTTTCTTCTTGTTTCCTGACCGGTTCTGATCATACAGGCGATACTGCACCAAAACATCAGAGGTACCCACAGCATTGCACCCTCCCTGAAAGAGGGTAAGCCAGTAGACCAGGTCCTCATGCGAGTAGGAGCCATCCATCTTGTATAGTTTAGCCAAAGAGCCTTTCATCACCACAGAGGAACAGAGTATGAAGTTCTCCTTAAGGATGTCCTGCATACTGCACGCAGTGGGGACAATTTTAGGCTTCCCGATCTCTTTTGCATCCTTATCAATGAAGGAGTAGCTTGAGTAGGTAAAATCAGCGTCAGAACTCTGTAGCAAAGCAATGTGCTTTGCCACTTTTTCGGGCTCCCATATGTCATCAGCATCCAAAAAGGCTATGTAATCGCCCTTAGCTTCAGAAAGAAGACGGTTTCGGGCTTCAGCCACTCCCCCATTCTTCTCCAGAAAGAAAAGTTTTATCCGGCTGTCTTCTGCAGCCAAATCTTTCAGCACATACCCTGTATTGTCAGTGGAGGCATCATCTGCGATGAGCACTTCCAACACATCATAGCTTTGAAACAATGCAGATTCTACACTACAACGAATCGTACGCTCACAATTGTAAGCGGGGATTATAACAGAACAAAGCTTCTTATGCTCAGCCATGCAAGATCACCTCCAACCTAGAAATATATTGTAGCTCCTATAGTCACCACATGATCAGATTCGGCATCCTTCCAAGCCAACAAGGTAGTTCCCTTTCCGCTAAAGATGGTATTGCTGGTGTCCATTCCCCTTTCCCAGAGTGTGGTAAAGCGATACTTGGCACTGATCTCGATGGGCATATCAACAAACTTCTTTGCTACATGCAGTTCAAAAGTAAGGGCATGTTCAAATACATTGTCCCAGAAGGCTTTTGAGTCATAGGAACTTGTACTGCCATAGGGAAGGAACTGCTCTATGGTATAGCCATACTGACCGCTACGCACCTGATACTTGGTAACTGCCTGAGCTGTCCAACCCTGGGCAAAGCCCAAGTCGAACTGCAGGAGGAACTCCTGTGAGTTGGGGTTCAAGGGATAGCCAAGGTTCTCGCCCTTGTTCACATAGGCGGTCTCGTTGTAGGTCTCGTAAATAAGGAAATCGCCGTCACTCTCTTTCTCAATTTCTACCCGGCCATCATCGGATATCCAACTATCGCCACTACTAAAGTTGAAATACTCTGAAGGCTTGCCATTATTGTATGTGACTGTAATTTTCTCACTCCCTAGAGTGCCATCATACTCATACGTATTACCACGTTTAGAAGTGAATATATTGCCAGTAGCAGCAGCAGTATCAAGCGTCCCCACCTGTTCCAACAGTGGATAATGTGAATAGAAGAAGGGTGCCAGGTAGGTCCACTGGAGGGTAACAGAGGAAAAGGTGCCTATGGGAAGGG
>CAZPOJ010000264.1:0-2961 GCA_964588005.1 uncultured Sphaerochaeta sp.
TGCAGTACCCGCCTAGGCCTAGGATTTGGATTCGGCTCGGGGGGAAGCTCACTCTCCTTGGGAGTCAGTACCTCCCTTCCTAGAGAAAAGGCAAGTGTCTGGGCTATGCAGGGCAAAGCCCTACTGTCAGAAGATGTGCAGGAGATCACGCTGGTCTTCCCAAAAAAAGGGAAAGCCGAAGGATCTGTATGGGGAACAGACACCTATGCAGAAAAATCCACCATAGGTATGGCAGCTGTCCATAGCGGCCTCATTACATTTGAGGATGGCGGGGTGGTAACTGTACGTAGGGAACATACAAGCAATACCTACTGGGGTAGCACGCGCAACGGCATAGTATCCCGTTCCTCAAAGAAAACCTCATATGGCTTCTCGTTCGTTACGGAAGAGGTGTAAAAGCTCTTTTTTCCAATAGACCTTCAAATGCAGTCATGGATATGGGTCTCTCATAGTAATAGCCCTGAGCTAGCGTACACCCCATTCCTAACAGCATATCTGACTGCTCCTTGGTCTCCACGCCCTCTGCAACAACGAGCATGCCAAGATCATGCGCCATCTGGATGACACTCTGGATGACTTTCTGACTACGGAGGTCATCCTCTGCCTCCATGAGGAACTCACGGTCAAGCTTGAGATAATCTACTATGATGTTCTTGAGCATGTTCAGTGAAGAATATCCTGATCCAAAATCATCAATGGAAACACTAAACCCCTCTATTCTCAAGGCTGAGATCACAGCCTTGAGATGGTTCAAGTTATCGAGAAAGATGCTCTCAGTCATCTCAAACTCCAATAGGCTGTGTTCAATTCCAAAGCGATCGACCTCATAGACGAGATCGGAAACATATGCGGGGTTATCAAGATGAGAGCGGGACTGGTTTACTGAAATGGGCAGAATACCATACCCCTGATCACGCCACTGGCGCAGCTTGGCACACACCTCCCTTACGACAAACATATCCAGTTCGGTGATGAGGTTATGCTCTTCGAGTATCGGAATGAACTGCAAAGGAGAGAGCAATCCCCTTGTAGGATGGTTCCATCGGACCAAGGCCTCAGCACCTACGACTTGAGCAGTCTCCATGTTGAACTTTGGCTGGAACAGCACAAAAAATTGTTTGCTTTGCAAGGCTTCCTGGAAACTCTTGACCAATTCACTCTCACCAAGCAACTTTTCACGTATACCTTCGCTGTAGAACAGATAATCCGTACCGCGGCCCTCATCCAGATGATCTAAGGCCAGAGTCGCCCTATCTATACATATGGGGATGGAGTGGAACGTTTCTTGAATACAATAGACTCCTGCAACAAACTCCAGCTTAAACCGTGCGGTTTCAGGTAAAACAATGGTGTTAAACGTTGCCAACATGGCAGAAATACGTTTTTCAACGTCCCTTTGTTCGAGTAACAACAGGAACCTGTCTTCACCTTTCCTCCCATACAATTCGTTCTTTGCACAGAATGAAGGGAGCATAGAGGCTATCTGCTTGAGCAGGGCATCACCGTAAGCATATCCAAATAGGTCGTTGATAAGTTTGAAACGACGAATATTCAAGACAACACATGCATACTTTGACTCTTGCTCATGAATCAGACGAGTTGCACTCTCTTCAAACAGGGTGTGGTTGGCAATTCCCGTCATCTCATCAAAATAGGCAAGATTGAGCAGTGACACTTCATAGCTTCTTTTTTTGAAAAGAATGTAATAGGGGAAAAAGAGCATCAAAGCTCCATACAGCAGGGTCATCAGCAGAGAGTAAAACGTAACTTGACTTTGGGTCTTAAGCAAAAAGGTATTGGGAATTTCCAGCAGCAGGGTCCAGTCTTGTACTCCTACCGGAGCATATGCCAGCAACCGTGGATTATCCTTGACATCGAAACGGACGATACCACTCTTTCCCGCAGAAAAGTCTTCTAGCAAGGTGTCTAAAGAGAGCCTTTTAGGGATAGAGGCTGTGCCAAGCTTGAGGATGATCGCACCGTTTTTATCCAACAGGTGCACCGTCCCTTCGCCTGTAAAGGAAGGGAGATGCAAGCATTGTTCATACTCTCTGATTACTATCCCCAGTCCGAGGGCACCAACCACTTGTTCATTTTGAAAGATAGGAACTGCATAGACTAGCGTAGGCTTTTGATGCACATTGTCGATGAACACCTCGCTTATGACCTGTTCCCCCTGCATGACAGCCTGAAAGTACGATCTTTCAGAAAAATCCACTCCGTAGATTTCCGGAGTGTACATACGCCCATCGGGCAGCATAAACCCGAGCCTCTGGAATTCAGAAAAGAGCGCATCATCCTGCATAACTGCCAGCCAGTGGTCCACATCCAGATGATCCAGCCCCCCTAAGAAAAGGGCGATGCCTTCAAGCATCCTAAGATCCCCATCAACTTTTTCTTTCAAACGCTCAGCACTTTTTACCGTTATTTCCTCCAAGTAGTAAGAACTCTGTTCTTGTAGCATTCGATTCATCTGAATATAGAAAAAGAAAAATACCACTAAACTTAGCAGGAACACGACAACCCCTACAAACACCATACGCAAGATATGTGCTCTGCTTCTTTGGATCATCCTAGTGTTGTCATTCCATAGAACTTTATCTTTGTCGGAACGTTTCTTCAAAAAACATCCTCCCTTCAAGAACATACGTTCATGATCTTTTCACTGAAAGACATACTAGCTGTAGTATAAAGTACTTTGGAGGGCAATAACAGAGAAATACTTTGCCAGAAACTCTGAAAAAATAAATATATTGTGCATATCAACGCACATGGCTCTCTTTTTGAGGACAGGTTGCAAACAAACTCAAGCTTGCTTTCTTTTATCACATTGCCTATAGTCAGACCCATGATATTCTATTCATTCATGCAGATGTTGCCCATCCTCCTGCTTTCTTTAGGCGGATATGTTTTTGCAAGGCTCTATGCCATCGACCTTGATACGCTGGTGGTGATCATCTC
>CAZPOJ010000265.1:0-2960 GCA_964588005.1 uncultured Sphaerochaeta sp.
CAGGAAGCTGGAACTGATGTCAACTACCTACAGGAAAATATTTTCTGCTTATCGCCAATGTCTATCAACTCCATATATCTTATATGATAACGCTTCGATCATTTCTTCTCTAGTGACACCCTCCCTTTTTTTGAAATCTGCAATGAGGCTTGCAATCTTGCATACAGAGAGGCTCGCCCTCATGCTCAGGCTTCTCCCCTGTAAGCTGGTACCCAGTAAGGGAAGGAGCTTGAGGTATGTCTGGGTGCTTCTTTGTTGTTGTTTTAGCCACACTTCGGTGATAGTACCAAGAAGATTAGGGTCCTCCTGGGCAAGGGGCACTGTCATGAGGTTTTCAGGCAGGACTGCCAGGCAGATATCGAATCTGTCCAGCAGTGGGGAGCCCACCTTGTTCCAGTGTCGCTCCCTCTGTTTTTCGCTACAGATGCACAGCTGCTCCTCCCTGCCCATATTCCCGCAGGGACAGCCGTTCATCGCCGAGGCTAGGGTGAAGCTGACCGGATAGGTGCCGTCACTCTCTTTTTCCAAGAAGAAGGAGACTGTCTTGAGGGTCTTCTCTTTCTGGTTGGTCAGCTCATCGAGGATGAGCACACCCCTGTGCACTCGGTGGAAAAACGACTCTCCCTTTGTGAGAAGATCCTTCTCCCCCATATGGGGAAGGATCTCCAGGACGGGTCTTTTGCTTGGTATCTCGCCCCTGATGCGTGCTATCTCCTCTTCTTCAGGGGTAGAAAGGGGTGGCAATAGATTTTCAAGGGTATTGAGCAGCAGTGTCTTCCCTCCACCAGGAGGCCCATAAAGGAGGATGTTTAGACCCCCCGCTGCGCTAAGGGTGAGAGCCTTCTTTGCCTTTTCCAACCCTATAATCGCAGAGAAGGGGTGAGCCTCTGGTGAGGGTATCACTTCCATGAGGGGCAGCGGGTGCTCCCCCTCATGGTAGAGGGCGAAGCGCCTGCACTGGTGCAAGGCTGTAGCGATATCCTCACACTGGACTATCTCCAGATGGTCACTTTTGTAGTGGAGGGGTGTAGTGGGGGCTATGAGCATTTTGCACCCACACGCAACGGCAACTTCTGCAGCATCAAGGAGGGTCGGCATCTCAGTGATGCTTCCATCGAGATTGATCTCCCCCAGGACAAGGATGGAAGGGCATGCGGTCTCCAGCAGCTGGTCCCTGGACAGCAGCAGGGCGAGCATCATGGCAAGTTCCAGGCTTGCCAGTTCTTTTCCGGGAGGGATTTGTAGCAAGGCTGTAGGTGTGCTTTGACCTAGGCGGGCGAACAAGGCAGTCGCCTTGAGCTTGAAATTTCTCTGTTGCAGGTCGGAGAGACCCAACAGTGAGAGGGATCGGGGGGTAGGGGTAAGTTGTATCCTCACCCCTTCCCCCTGGAAACCCTGGCTATGGTATGCATGGATGTTCATACCTTCCAAGAGTCCTGGTCTGCCCTATTGCTTCAGCTCAAGAAGAAGCGCAAGCCTCTTCATCTGGATCCTGTAGGCGAAGAAGAGTAGGGTCGCTGCGGCCACCCACGCGATGGGGCTTGCCAGGCAGATGCCCAAATACCCCAGATAGATGGGCAGGCTAAGAGCTACAAGAACCCTGAAAAGCAGCTCTTGCAAGCTTGATAGCATGGGGATGAGCCCAGATCCCATCCCTTGGCTGGTACTGCGCAGGACAAAAATCATACCAAGGGGGAAGTAGAAGGGAGAGGTAACGTTCAGATAGACTTGCACCATCTCAATGACAGCTATATTGTCCTTGTCGATAAAGAGGCGGGCAAGGTTGTCACCAAAGGCCAGGAGCAGGAGAAACGCTACGCCGCTGAAGAGCAGGACCAGAAAGGTAGCACTCCTGACGCCTTGGCGCACCCGATCCAGTCTTCCGGCCCCAAGGTTCTGCCCGGCGAACGTGATCATGGCGACGCCAAGGGTTCCCAGCGGCAAGGTAGCCAGCATCTCGATCTTGATGCCGATAGAAAAAGCAGCCACGGTTTCGCTTCCCATCTTATTGATGAATGCCTGGACAAACATGACCCCCAAGGCGCAAACCGATAACTGCAGGGCGCTGGGGATCCCGATGCGCAGGAGATTTCCGATCATCGGCCAGTCCAGGGCCCAGTCAGACCTCTTCAGATGCAAGGCAGGGTAGCGCTTCACTATAAAGAGGAGGCATAAGAGAGCTGAGATGCTCTGGCTCAGGACAGTTGCCAGTGCCACCCCTTCAATGCCCATATCGAGGTAGATGACAGCAATAAGGTCCCCTACTATATTAAGAGCTGAGGCTATGAGAAGGAAGTAGAAGGGGGACCTGCTGTCCCCGATCGCCCTCAGCATGGATGCAAGCATATTGTAATAGATGGTTGCTATGATGCCGATGAAGATAATAGTCAGATAGAGCACTGCATCATCGATGATATCGTAAGGGGTGTTCAGCAAGACCAACAAGGGTCTGCAGAAGAGTACTGCCAGGATGGATACGACAAGCGAGACAGCCCCAGCTGTCAGAATGCTCATGGCAACAGCCTTCTTCATGCTTTTCATATCTTTTGCCCCGAACTTCTGGCTGATAATCACCGAGAAGCCTGCAGTCAAGCCGATTACGAATCCCACTACAAAGAAGGTTACCCCTCCACTTGATCCTACAGCTGCAAGAGCCTGTACTCCTAAGAACCTTCCTACAATAACAGTGTCGACCATACTGTAGAACTGTTGAAATAGACTCCCTCCGATGAGAGGAAGTAAAAAAATGAGGATGAGGCGGGTAGGATTGCCCCTACTCATATCTTGTTCCATAGTATTTTCTCCCTCGTGAATCGTACCGAAGCGGGGCTTCTTGGACAAGTGGATAAGTGTTTTTGAAACTTTTTCACTTTAATTTTTAAAACTACTGGACACTAAGGAGCCGTAAGTGTAGTATCCCATCTTGTTCGGCAAGGAGTTGCCGGGTGGAGAGCTTGCGA
>CAZPOJ010000266.1:0-2958 GCA_964588005.1 uncultured Sphaerochaeta sp.
ATCAACCAGTTGGGACAGGGGGGACCCTTTACCGTCAATGAGACTATGTACACCCCCTTCAGGAATATCGCTGCTGGAAGACTGTTTGGTCTTCCCCATCTCATGATCTTCCTTATCGTCGTCTCCTTCATTACCGCCATGCTGATGTCAAAGACCAAGTTTGGTACCTATGTCTACGCTGTTGGTTCCAACCAGCAGGCGGCCAGGCTCTCTGGTATAAATGTCAACAAGGTGAAGACTCTTATATTCGTCTATGCAGGGACACTCTACGGCTTGGCGGCTTTCCTGCTTGCAAGCAGGCTCACTTCCATCCAGGCAGCAAGTGCAGGCTCGGGCTATGAGATGGATGCCATTGCTGCTGTTGCCATTGGAGGAACCTCCATGGACGGAGGAAAGGGCAAGATCCTGGGGACCTTCCTGGGGGTACTGATGTTACGCATCATCAACACCGTCCTGATTATGGCAAACGTCCCGCCATTTCTCAACGGTCTGGTTACTGGGGTCATCATCATCGTTGCCGTGTTGGCTCAAAGTACCAAGAAGGGGAGATAAGCATGGCAATAGAGATAGGGATAGTTGGCGCTGGAGGGATGGCCTCTTACCATTGCAAGGGATTTGCGCAAGCAGGAGCAAAGATCGTTTGCGTAGCTGATTTCGACAAGCAGAAAGCCTCGTCCTTTGCCAAGGAATATGGTATCGAACATAATGCTTCCTCTCTTTCTGAGATGTTGCGGCGTTTTCCAGCTCTTGATGCCGTTTCAATCGTGACCCCAAACAAGTTTCATTCTTCCCTTTCCATTGAGGCTCTGGAGGCGGGTAAGCATGTCTACTGCGAGAAGCCCCCCGCCAGGAATGCTACTGAGATGCAAGCGATGTATGATGCGGCAAACGCCTCAGGGAAGATCCTGATGTTCGGCTTCAACAACCGCGCCCGTCCCGAATCCCAGGCGGTGATGACCTACATACGGGAAGGGGTGGTGGGAAAGATCAACTCAGCCCAGGCAACTTGGATCCGTAGAGCTGGAATCCCGGGCTTTGGAGGCTGGTTTACTGATAAGGCCCTCTCTGGAGGTGGCCCTGTGATAGATCTGCTGCATATGATCGATCTTTCACTCTATTTTATGGGATTTCCCAAACCAACGTGTGTGCTTGCCTCCACCTTCAACGATTTTATGGGTAACCCTGTCTTCAAGGGACCGTGGGGTATTGCTGATGGGACTGCCTCGATGGATGTGGAGACCTCTGCCCATGCGATGGTCACCTTTGAGGATGGGCAGTGCCTTATGATACGCAACTCATGGGCAGAGATGAATGAACGCGAGGTGGTCTCTGTTGTCTTCCAGGGTAGCCGCTCAGGAGGAAAGGTAGAGCGTTTGTTCGCTGTAGATGGGTATGATGAGACAAGTATTGATACGCTCTCGCTCTTCACAGAGGAGTTCGGTCACCAGGTCAACCGTGATGTCATCACAAAGAAGGATGAGACTATGGGACGGTTGGCCAATGCTGTACATTTCGTAGAGAGTGTCATGGGGAAGAAAGAGCCTCTGAATACCCCCGCAGAGGCTCTGACTTTGATGAGGATCACCGATGCGATCTATGAGAGCGCAAGATCACACAGTGCCATACTGTTGTAAGGAAGGAATATATGAGTAGGTTAGTTACACTGGCATCAGGTCAGTTTGGAGATCTTGGACTGGAAGAGTTGTGCATTGTGGCCAAGGATATGGGCTATGATGGCTTGGAGTTGGCTACACATGCCCATTTTGATGTGACTAAGGCTTTGGATGAAGCCTCCTATATCCCTTGGGTCTGGGAGACGCTCACCAAATATGGGCTAACGTGTGTAGCCATAAGCGCACACCTCACCGGCCAGTGTGTCGGCGACATCTGGGATGAGCGGTTGGACAACTTTGCCCCGGCTTCCCTTGCAGGCAAGCCTGAGGCCATCAGAACATGGGCTGTAGAGGAGATGAAAAGGACAGCCCAGGCTGCCAAGGCCTTCGGGGTCAAGGTGGTAAACGGATTTACGGGTTCCCCCATCTGGGCACGATGGTACTCCTATCCCCAGACCTCAAGTGAGATGATAGAAGCAGGATTTAGACTTATCTACGACCTCTGGACTCCTATCTTTGATGTTTTTGATGAGTGTGGCATCACATTTGCCCTTGAAGTGCATCCGACGGAGATAGCCTTTGACTACTATACTACCGAAAGATTGCTCACATTGTTTGCCAATCGCCCTACCTTGGGCATCAATTTCGACCCGAGCCATCTGGTGTGGCAAGGGGTCAATGAAGTGACCTTTGTCAGGGATTTTGCCTCTCGGATCTATCACGTTCATATGAAGGATGTCAAGTTGCTGAAAAATGAGCGAGCAGGAGTCCTTGGCTCCTTCCTTCCCTTTGGTGATACCCGCCGAAGCTGGGACTTTGTCTCGGTAGGACATGGCAATGTGGATTTCGATGGCATCATCAGGGAGCTCAACGGTGCAGGATATGAAGGACCTCTCTCAGTGGAGTGGGAGGATTCGGGCATGGACAGGCTAACCGGGGCAACTGAGAGTTGTGCGTATGTGAAGCGAATTAATTTCTCACCTTCACTGGTCGCCTTTGATGCTGAGCTGAAGAACTAGAGGATTATCTCAGTAGCTTCCCTCTTCCTATGTCTGGAGCTGAAGTTCTTTAACGTGCCATACGCTGCCAACACCTTGCACTTCTCACCTTCTCTGAAGACCGTGTCATACTGGTCTCCCGAGTTGAGGGGGAGGGAGAAGGTGATGCTCGTCCTCCTTGACTCCTCTACGAAGGAGATTGCCTTGGCAGACTCCTTTCCCCCCAGAGAGACATCGCTTTTGTGGCTGGTGTTTCCTGTCCCATATTCATCGCTTATGTAGATCTTCCCATTCTCCACATAGGCGAGGATATAGTCGGCATCCTTCATGCGCCTCGTGGGATTGAA
>CAZPOJ010000267.1:0-2926 GCA_964588005.1 uncultured Sphaerochaeta sp.
TTTCCCTGATTACTTCAAGGAAGCAGTTGCCGATTTCGAAGCAAAGTATGGTATCAAGGTGAATCTCATCATTGGTGACCAGACTGCAAACTTCAACAAGGCAATTTCGGAGAAGGACAACAAGGTCGGCACCATTGACGCTATGATCGTCGGTGGCCAGTGGGTGAAGAACACCATGGACCTGGGCCTCTTCTACGGCCCGATCAAGGACATCATCCCTGAATCAGACAAGCTCGCCCCTTCGTTGTGGAAGGTTCAGGAAGGAGTCATCACCAATGGCTACCTTGCTCCGTTCCACCGCAACCAGACCGGTATCCTGTATGATCCTCAGCGTGTTTCAAACCCGCCACAGACATGGCAGGAGCTTGAGGCTTGGATTGATGCAAACCCCAAGAAGTTTGGATTCAACGATCCTTCAAAGGGTGGCTCAGGCCAGTCATTCGTCCATACCATGATCAAGGAGACCACCGGTGGTCTTGAGAAGTATGTAGGTGATTCCGAAGTTGATCCCGCCAAGGTCGCAAACTGGGACAAGGCTTGGGATTGGGCTTACTCACGCAAGGACAAGCTTACCTTCACCGTATCCAACAACGACTCCATCATCCGCCTCAACGACGGCGAAATCGCCATGACTTTTGGCTGGGATGACAACGTAAAGGATATGATGAACAAGGGTAACCTCTTTGCAAGAGCCAAGATGTACATCCCGACCATGGGTGCAGCAGGTGGTGGTGATACCATGGGAGTGTTGAAGAACTCTCCTCGTAAGGCAGCGGCCTTGGTATTCATCGCTCACATCACCAGCAAGGAACAGCAGCAGAAGAAGTACGAGATGCTCGGTGCCTACCCTGCCCGTACTGACATTGAGCTGAGCGGAACCCTGCTTACCGAAGCAGACCGTGCAGCAAATGCCCTTGCTTGGTTCCCAGCTCCTTACAAGACCTTGATGATCGCAGAGTTCGTCAAGAACGTCTTGATGAAGTAGTCGGACCTTTTCCATCAATGCCGGATTCGATTGAATCCGGCATTTCTTTCGTCCCAATATATTTTATATTGCATGCAGGAATACTTTCTCCTCAGTTCAAATCTACGTATCTGGAGGCCCCTATGCACAACCCCACCCCCTACCACTTCCAAGCACACCGGGGAAGTATGGATGAAGCAGATGAAAACACCCTTGCAGCCATGCTCTACGCATGGAGTTTTCCCCACGCCATTCCAGAAACCGATGTACGAATCCTCGCCGATGGAACTTTGGTCTGTTGCCACGACGAGACGCTACAGAGGACAGGAAAAGGTAATCCTGTACTCCTGGTGAAGAGCCTGTCAAGGATGAGTCTTGCCGAAGCAGAAACAATTGATGTAGGGGGAGGAGAGCGGGTACCCCTCCTTTCAGAGGTGCTCTCCCTCATGCAGGAGGATCGAAGGCGCTCTCTCTACCTGGAGATAAAAGAAGCCCCTCTCGATGAGGTCCTAGCGATGCTCAAAAGTTTTGGCGTGCTGGACAGGATCCGCTTTGTCCATAAGGAGCAAGCTTTCTGCCAGAGGATCCAATCCTTGCTCCCCCACGCCCCGACCATGACGTGGTGCTCGGGGAGCACCATCGTCGAGCATTTCCATGCCTTGGAAGCAAGCGGCTTCAAGGGGATAACAGAGGTCCAGATACACTTCCCTGCCACTATGGAAAGAGGCGAGCTATGCTCGCCCCTCCCCCCGGGATTCCTACAACATGCAGTACAGAGTACTCAAGAGAAGGGACGGGTCCTGCAGGTCTGTCCGATCGAACCCACCCCACAGCTGCTTGGATACCTTTACAAGGAAGGGGTGCGTAGCTTTGTCAGCAACGCACCACGATCTTTTACCGCGATGATGAAAGAGGCCCTAGGCTCCTGACTCCTCAAGGGCTACTCGCACCTGCTCCTGGATCTTCCTGTTGAGGGGGCCGAAATCCTCGGACATATACTCACAGATGAAAATCCCCTCATAGGTAGAAGGTATGCGGGAGAATACCTCGGCAAAAGGTATCGCTCCATAGAAGGGAGGCAGGTGGATATCACCCCTACCGAACTCTCTTCTATACCCCATAGGCAGAGCGTCATAGACGGGACGGTTGGTAACCCTCAGTGGCTCAAACACTCCAGTATTGTCATTGAGATGCACATGCCCAAGGTATGGGGCCATCATCTCTACAGCTTCGAGGAAATCAAACTCGTAGAAGTTTGCGGCAAGGAAAGCGTGTCCGGTATCGAGATTCAGACGCAGGTTCGGGTGGTCTATCGCCTTAGCAAGCTCTACCACCGGGGCGACCAACTCCACCTCAATGTTCTCCACACAGATAACAACACCCAACGTTGCAGCATATTCGGCTGCCTTCCTATGTGCTTCAATAAATTGTTGTTCAGCTCGCTGGTTCTGGCCTTTCACCTCGTAGTGCAGGACAAGGACCTTCATATTGAGTTCACTGCAGATCTCAAGCGAAGCGTTGAGTACCCGGGTATGAAAGGCGTGGTCTTCAAGCGAACGCAGGTCCAAGCCACGCCCTATATGGGCGGTATAGGTCAGGGCATGCTTTCTCAAGGTTAGTTTCAGCAGCTCCACCCAGTCTCGACAAATCACTCCCCCGAGGATCAGGGGGAACACTTCAATATTTATCTCCACAGCATCAAAGCCATCGGCCTTGATCTGGCGCAGGGTCTCATCTAGATGCTCAAACGAAGTCTTGTTTGGCAGATTAAGGCCAATAATAGGGTGTTTCATATACCCCTCCTTTTACATTGCATCCATGGTACTACTATCAGAGAAAAAAGCAACTGGCGAGTGTATGGGATCCTTAGAAATCACGTTGTGCAAACAAGGCCAAGGCCTCATCCAGAAAGCCTGCCTCATACAATAGATCAAGCAGGGTATAGCGATCTCTTATCATCTG
>CAZPOJ010000268.1:0-2923 GCA_964588005.1 uncultured Sphaerochaeta sp.
AAGGAGTAGATATTATTTAGCATGCATCGTATAAACATACGTAATATTATCACGTGAAGTTCATAAAATCAATCATAAACTAGTCTAAAAACTAATACTTACACTTTAAACCATAATAATTTCACGCATTACAACACATTCTAACATGCTTCTTCCTAAAAAACACAGGCCTATGTATCAGATTATACCTAACTAAACTCCTATACTTAGTATTGACACTCTGTTGGGCTTCCAATGCTTCTTTTATTTGATGATTTATATGTATATATGTTCATTTGAGAGAAGATGAACTCTCCCTCGGTTGCAAGAGGGGGAGAGGCTCCCAGGTGACAAAGGGAGTAACCCTACGTTTATACCTACCTAGATCCTTATAGTGCATCACCTCAAACACATCCTCATCCTCCCTAAAGCGCTGGTTACCCCGATGGTACGATGCATATGCTGGAATGATTCCAATGAAATCTTGGGCAAGCAAACGCCTTCTTACAGCCTCTGGATTAGGTATTGAGATAGGAAGCCCAGTTTCATGGATGGCGAGGAACATCTGTAGGATCTCAGCCATCCATCCTAAAGACTCCCCACGAAGCTCGACTTTATACACCTCTTGTTTGCTATAGAGGGGTCTGTATACAGCAAGCTTGATGTGGGTGGTGTTTCCTCCACGCTTGATCTCCCAAGGATGGCCTCCTACATTTCGTAAAGGGTGCGTTTGATCAAGCCACTGGGAGAACTCTTCACTTGAATCACCTTCGATAGAGAGCAAGCCGTCATCACGGCCATCAGCAAACAAGCGGTAGAGCTCTCTTCCAGAGAGTTTTTCATCCACCTCTTCATCTCTAGTTTGTGCAGCGATGTAGGCGATTTTACAATAGGCAAAATATTCATTGGCTGTGAGGGAAGAGCGCTCGGTATGCTCACTTCTTCTTAGATAGCCGCTTTCGATGAAATCGATGATTTTTTGACTCTTTTCTTCTCCTAGTGCACTATCAAGACGATAGTGTGTGGGAAAAGAGGAGCGGATAATCGCATGTGGTCCTCTTCCCTGGCATAGTTCTAGGGGATATTCTAGTTGCATGCGTTTGCTCTTTGCAATCCAGTCTTTACGTAGTTGCTCTAACCACGCAGTGGATAGAGCAATGAGTTCTGTCCATATGCTCTCTTGAGGAGTTTCAAAGCCTGATAGGGGTTTGATGGTATTAGGTAGTATGAATTCAAGCCCTCCTGCACGACCAGAGATATCAATAACCATATAGCTCTCTAGATACTTCACCACTCTCAGGTGGTGCCACTTGGTATCCTGAGTGGGAAACAGCACTTCCCAGAGATGATCGAGGGAACTAATAGTGTAGTGAAACCTTTGGATCTCTTGTACAAAGGAGAAAAGGTGTTGTTCAAGTGGTACTTCTTTTATCATGGGTATGCATCCTCCTAGTAGAGTAGCTTTGCTTCTGTGATGGTTTTACCATCAGCGATATATAGCTTGGTGTCAATGTTTATTGTTTGCTTAAGGAGAAGGGCTAGCACAGAAAGGCCAAAAGACAAGTTCAAGCAGAATAGGCCCAGATACAGAGCTTACATACAAAGAGTGTAGGTAGGTAATCAGAGCTACCTCTTAATCATATCGGAGACTCTTGTGATTATCCTTGGTTTTAGTTCCTGTATTCGAGTTCCTACCCGAGCCCCCTTGTCAATGGGGTAAATCCATGCTAAATTATTAGTAGGGATTTCCCTACTTTGGAGGAAGAACATGAAACAGCAATTCGTTGACAATGCAAAAGTGATGGCAAAAGGTCAGGTGACCATCCCAAAGGACGTCAGGGCAGCCTTGGGTATCGGAACCGGGGATCGTGTGACCTTTATAGTGGATGGAAGCAGTGTGAGGATTATTAACTCAGCCCTCTTCGCCATGGAGATACTGCAGACTCAGATGGCTGGTGAAGCACAAAAGGCTGGCTTACAGGATGATGAGGATGTGATGGCTCTTGTCAAAAGCCTTCGCTCTGAGGATACAGAATGAGAGTCCTTATCGACACTAACGTTTTGATTTCAGCAGCACTGTTTCCTCACAGCACTCCAGCCCAGGCTTTTTGGAAAGCCAATACGTATCCATTCCAGGCTGTGATTTGTGAGCAAAACCTTGACGAGATGAAGCGTATTTTCACGAAAAAGTTTCCTGACAAGCTCTTAGCCCTAGATTCGTTCATCTCCAACTCTCTTCTTTCAATCGAGATAGTTGATACTCCTGAAACCCCTGTGGAAGAGGAAAGGTTGATTCGCGACATAATGGACAGGCCGATATTGCGTAGTGCGGTAGTCTCTGATGTGGATATCATTTTGACAGGAGATAAAGACTTCCTTGAGTCTGGAATAGAGCACCCTCGGATGATGACTCCATCGGATTTTTTGTTTGTTCGTCTGTCTTCTGAGAAGTGATTCCATCATATCTATACAATTTTGGGGTTTGAAACATAACCGAACTTGAGGCACTTCCTTCTGCATCTGCACAAAAAGTATGTACTTCGAAACCCGTCCCCTTGCTTAATCCATCGGAGACTCTTGCGGTAATCCATGGTTTCAGTTCCTGGAGCGCTCCCCCGAGATAGGTGATCCCTTGGTCAAATCGTTGCATCCATCTCTTCCGTGGATGAAGAGAGTCAGGTAAAGATCATTGGATACATATTCTCTGATCCCCTATATGCATGTGCTAAGATGGTATTGACATGCATGGACCAATACCTGGGGGAGATTTCTTACCCGAGCCCCCGGTTTATACTGGGGCAATAGCTTCTTCTGCAATTACTATAATCAAAGTCACAAAATGTTTACGAGTGGGGCTTTTGTGGAAATTTTACCCGGTACCGCTACCGATCCCTTTGATTCCCCAACGAAGCGAAAGGAAAGGGAGCATATCCATACGTTTCAC
>CAZPOJ010000269.1:0-2923 GCA_964588005.1 uncultured Sphaerochaeta sp.
GTAACCGTAGAAGCCCCTTTTGTGGAACGGGTACTTCTGTTGGATATTCTGGATATAGGACTTGTCTATGACGTGCCTTTCAACAGCATGCCAGCTCCCTTTATGCTGAATTTCTACCAGAGCACAGTAGGGGTTTCTCGTTGCAAGCGCATAGCTGAGTTTTGGCAGCAGTCCCCGAAATATAACCTTGTTCTTCGTCATGGCATGGAAACGGCAAGGCACCCCTACTGCCCTGAGAAGGGCCATGAAGAGAATGCTTTTGGTGATGCTGTCTCCCATTCCTTCAGTGAGTACCTGAGAGGCTGGAATGGAGTGCTTTTGGGAGAACCCATAGGCAATATCATCGCGTACATAGGTTAAAATCTCCAGGACAATCTCTTCTTTCTCTTTCTTGGCTCTCCACCCTTTATCCAGTAGAAGCTGCTGTATGGCAGGATGATGATAGTCCAGAAGATCACTTGGATCTAAAAAGGTTGCAAAAAAATTTACATATATCCAAAACAAAACAACGCAAGACCTGAAGCCAGAGGTAATTGTAGTGTGCATTTGCCCGTTCCATGGTAAAGTTATGCATATATTTTGAGAAGGAGCTCTTCCATGGAACGAACAGCACTGATTTATTACTCCCTTGATGGCCATACCCACTTTATTGCCGAGAAGATTAGCGAGCAGCTGCAATGCCCTACAATTCGCTTGAAGCTCGAACAGGAGTTCTCTACAACAAACAAGTTCCTGAAGTATTTCTGGGCAGGACAAAGTTCTGTCTTTCGTACCAAGCCTGCCTTGGCAACCAAGATGATCGACCTCAAGGCGTATGATACCCTAGTCATAGCAACCCCAGTCTGGGCTGGAAACTTGAGCTCCCCTGTCAGGTCTTTTCTCACAAGGTATGCTATCGAGGGCAAGGATGTGTATCTTGTGGCCAACAGCGGGGGAGGGCAACAGCAGAAGGCTCTTTCAGCTATGAGGAGACTGTTGTCAAACAGTACCATCAAGCAGGAGATAGGGTTTGCAGAGGTTACCAAGGAGAATTATCCCACCCATAAGGAGCGCCTTGAGGCTTTCTGCAAAGAGATCCTTGGACAGAAATAGTATTCAAGCTAGAACCTGCATCCTAAAGAAAGAAACATCCATACATACCCACAAACAGCCATGCCCTACAGGATCAAGCCTGTAGGGCATCGCTGTAAAGAGAAGATTATTCTCGCAAAACCCTCCTTGTTGGGGTAAAATCCTAGTAAGAATAGAAGGGGGATTAAGATGGACTTTGATGTGCTGGTTATCGGTGGTGGCTTAAGTGGTTTGGCAGCGGCTTCCCTGCTTGCCAAGCGGGGGCTCTCTGTTGGTGTTGTTGACAAGGGATACCAGCCAGGGGGCTCGTGTGGGGCGTTCAGGCGGGGAACAACAACTTTTGACCAGGGTTCGTCCATGCTGTTTGGGTTTGGGGAGAAGGGCTTCAATGCCCACAGGTTTGTGTTCAATGCCTTGGAAGAACCTATTGATATTATCAAGCATGATCTTTTGTATGCAGTTCATTTCAAAGGACACAAGATAAACTTCCACTGTGATATTGCTGAGTTCATAGAAGAGCTCGCTCTTGCGTTCCCCACGCAAAAGGCGAGCCTCAAGAGGTTCTACGGTGATATGGAGAAGATCTATACCCACGTCATGGTGGAAAACCCCTTCTATGGGACTCCTGATGAGGTTGATAAGAAGGAGAGCCTAAAGTCCCTTTTGCGTCACCCCATCTCCTATGCCAGGTTTTTGGGCTACTTGAACAAGGGGGCAAAGACCTTGCTGGAAAAATACTTTACCGACCCCGATATATTCAATTTCTTTGACAAGTTGACCTCTACCTACTGCTATGCAACGGTTGAGGAGTCACCAGCCATCCTGGCAACGGTCATGTTTGTCGACAACCACGTAGGAGGCAGCTACTACCCTGCCGGTTCCACGCTGTTTCTGACTGGCAAGATGGAAAAGGTTATTGAAGAGCACGGGGGGACCATGATCATGGAGCGTGAGGTGAAAACCATCATATTCTCCGATGGGAAACCCCATGGCGTTGTACTGGATGATGGAAGCGAGCTCTATGCACAGGAAATAGTCTATTCTGGTACAGTCTGGAACCTCTACGACAAACTCCTTCCTAAAGAGGAGACCACTGAAACAGAGAGAGCTTGGGCAGCAAAACAAGTTCCCACCTACCCAAGCGTAGTGCTCTATACCACAGTGAAGAAAGAGGTCATCCCAACTGATATGCATCCCATCGAGATGCTGGTGGGCAACCCCCACGAGCTTGATGAGAGTGAGATTACCCTCTACGTTCCAAGCATTGATGACCGGTCCATCTGTGCAGAAGACGAGCATGTCCTTATAGCCATCGGTCCCACCTTCAGCGATTGGAAGGATGCCGATGAGCAGACCTATGCTGCCATGAAAGAGAGCGAAGAAGAGCGTCTTATAAGGGTTGTACAGAAGCATCTTCCTGGATTCGAGGAAGCTATTACCTTCATTGAGGTGGCAACCCCACGTACCATTGAGCGCTATACGATGAAAAATGGAGGTGCTGTTGCCGGGCCGAAGATGATGCTCGGTCAGCACATGTTCAAAAGACAGCACATCAGGACAAGGTGGGACTCGCTTTTCTGTTGCGGTGAATCCACTGTAATGGGAACAGGAACCCCGACAGTAACGGTCTCAGGAGTCAGTGCCGCCAATGCTATCTTGAAGAAGCGAGGCTTGTCGCCCTACCTATACGACAAGGACCAGAAGCAGTTTGTACATCTGCTTGAGCCTCCCTTTAGACGAGAGCAACTCTTTGGGGACAAGCGATTCACGGAGAACAAGATCAAGGAGAAGGCTTCACACTGCCTTTTCTGTGAGAAGCCTCAGTGTAGCACGGAGTTGGATATCCGGGGCA
>CAZPOJ010000270.1:0-2897 GCA_964588005.1 uncultured Sphaerochaeta sp.
TCGCTATCCTTGATGTGGTGGTGATAGCTCTTGCCTGGCGCTTCTATCCCCAGATCGAAGCGACCTCCTTTGACGAGGAGTTTGCCCAGGTGCGGGGAATACCGACTCAGAGGGTCTTCCTCCTAATGCTCACCATCACCGCTGTCGCGGTGGTCTTGCTGCAGACCTTTGTAGGTATTGTGATGGTCATAGCGATGCTGACCCTTCCTGCAGGGACTGCGGGGTACTGGGCCAAGAACCTTGCATCCATGATGGCCCTGGGTACTCTTTTTTCAGCACTTTTTTCCTTTGGTGGACTGGCTGCGGGGTGGATGCTTGATGTCCCAGTAGGCGCTATGGTCGTTGTTATTGCTGGAGGGGTGTTCCTTGGAACAGCCGCTACCAAGATGCTTATGGTGCATATGCGAAGGAGGGCCCTGCACTATGACAAAGGCTAGGAAGGCCATCCTCAAGGCTTTGGAGCAGAGCAAGGAGCCAGTCTCCGTGATGGAACTTGCCAAGCAGTTCAGTGACTTCTGTAATCCTGCCACCGTCTACAGGAGTCTGCACTACCTGGAGAAGAACAATCTGGCGACCTCATTTATACTGCACTGCAGTGAGCATGGCACTGAGCGTTACTACTCAGCCAAGGCGGGCAAGGACCACCATCACTGGTTCCACTGTGAGGCCTGCCATCGGTTCATCGATCTGGGAGGGTGTTTTTATACCGAACAGGTGGGTCAATTTGAAGAGCAGCACGGCTTCACGGTCAATGACCACACCTTCTACCTTACAGGCATCTGCCAAGCGTGCAAAGAAAAGCTAGGGAGTTGATTTCTTCTGCAACAAGGAGAAGAGCAAGACTCGGTTGGAGACTCCAAGCTTCGCATAAATATTCTTGATATGGGTCTTTACCGTGTTCGGGGAGATAAAGAGCTTCTCCGCTATCTCGCGGTTGCTCAATCCTTTGAGTAATAAAGCAATGATCTCCTGCTCCCGAGCCGACACATCATGCTCCTCAAGGAACTCGGTCTGCAGCGAGACTGAGGATTCGGTGACCGCCTCATAGGTGAGGAAGTACCTTCTGCTGATAAAGTAGTAGAGGTAGACGGCAAAAGCTGAAAAACTGAAGTAGGTGAACTTGAAGGCGTGGTTCCAGAAGAAGATCAGGTCAAGGGGGAAGAGCACCAGCAAAGGGAGGAAGGTAGCGCAGATACCACTGAGGAGGCGCTCCTGCTCCCACCCCTTAGCCTTCTTCCTGTAGAATAGCGAGGTGAAGCCATGGAAGACCATGAATACACTACCGCTGAAGAAGTGGTAGGAGAAGGTGAGGTCCATTGCATAGACCCAGTCGCCATCACTCTTGCCAATGATGATAAACAAACTAAGAATCAGAAAAGCAAAGATAAGGAAGCCCAATATGGTTTTCCCCAGGCTCTTTTCCTTCTCCTCTGCAGGCAGAAGCGCTATAAGGTAGCGGCTCATGGTAAAGAGCATCAAGGTGGTTAGGAAGATGGAGATCATGGTAGCCGCCAGGCAAAAATACCGATAGACAGCACCTGTCAGCAGTTCTGGGGGATAGACTCGGGGTATGTAGGCATAGAGCATGGTCAGGAACATCTGAAAACACAAGGGGACTAAGATAGCTAAAAACCCCTTGGTGTAACTATCCTTGGCACGAACATGCAACAGAACACAGAGACACGTTATGGAAAATACGAGTGCGGTAGTCAGAAAAAGCAGAATGTCTCCAATAATGAACACTATCCGATCCTCCTGAGGAGGATTCTACCACACTCGTCCTTTCTAGGGTAGGCGTTAGAAGGAGTGCTTTATGCCAATCGTAAGATAATCATTATCCTTCCATGTCTTGAAAAGGCTATCCTTGTTTCCGCCATAGACAACGCCCTTACCTTCAAAAAGCAGGTCATCACTTACCTGCCAGCTTACTGAGGGCAGAAGGGCATAGCCCTCTGTCTCTATCTGGTAGGTTGCTCCTAGGCGCACTTTTACCCGCTCACGGAAGAGGGGCATCTCCATAGCGAGGGTGACGGTGTTGCCATAGGCCTTGTTGTCAAAGGCCTGGCCTTGGTCGACATCAAAACCTACAAATGGATTTGGAGCATTGCTCTTTACCAAGTCATAATGCTCGATAACATGTCCATTGTACATAAGGGCTACATAGAGCTGGCTCATAGGTTCAAGGTAGCTCACCCCACCAAGATAGACCCACTTGCTGTTGTAGAGGGTCGGATCCGTTCCAGCATCGTCTTTACTGAGCATGTATCCACCTTCAGCCATGAAGGTGAACTGGCCAAGTATATAGGTCGCTTCTGCACCGAAGAGCTGGTAGGGAGTGTAGACTGCATTGAGTGTGGAAGGAGGGGAGAATACTGCTCCTGGTTGCGCCATATGCCCTTTGTAGTAGAGCAGTCCCAGGTCAGCTCCACCGATGCTGGTCCTTCCTCGAAGACCAAACTGTGCATATTCCAAGGAATTTGTTTTAGGCTCACCAAAGTCTGTAATTGGAGGAAGGTCTTTTGGAAGCAGTGACCATCTGCCCTGCATGGAAGCAAGCCCTGCGGTAAAGGTTGGCTTGAGGTAGAGCTGTAGGGAGCTTTGGTCCTTGTAGATGGTGGAAGTGAGCATGAACTCTGCTCGCTTCATGCTGAAGATGTCATCAGAGAGGCCCTTGGAGTAGTCAAAGGCATTGAGCACGTCTACAACATGTACTCCGTCTCCTGATCCCCACTCCTCTTTGAGAAGGCCTGCCTTGATGAGGCCCCAGTCGAAGAAGGAGGTTACAGAGAGGTTCTTTACCAGGACTTGTTGTGCTTGTGCGTCAAAAGATAGAGCAGCTTCCGATTTGAAGGAAGGGGAGTCAGCGAGGAGATGTACGTTCAGAAGCTGCTCTGAGA
>CAZPOJ010000271.1:0-2896 GCA_964588005.1 uncultured Sphaerochaeta sp.
GCGGTGAAGCCGCCGATGAAGAGCAAGCGCATCTACAACAGCCAGGGACGCACAAATCCCGGAGATATGGCCCAGCTCGACTATGGCGAGTGGCTGCTCAATGACGGCTCTAAGCTATGGTTCATCTGCATTGAGCTGAGCTACAGCAAGTTCCGGTTTGTGAAGGGACAGGACCACAAGTTCAATGGAGAGGAGACCTGCCGGGCCATCTATGCCTTCTTCCTGGTAATCGGGGGAAGGATGCTGATGCTTGTCATAGACCAGGAGTCCTGCATGGTCGCCAGTGAGGTGTATGGCGAGATTGTCACTACCAAGGTCTTTACAGACTTTCTTGAAGAACAGGATGTGAGGTTGTTTGTATGCCATAAGGCAGATCCTGAGGCAAAAGGACTTTCAGAATCATGCGTGAAGTTTGTGAAGACGAACTACCTTCCAGCCAGGAGTCA
Organism: uncultured Sphaerochaeta sp.; assembly: GCA_964588005.1. Classification (GTDB taxonomy): domain Bacteria; phylum Spirochaetota; class Spirochaetia; order Sphaerochaetales; family Sphaerochaetaceae; genus Sphaerochaeta. Next base: position 447 of record CAZPOJ010000271.1, read on the forward strand.
CCTGAGCCGGCAGGAGGTAATCGCAGGATTGCCCGCCTGGTGCCACAGGGTCAATTATGTGCGTATCCATGACGCTACCAGGATGATACCCCGCAATGATTTTGAAGCCTGTGAGCTGCAGGAGCTGCGTCCCCTGCTTCCCTCCAACTATGATGCTGTCTGGGGGCTCAGCGACGTCGTAGGGGTCAACAAGCTCCATCTCATCAGGTACAAGGCCAATGACTACGAGATGCCTTGGGAGTATGCCTACAAGGAGGTGGTCAGGACAATCTCCAACAATAGGATCCTTGCCTTTGATACGAAGCAAAAGACCAAGATGGTCGCCCAGTATGACCTCCCCGACCCCAGTGTCAAAGGGAAGGTATTCAAGACCGCGGGCTTCGCCAAGCCCCGTAACGAGGAATGGAAGGCCTTGAAGAAGGATATTCTCACAAAATATGGCTGTGCCAGCATGGAGCACTTCCTCAACGGGCTCAGGAAGGAGACGGACCGCGATGCGACCAGCAAGTACAAGGCATTCCTTACCTTCCTGGAGAAGGAGCAGCCAGACATGGACAGGCTTGAGGCCGTCCTGAAGGTTTGTTGCAAGCATTACCGCTACCAGGTAAGGCAGTTCCTTGAGGTCTGGGAGGACTCCGGCTCCTTCTGGCAGAAGACTGCAGGAACCCTTGGCTCGGATGCGGATGCCTCCGAGTCCCTGATGAAGGGTGTCTCTGTGGAGGTTCCCTCAGAAGCCCTCTCTGTTGAAAGCAGGAATGGCGCCTATTACGAAAATGTGTTCACCGCTAATGTCAGCAAGGGAGAGTCCGGCAATGAAAGGAAATAACACCTCGAGAATCAATATGCTGAAGGGAACCCTTACGGCGCTCGGCCTGAAATATGCTGCAGGGAATATCTCGACCTTGATACAGGATGCTGAAAAGGCGGAAGCCTCCTCTGTGGAGATGCTGCTCCGGATTACCCAGTACGAGTCCAGCGAGAGGCTCAGCAAGCGCAAGGGTCGCAACTATGCCGCCGCCCACTTCCCCCCTGAGCCCAGGAGGATTGACGAATATGACACCTCGGAGCTTGAATCGGGCATAACACCGACGCAGATAGCACAGCTCAAGGATCTGTCGTGGGCGGACGCCGCCTCAAACATCCTGTTCCTCGGACCTCCGGGCCTTGGAAAGACAATGTTGGCGGTCGCCCTTGGGGTGGAGGCCGTGGAGGGGGGCTATACCGTCGGGTTCCAGCGGATGTCCAGCCTCATCACCATCCTCAGCAATGCCGAGGTGGAGAGGGCTGCACGCTTCAGGCTGAAGAAGCTCAGGAAGTGTGATGTGCTCATCATCGACGAGCTGGGTTTCTGCCCCATTACCAGGGAGCAGGCGAACCTGTTCTTCTCTCTGATAAGCGACATCTACGAGACGACGTCCATCATCATGACCACCAACAAGAAGGTTTCCGAATGGGCCGAGTTCCTCGGTGACAATGCCCTTGCCACCGCACTGCTGGACAGGCTCCTGTACAATGCCAGGTGCTTCTCGCTTGTAGGCGAATCCTACAGGATGAAGCATCCCAGGGTCCCCGGTGGCCTGAAGGAGGCTGGCGATGATGCGTGACGAATGGCGTGACCTATGCTTCGCTCTCTCACCCGATGAGGACAATTCCAAAAAGGCCGGCAACCTCAACTCCATGATATGGCGTTTGCAGATGCATGCTGTTGTGGAGAAGACCGAGGATGGCAATGAGGTGCTCAAAATCAGTTACAACGATGCCTTTTGGAAGGAATCGGTGGGACGAAATGCAGGACGGAAACCAACTGTGGAACCGACAAGGGTGACCTGTGGGGAGGCCCGGAGCATGAGATATGCCCTCGGTGCCAAGGAAGCCGCCTCAAGGCTTCACATGCCTCTCTCGACCTTCTACAGAAAGCTGAATGAGCTGATGTATGTCGATGATGACGATCCTTTCAACTCTTTCTGAGGATATGATGTGCCGGGTCCCCAAGGGCCCGGCCTTTATTAGGTTTGACTTGTGAGTATGTTAATCATATTCTCAAATTAAATTGGGAATACCTTGCAACGGTCATCTTTCCTGGAACGGGAAAGTGTTACCCCCAGGGGGTCAGTGTGTACAAACCTGTCATCTTTTAAGGGTCTACTATTTTAACTTGCGTTCTCTAAATTATCAAATTAAATTGAGAAAGCCCTGTACCTGGGTCTCTTCCTGAAACTGGAAAGTATTTTGCAAGACTGCTTACCACAACTATCTTAAAACTGCTTACCATAGGAATTCAAAACTCGTTACCAAAACATAAGAAAAAGTCATTACCATAAGTATTAAAAAGTTGTTTACCAAGACCCAAGAAAAACTGCTTACCACAAAATGTTAAAACTGCTTGACATTACCATATAGTTCTACTTTTGGGTTTTTCGTTACCTTAGCCATTTGTATCATACGCCCAT
>CAZPOJ010000272.1:0-2867 GCA_964588005.1 uncultured Sphaerochaeta sp.
CTCCCTCAGATTTCTACCGATATTGAAGGCATCAACTGTCAGGCATTTTTACAAGCAATAAATAAAAGGATCGAATACCTGTATGATCGCGATCATACTATTGGTCATGCGTACTTTATGAATATCAATGATAAGCAAAAGCTTGATAGCCTCATGAAAAACAAGATTATTCCCCTCCTTCAAGAGTACTTTTATGATGATTGGGAAAAAATACAAATCATCCTTGGCGATTACCATAAGCAATTTGATGCATATGGCCGAGAATCATTATCTTTTGAGGATACGGTTAATCGAAACCGGTTCATACAAAGTACGATAACAGAGGAGATGGAGATATTGGGATTTGATTATGCAGGAAATGATGACAAACAAGTGCGCTATCGGGTACATGACGTGTTCCCTGTAGCCTGCTTTCAGAAGGTGTATGATCCATCTGCATACAAAAAATTACTGACACTATGAAGACTATGCCGCTTACATTGATAGAGCATAAATCCCTATACATATCACCAACTGGTAAAATCATAAAAACGGATGGTGATCTGGGAATTCCTGAAAAATCATTCGCTGATATAGAAGCATATATCTATACCAATAGTGAAGAAGCCTCTCAGTTCCTTGTCCCTGGGTTTTCCTCTAGGTATGGGGGAAGGATTCTTAAGGCAAAGCAGTATGTTGGTGTCCTTGAGACTAAATCAGGACTATCTATTGAAATCCTACCTAAAATAGCCAGGACTGATACTACAGAAACAAGAGCCATATTCCTTACGATGCTTAAGGCGTTAAAAGTGTCGCCTTTTAAGCACTTCAACAAATCTACCCTCAACTTTGAAAAAATGCATATCCTTGAGATTTTCATTACTATGTTTTGTGAAGAGCTCTCGGCTCTGATCAAGAGGGGGATCAAGTGTGACTACATCTCCAATACTGATAACTCATTATTCCTTAAGGGCAGATTGGAAATTGCTGAGCATTTGCAGAAAAACATCATCAACCGAGAGAGATTCTATATAACCTTTGATGAGTATCAGAAAAATAGGGTAGAGAACCGCATCATACGGACAACGCTAGAATTTCTATACAGCAAAAGTACTAGCAACCAAAATAAGAAACGACTAAGAGAGTCCCTTTTTGCCTTTGATGAAGTTGAGCCTGCTACTGATATAAAAAAATCTTTTGCCAAAGTTCAACTGAACCGGCAGATGAAGGATTATGCATTAGTTTTGGATTGGTGCGAAATATTTCTATCCTCCCAATGCACGACACCTTTCAAAGGATCAACGCTTGCATTTGCTCTTCTCTTTGATATGAATCGTATTTTTGAAGACTATGTTGCTTCATGTTTGCGCCGGGATAATCCTGAAAAGGATATTAGCACCCAAGTCAGTCGCAAATATCTGATAGAAAGCCCTAGGAAAGAGTTCAAGCTAAAGCCTGATATCATAATAGATGACACCGTGGTAGCAGATACGAAATGGAAAATACTTGATTCCTACCTTCCTCATAACGGTATCAGCCAATCTGACATCTATCAGATGTATGCATATGGGAAGAAATATAAAGTCAAAGAGATCTTGTTGATATATCCGTATACACCAGCTTTCCCAAAGGTAACCGAGACAACATATACCTTTGAAGAGCATATAACATTGAGAATTCTAGCATTTGATTGTAAAACGGGTACATTTGTTGAATCTGTCTAGCCTCTAGCTGGTTGAATGAACCTTGTCTTAACTTTCTTTGATGACGCTTGTAGATTCAGTCAGATCAAAATGATTACATATTGAAAAAGAGTGGCAAATTGGGCTCTGTCTTGCTCTCTGGGTTTTTCTTTTCGATATCCTTACTATGCTTACCAGATGGGTATACACTGTTTTTATCTAAGAGATTGAGATATCAACCTATCCTCGATCAGAAAAAGATGCTGAAGGAATCATTAATGAAAGGTCTCACCATTGGATGTATTGAAGACAATCATGATTGAAAGTAATGAGATACAGGATTGGGCCTCTCCACCGGGAGAAACCATCCTTGATATACTGGAAAAGCGGGGCTGGAGCCAATCAGAGTTTGCCCAGACGACTGGGTATACCAAAAAACATCAGCCAACTGGTAGAAGGACATGCTTCCATTACAGAAGAGATTGCTTTGAAACTTGAGAGGGTTCTTGGTAGCACAGCTGACTTCTGATTGCATCGGGAAGCTCAGTATAGGGAATTGACAGATCGTCAATTACTTTAGTCCTTCTGTATTTTAGGGAGTCCTTTAGGCGACTATGATAACTTGATTTGAAGTTTACGCATCATATAAAAAAGGTCTTCAACAGGAATCCCAAAATCGGAAGCTACGTTGGGGATTTTTGGATTACCACTAGGATCATGTAGACTTAGTTTGTTAGCGCGTTTTTCAATGGAAATGATAGTAAAGCTAAAAACAGATGCCGTGGCTATTAGCCAGGGATCAGCTACTTTTTCTTGGGACCAGGCTCTAAGAGCTTTTTCCTTATAGTAAGGATTATCTTGGATGCTTTGGAGTACCTCAGAGTATTTGTTGAGTATAGCTGGTTGTTTATGATCGACGAAGTGTCCTATTTCAAGATTATCAAACCAATTTGCCAAAGTGTCTTTTTTTTTCGAAACAAGAATTTCATCTTGTACCATATCAAGAATGACAATTGAACCATCTTTAATTTTCTCTGCCATCTGTACCCAGAAGTTCGGAGCAAGATCGAACGGATAATATTGTGCCTGAGGAGTAATCAGTATATTTGAGTCAATAAGAAACAATTCTTTATTAGGCATCAGTCCAGTATCCTTTCTGCCAGCTTAGAAAATGTTATTCGGTTGGTGTTGGTAAGCCTGAAGGCT
>CAZPOJ010000273.1:0-2865 GCA_964588005.1 uncultured Sphaerochaeta sp.
TCCACTCTTTGGTGTAGTACTTGTTCATGGGCATGAACAGGCCTTCCTGGGCACCATAGGTGGTCTCCAGTTCGTTGTTGATGCCGAAGCCAAGGAATGCGTCAGGGTAGTCGCCGCTGGCGAGTACCAGAGCAAGCTTCTCAGTAGCGGCCTGCTGTGGGATCATGATGTAGTTGACCTTGATACCGGTCTTCTCTTCCATATACTTGGAAAAGCGGTTGGTGTTGAAATCTTCAACACAGGGAGCCTGGGCAACCATAATATCAACGGTGATGGGAGTCTCAACGATAGGGAAAGTACCGTTGGGTGTGTAGACGACTTCTGCCTGTGCAGGTGCGCTACCCTTAGCTCCCTGGGCAAAGAGTGTCATCGGAAGCAAGAGTGCTACCAAGACTAGGATTACGAAAGTTTTCTTCATGTGTTCCTCCATTTGTTAATACTGACCTAAAGGTCAACCTTTTACAGAACCTATCATGACCCCTTTCACAAAGAACTTTTGAACAAAGGGGTATAATATCAATAAGGGAAGGCTAGCGACAACGATAAGCGCATAGCGGATGGTCTCGGAGAGACCCTGGGCACGTATGGCCGCCTCGACATCCATGGTCATCGACGGGGTGTTCTTGTTGATGATGAGGATGTTACGCAGGATTATCTGCAAGGGGTAGAGAGCCTGATCCTGCAGATAGAGCAGGGCATCGAAATACTTGTTCCACTGCCCTACCGCATAGAAAAGACCAAGCACTGCGACAATGGCACCGGAAAGCGGAAATACAAACGAGAAGAGAAAGCGGATATCCGAACAGCCGTCGATCATGGCAGCATCGTAGAGTTCGTCACTGATGTTGTCCTGCAGGAATGTCCTGGCGATGATGACGTTCCATACGGTGATGGCATTGGGCAGGATGATTGCCCACCTGGTGTTATAGATGCCAAGATTACGTACCGTCAGGTAGAGGGGGATAATTCCCCCGGTGAACAGCATGGTAAAAAGGATGAACTTGGTTACCACGTTGCGTCCGTAGAACTCCTTGCGTGACAAGGGGTATGCGAGGAGCATGGTAAGCAGCACGCTGATAACGGTCCCTGAAGCCATATAGATAAGGGAGTTCATATACCCCAGTCCTATCTGCTTGTTGGTGAAAACAGCCCTGTAGCTGATAAGGTCAAAGTCTACAGGCAAGAGCCACACCTTGTGAGCCATGACAGCCTGGGGGGAGGAAAGCGAGCTGGAGACGATGTAGATCAACGGATAGGCGACCACCATCATACTGATGAAGAGAAAAGTATTGTTCAAGATGCTAAACAGACGGTCTGAAAGCATCTCTTTGGTCTTGTATCTCACCACAGGCCCCCTTCTTTGTTATACATCTTGGAAAGACGGTTGAACGTCAAGATCAAGATAATGTTGATGACCGAGTTGATCATATCAATGGCGGTGGAGTAGCTGAAGTCACTGTTGATGAGCCCCATCTTGTAGACATAGGTGGACATGATCTCAGCACTCTGCAGGTTGAGCGGATTCTGCATGAGGAAGGCCTTCTCGAAGCCCAGGCTCATGACAAAGCCCATGTTCATTATAAGCATGATGACAATAGTATTGCTGATGGAAGGGAGGTCTATGTACCAGATCTTCTGGAACTTGTTCACCCCGTCAACCTTGGCAGCTTCATACAGCTCGGGACTGATGCCGGTAAGGGCCGCTAAGTATATGATGGCGTTGTACCCGGTATTCTGCCAGATGGCTGACCAGACATAGATATGCTTGAACAGCGAGGCCTCTCCCATGAAGTTGACAGACTCCTTACCCATGAGGTTGCGCACGTTGTTGAAGAAGCCCAAGGCAGGATCGAGGAACTGCATCAGGATTGCGACCAGAACAACAGTTGAGATGAAGTATGGTGCATAGGTGACCATCTGCACGCTCTTCTTCCAATGCTTTGACCGGGCCTCATTCAAGGCAATGGCAAGGATTACCGCCAGAGGAATGGAAGCCACCAGAGAGTACATGCTCAACATGAAGGTGTTCCACATGATCTTCACCGACGAGGGGTTCTTGAAGAACTTGGCGAACTGGTAGAAACCTACCCAGGGGCTATTCCATATGCCCTTCGATACCCGGTATCGCTTGAAGGCAAGAAGGACTCCATACATGGGCACATACTTAAAGAGGATAAAGTAGAGTATGGGCAGGGCTACTATAAGGTAGAACTGCCAATGCTTTGCCATTTTCTGTAGCACTGTGCGTTCTTTGTGTTGGTTGATAAGACCCTGTTCAGCTTTCTTCATGTATAAAGTCTTGCACGGAAGTCTAAATCGTGTAAGGGTAAGAATTCCAAGGCAGGCTAAGGTTGCAGGGGCAATAGGCGTCATTTTTTCAAAAATAGGTCAAACTTTGAAAAAAATATGCCCTACCTTACCCCTAATCGAAATAATCACCCTGTTTTCAGGACAACGGGAGGGGTATGATTTACCTAGAGGGCAAGAGAAGCTGACACATACACAACGAAAGAATCAAAAGCAATAAAGGACTGTTTCCCATGAACAAAAAAGTACAAGATTGGCAAGAACTCAAGTTTGGCATGTTTATCCATTTTGGACTCTACTCCCTGGCAGGAGGAGTCTGGAAAGGAGAGAAGATTACCCGAGGATACTCTGAGCAGATACTCTCGCACGGGTACCTTCCCCAAGGTGACTATGAGAAGCTGACCGAGGAGTTCTCCCTCGGAGGCTTTGATGCCAATGCTATTGTCAAGCTAGCAAAAGAGGCCGGGATGAACTATCTGGTGGTCACCACCAAGCATCATGATGGGTTCTGCCTCTACGATACGGCGACCACCGACTACAAGAGCACCAACTCAGCAT
>CAZPOJ010000274.1:0-2861 GCA_964588005.1 uncultured Sphaerochaeta sp.
AGATAAAAAATATTCCTGGAGGAACGATATGAAAAACATTGTAATACAACTAGAGACCCTGAGTTGCCCGACCTGTGCCATCAAGATAGAAGGTGCTTTGAAAAAGACAGCCGGAGTAAAAGATCCTGCAGTGCTGTTCAATACCTCGCGCGTAAAGCTAGCCTATGATGAGCAGGTTATAGATATAGAGGGTGTTAAGAAGGTTATTGGCAAGCTGGGCTATGGCACCTTGTCAGTAAAGGAGACCCCTTAATGAAGAAGCCCAGTAAAAAGACCTTGGTAATTATCGTAAGTGTCTTGGTGGCGATCTCCTATATCCTGCATAAGACAATTGGCTACCACCCAATTACGATAGCCATCATGGCAGTTTCTACAGCCATTGCAGGAGGCCCTATCTTGCGTAGGGCCCTTGCGGCCTTGCGCTATCGTATTGTAGGCATTGATGCGCTTGTCTCCATTGCTGTGATCGGAGCCTTGATCATTGGCGAGTATTGGGAAGCGGCAGCTGTAACCTTCCTCTTTATGATCGGTGACTATCTTGAGAGTCGGACACTTGAAAAAACCCGCTCATCACTTAAAAGCCTGATGGACCTTGCTCCCGATACGGCGCGGATCAGGATCGATGGAGTGGAGCAGACACTCGCCCCCGATGAACTAGAGAAGGGAATGGTCCTGGTCATTAGGCCCGGAGAGCGTATAGCAGCCGATGGAGTAGTACTGGAGGGACAAGCGTATGTTGATCAGTCCAGTATTACCGGTGAGCCTGTTCCTGTATCCAAGGAAGTGGATGAGCAGATATTCTCCGGTACCATCATAACCTCAGGATACCTGATCGTTGAGGCGACAGCAGTAGGGGAGAGCACAACCTTTGCCAAGATTCTCCATTTGGTGGAAGAGGCACAGGATGCTAAGGCCCCTACCCAGAAGTTCATCGAAAAGTTTTCACGCTACTATACCCCTGGTATAATTGCGCTATCGCTACTCACGTACCTCATTACCCGTGATGTCCATATGGCGCTGACCCTGCTGGTCATTGCCTGTCCTGGAGCTCTGGTAATTTCAGTTCCCGTCTCGATCGTGGCTGCCATTGGCTCCAGTGCTAGAAACGGCATCCTGGTAAAGGGAGGAGAGGTGATAGAAAAACTAAGCCGCATCCAAGCAGCAGCCTTTGACAAGACAGGAACCCTTACCGAAGGAAAGCCCTCGGTGGTATCGCTGCATTCCTATGGGATGGATCAGGACGAGTTGTTGAGGATTGCCGTAATTGGTGAAGCCTATTCAGAACATCCCTTGGCCACTGCCATTATTAAGGAAGGTGCCAAGCGAGGTGTTGATACCAATGAAGTTCCTGAAAAGCCAGAGCATATACAAGGAAAGGGTATTCGCTTCACCTTTGAGGGGGAGTCCTATCTTATTGGGAACAGGGCTCTGCTTGAAGAAAACGGAATAGATTTGACGGTTGCCTTACAAGATATAGAAAATGAGGAGCATGAAAGAAGAACCGTGGTTATGGTCGGAACTTCTGAAAGGGTAATTGGTCTTATTGCCATAGCCGACAAGCTTCGGGACGAGGCTTTTGAAGTCATCAAGGAGCTCAAGAAGCTCGGGATCAAAAAGAGCGTCATGTTCACCGGTGATAGTAGGGGAACGGCCGAAACAGTCTCCCACACCTTACAACTGGATGAGTTCCGGTATGAACTCTTGCCTGAGCATAAGGTAAGAGCTGTTAAGGAGCTGCAACAAAAGTATGGCAGTGTTGCCTTCATTGGTGATGGCATCAATGATGCACCCTCCCTTGCCACAGCTGATGTAGGTATTGCGATCGGAGCTGCAGGAAACGACGTGGCGATGGAGACTGCCGATGTGGTTCTTCTAGGCCAGAAGCTAAGTGCCCTTGTCGATGCTATTCGTATCAGTCGCATGGCAGTCAGGAACATGAAGCAAAATATTGTCTTTGCCATTGGTGTTGCAGGCGTCCTGTTACTTGGTGTTCTGCTCGGTGGTGTTACCCTTTCGGTTGGGATGCTTGTGCATGAACTATCGGTACTGTTGGTGATTATCAACGCTACTAGGATCCTACGGTTTGCTAAACGGAAGAAATATACTATCTTCTCATAGATAAGAGAGGTGTTGTATGCATTGTGATCATCATGGGTGTCTTCATATTGTCCCCCTGTTTCAGGACTTGGACAGCGAGCAGATGCGCTCTATAGATGCCATTACCCGGGAACATACCTATACTGACGGACAACTGATCTATCATGCAGGTGAAGCAAGCGGAAAGTTGCTGGTGGTGTATACGGGCAAGGTAAAGATGTATCGTCTTGATGCAGAAGGCGAAGAACAGGTAATTCGGCTACTCTCCCCCGGTGAATTCACCGGGGAGATTGCCTTGTTCAGTAAAGAACCTGTCCAAGATTTTGCACAAGCGATAGGAGAGTGCACCCTGTGTATGATCGACGGCGAAGCTATGCGGAAGATTTTGGTTGCACACCCCCTGATAGCCTTGAAGATAACTCAAGAGCTCAGCCGAAGACTTCTGCACAGCGATGCAACGCTGCACAGTGTGGTCAAAGGCAGTGCTGAACAGCGCTTGTCTGGCTATCTGCTTGGGTTGTCGCTGAAGGTGCAAAGCACTACCGTTCACCTGCCGGTGGCAAAAGGTACGGTAGCCTCGCTTCTGGCAATGAGCCAAGAGACCTTGAGCCGCAGGCTGAAGGTATTGGAGGATGAGGGGGTCATTGAGATAGGGAAGGGAAGAACGATTACCATCGTCGACCAAGCATCCTTGGAGATGAGAACCCACAGGTAGTTGAGGGGACATCCCAGCCATTCTTTTCTACATTTCTCAATATATAGCT
>CAZPOJ010000275.1:0-2851 GCA_964588005.1 uncultured Sphaerochaeta sp.
ATCATAAATATTATTGGAGCCTTTCAGGCTTTCAGCCAAATTAAATTACTGACAGAAGGGGGCCCTGGAGATACTACAAACGTCATGGTCTGGTCTATTTACACGGATGCTTTCCAGAATTTCAGATTTGGAGCGGCTGCAGCTCGATCAGTCATCCTTTTTTTACTTGTATTGATTATCACAATTATCCAGTTCAGATTTGAAAAGAAAGGAGTGAATTACTAATGCGTATTTCCACTGTCCGAAGAAGAAAGCTCCAGAATGTAGGACGCTTTGTTTTGAATGTCCCTTTAATGTTGCTGATATTAGTACCTTTGTTGTATACATTTTCAATATCTGTTATGCCACCAGATGAAATTTACAGTAACCATTTGATACCGACCTCCCTAAATTTTGTAAACTATATACAAGCGTTTACGAATCCGTATTACAACTTTGTGAGGATGATCATAAACTCTTTCCTTGTTTCTACTCTTGTCATGCTAGGACAGATGGTAACTTGTTCCTTGGCTGCTTTTTCTTTTTCATTCCTTGAGTTCAGGGGAAAAAAGATTTTGTTTCTTGGTGTATTGGCCACAATGATGGTCCCCGGTGAAGTAACCATCATCGCGAATTATCTCACGATGTCCCATTGGGGTTGGCTGGATTCCTACCGTGCTCTGGTGTTTCCTTTCCTTACCAGTGCTATGGGAATTTTTCTGTTGCGGCAATACTACCTTACGTTTGCTAAAGAGCTCTATGAAGCAGCAAAATTGGATGGATGTACTAATCTCCGTTTTCTGACAAGTATCGTCGTTCCTCTTTCACGTCCTGCTTTGGGGGCTATGGGAGTCTATGTATTTCTCAATACTTGGAATCAATACATGTGGCCTTTGTTAGTTACCAATTCACGGGATTACCGTACGGTTCAGATTGGTATTTCGATGTTGTATGATATAGATGCTGCATCCTTGGGATTGATGATGGCCGGAGTGGTTATTGTGATAGTTCCTTCCTTGAGTATTTTTGTATTTATGAACAAGCAATTAATAAACGGTTTGATGGCTGGTGCTGTAAAGGGATAACAGCGAAGGTTATCTTGGGTATCCACAATTTCTGAGTTTTAAGCGTTTGGATACTTTTAGAATAAGCAAATATGGAATATATGATATTCCATAAGTTTCTATAAAGGAGAAAAGGAAATGAAGAAAACTCTATGTTTGATTCTCGTTGGTCTCTTATTGGTAGGATCTGTCTTTGCCGCAGGAAGCAAAGAAGAAGTAAAAAAAGGCCCGACTCAGATTACTTTTTGGCACGCAATGGGTGGGGTGAATGGTGAGGTTCTCTCGTCAATGGTTGATGAATTCAACAAGCAGAACGAAGGAAAAATTCGTGTAAACTACGAATTCCAGGGAAGCTATGATGATGAGTTTGCCAAAATACAGGCTGCCGGTGATAACTATCCTTGTGATATCATCCAAGTCTATGATATTGGTACTCGTTACATGATTGACTCTGGTTGGATTCTCCCTGTACAGGACTATGTAGAGAAAGACAACTACGACATTAGCCAGATTGAGCCGAATATTGCTGCATACTATACGGTCGAAGACACCCTATATTCAATGCCGTTCAATAGTTCTACTCCCGTTCTGTATTACAACAAGACCGCTTTAGATGAAGCAGGAATTGATATGATTCCTACAAACTTTGAAGATCTCTATGAAGTTGCAGAGAAATTGAAGATTGTAAATCCTGACGGATCAGTCAAGAGATATGGTTTTGGTATGGGTAACTACGGCTGGTTCTTCGAACAGTGGATTGGCAAAATGGGCAAGCATTATGTAAACAATAACAATGGACGTGGTGAAAAGTATGCTACTGCTGTTGATTTTGATACCAATGGTGCTGGTATGGATATTATCAAGGTTTGGGACAAAATCCTTAAGGAAAATATCTCCCCTTACCTCAATATTGGTAATGATGATGCGAAAGCAGCCTTTATTGCCGGTAATGTATGCATGATTCCTGAATCAACAGCTGCTTTGAAAACATTGTTGCTGAATGCTGGTGACAAGTTTGAAATCGGCGTAGCTTATTTCCCATCAATCAATCGTGGGGATGTAGGTGGTGTATCTGTAGGTGGTGGTTCGTTGTGGATGATGGGAACTGGTGATAAAGTACGTGAAGATGCTACTTGGGAATTCCTTAAGTTTATGATTTCTCCCGAAATGCAGGCCTTCTGGAATGCTAAAACTGGATATTTCCCTGTAACTGTCGCTGCTGCAGAAACTGAGACTTTCAAGAAGAACATTGCACAATACCCTCAGTTCCAGGTTGCCATTGATCAGTTGCATGATACTGCTCCTCAGTATGCTGGTGCTCTGCTCAGCGTATTCTCCGAAGCACGTAAGATTGTCCAGAACTATATTGCTCGACTTGCAAACAACCAGGTTGACGCTCAAGGCGCTCTGGATGGAATGACTAAGGATATCAATAAGTCCATCGAAAGCTATAACATGGTAAACTATTGATTATTACTTGAATCCTTATGAATAGGATACATGCTTTAACGGCATATTCCTGTATGCCACTATAGCGATAGCCACCTGAATTATTAGAAGAATCGAAGTCTTCTGATAAAGAGGGTGGCTATTTTTATGCTCTATGCAACTTGAAAGTATCTAGAGAGGGTAGTGCCATAGTTCATGAAACATAATAAAAAGATTCGAGGGTGCTGCTAAAACTGCTAAATTTCCAAGGCCCTTTATGATGCAATCTTATTTTTTCTTTGAAGGACTTCTCCCTGATACGTCGTATAATGCAATACTTAGAAATAAACCTGGTCCGTTGAGAGTATCGTATCCACTTT
>CAZPOJ010000276.1:0-2846 GCA_964588005.1 uncultured Sphaerochaeta sp.
TTTACTGATCATCGTCTTGGTAATCGCAGGTCCCTTTCTCCTCTCCTTTGATAAAAAGGTAGCGTTTCATACCCATTGGAAACGATTGGGCCTCTCCATGCTCCCTGTCAGCATTCTCTATATCATCTGGGATATCATAGCGACAAAGCAAGGACACTGGAGCTTTGACTCCGCCTATGCAGGAGGATGGAGACTGTTTGGCCTCCCCTTAGGTGAAATACTCTTCTTTTTCGTAGTACCCTATGCCTGTATCTTCATCTATGAGGTGGTCAAGGCGTATTTCCCCCAAAAACAATCAAAGAACCTCCCCCTAGCTCGCATCGTGGGTGCAGCGACAATTGTCCTCTCCCTTATCATCGCCTTCATCTACAGAGGCAGGGCCTACACTATCCTTGCCATGCTCTCCCTAGCCCTTTGGGTCGGGGCAACACTCATCATTCGGCCCCAGCTGCTCCTGCAAAGCTGTACCCTCTGGTTCATGCTCCTCTCAGCGGTCGCCTTTCTCCTGGTCAACGGCTTTCTTACCGGTATTCCCATCGTCCTTTATAACCCTGAGGCGATCTGGGGGATACGGATCATAACCATCCCCTTGGAGGACCTCTTCTATAATATCGGCATGCTGGGCTTCTTCCTCCTCAGCTATGAGACGCTGGGTTCCTATATGCAAAAAAAGGGCAAACCCCATGAGCGGTGATACTATCCACGTAATAGGCGGGGGATTTGGAGGGTTGGCTTCTGCCATCACCCTAGCCTCAAAAGGGTGCAAGGTGGTCCTGCATGAAAAACAGCAGACCCTTGGGGGGAAAGCCAATACAAAGAGTATCGGGTCGTTCCGCTTTGATACAGGGCCTTCGCTGCTGACGATGATCGCTGTCTTTGACAACCTCTTTAAGGAGGCGGGGCGAACCCTTGCAGAGTACATTCCTGTTGTGGAGCTTTCACCGCTGACGCACTACTGGTTCCCTGATGGAACTCACTTCAAGAGCGATCGCATGCAACAGTTCATCCCAACGCTGACCGAGCACCTCGATGTTACAGAAGAGGAGTTGCAAGCGCATTTTGCCTATACAAAGAAGATTTGGGACCTCACGCACGCTGTATTCCTAGAAAAATCCCTCCATAGCTGGAAAACCTTCGCCTCACGAAAGACTCTGCACTCCCTGCTGCGTATTGGGGCGATAGACCCCTTACGGAGCATGCACAAAGCCAACGCCTCCTTTTTCAGGGATCCGCGTCTGGTCCAACTGTTTGACCGCTATGCCACCTACAACGGATCAGACCCCTACCGCGCTCCTGCAACCCTGAACACCATACCCTATGTAGAACATGGCCTTGGAGGGTATGGGGTAAAAAATGGCATATACGGCATCATCGAAGGGCTGGAGAAGCTGGCAGTGGAATTGGGGGTCACTCTGTACAAGGGCTCAGAGGTGACTGAGATCCTCTATGATAGGAAGAAACGTATTACAGGACTGGTGGCCAATGGCAAGGAGATTGCAACCAAGTACATTGTCTCGGACGTCGATGTTTCGACCCTCTATGCCGATCTGCTCCAAGACCGCGACGCCCCTTTAGCCAAGCGGTATCGTAAACTCCCCCCTTCCTCCTCTGCCCTGGTCTTTTACTGGGGGATCGATTGTGATTGCAAGGAACTGGGAGTGCACAACATCTGGTTCAGTGAGGACTATCAAAGGGAGTTCGAGGCCATCCACACCCATGCCCAGGTCCCAGACGACCCCACCATCTACGTCAACATAACCAGTAAAATCACCCCCACCGATGCCCCTTCGGGCCAGGAGAACTGGTTTGTACTGGTTAATGCACCCCCTCATGACGGGCGCTCATGGGAAGAGGAACTTGCCAAAACCCGTCAGCGCGTCATCAAGCGTCTCTCCCTGTCGCTGGGCATCGATTTGCAAAAGCATATCGTTGTAGAAGATCACATGACACCTTCAGACATTGAGACCCAAACAGGCAGCTATCGAGGAAGTCTCTATGGCATCTCGTCCAACACCACCATGGCAGCCTTTCTCAGGCATCCCAATATCTCCAGGAGGTACAAGGGCTTGTACCTTGCCGGGGGAAGTGTTCATCCCGGAGGAGGTATGCCCTTGGCTACCCTCTCCGGCATTATTGCAGCCAAGCTGCTCATGGGGATATAGGCATGGGAGTCTTCATTGCAAGCACCGTAATCGGATTATGGGCAGGCCACCTGGTATGGGTACTCACCCTCAGCCCCCTGGACGCAGCTTCACCGCTGCTCTACCTGCATATCATCATCCAAAGCTACCTCTACACCGGCTTGTTCATAACAGCCCACGACAGTATGCACGGAAGTATCAGCTCTAACCGAGCGGTCAACACCTTTTTCGGACAGGTGAGCTTATGGCTGTTTGCGGCCTTCACCTACCGACGGATGTTCACCAAGCATATGGAACACCACCGCTACAGTGGCACCGAGCAAGATCCCGACTACTCGATCCATCAAAATCCAATCCGTTGGTTTTTCTCCTTCTTCTTCACGTACATCACCGTCTTGCAGATGCTTACCATGGCCCTCCTGTTCAATGTGGGACGCTATATCTTTGGTATTCCTATCGCCAACCTGGTGCTGTTCTGGGTAATACCCGCTTTCCTGGGAACTTTCCAGCTCTTTTATTTTGGAACCTACGCACCCCATAAGTTGCCGCACACCCCAAACATGGCCCCCCACAACGCCAGGACTCAAAAGCGCAATCACCTCTGGGCTATGGTGAGCTGCTGGTTTTTTGGCTACCACTGGGAGCACCACGAGCATCCGCGTACCCCTTGGTGGATCCTGTATCGGAGAAAAAATTCCCCCTAAT
>CAZPOJ010000277.1:0-2837 GCA_964588005.1 uncultured Sphaerochaeta sp.
AGACCCTGGGTACGTTTGTAAAAATCTATGAGGTAAAGGCAGCAGACCGGCCTATTGAGTTTCTGGACTGTCCCAACCCTTCCTTTCAGACTCGCATGAACTTTTTACTGAACTTAACCGATTATGAGGTATTTAGGGTAGATGACGATAGGGATGCCTTTGATGAGTTTATGATCCTCACCAATGGAGCCTATTTCGATGAAGCAGAGGACACCGGCATTGCCGCTTTCATAGAGGATCTGTTTGTAAAACAGTTCCCTTTTGATGAGGAACTCCCCTATATCCTGATGAACGCCTTCTTCTGGGTACTCCTGCACAAGGGCAGGCAGTGGGCCCCTATGCGTAGTTATGCCATTGAGATGCTCAAGCTCTTCCCCACCCCCATTATCAGTGCCTATCCAGAGAGTGAGGATTTCATACAAGAGTTCAGCATGTTCACCAGGAAGATACTCGCAACCCGTGGCGTCTGCACCCTCAAGGCAAGACCAAAGGCAGCTGAGGTACAAACTGGTATGTATGCTATCAAAGGCAGTGAAGCATTCTTCAGCCTAGTGCGGTCGGTAGTGGCGTACTGACAAGGGTTCTAGCGAAAGAAAGAAACCATAAGGAATCACATAAAAAACGCTAAAAGTGTGATGACCATCACATTATTAGCGCTTTTTATGTGATTTGTCCTTTTCCCTTACCCATACCACCTATCCCAACCAAGTCCAGAGCGTACGTGTTGAACAGCACAATGTCCTCCACGCTGAAAACCCTCCACTGTGTACCCACGCTGAGAAATCCTCACAGATGAGTTGGGTCTAGTCACTCTTTGGTAGAAATTGGCCTTGCGTATGGGCTATCATGGGATAAGGAGCAAGAGGAGAGATAGCTATGCAGCAAGAACTATTTGAAGACCAAGAACTTTTACAAGCTAATGAAACGCCAGCAGATGATACACCCCTCTTATCTGCTAAAGAAAAGCGAGCAAGGACAGATAAGATACTTCTTAATTTTACCATAGCACTCCAAATGAATCTGGCTAAACACGAAGCCCAAGATAAAGAAGAGCCTTTTGATCTCGAGGCTTTCTGTGAACAAAAGGGGTATAGCTATGAGGAGCTTGAAGATGCTATCGAATATCTTAATGAGTCACAGGAAAAACTTCACCTCTCTTGGCAATCATTTGAAGTCCCTCTTGAAGATAAAGATCTTGAAATGCCTGGGTATCCCCTCCCCTCTGAAGAGGCAAAGCTTGACTTTGACTCCTATCTGGAGGACTCCCCTCTCTTTGAAATTTTTGATACTGCTACAACTGTTGAGCAATTCTCTATGATTACCGGTGGTTCATTCGATGATCAAATAAAGGAGGATGGGCTATTGAGTTTTATCGAAGAGCTATTTGATGAAACCTTCGATGAAGATATCTCCTTTACCCTGATGAACTCCTTCTTCTGGATCCTCTTCTACAATGGGGATAGATGGCTGTCAGTCCGTAGCTATGCTATTGAGATGCTTAAGCTCTTCCCCTATCCCATACAGAGCCATTTTGGTCAAACACATACGTTTATTGAGAAGTTCAGCCGTTTTACCAAAAGAAGACTCACAACCCGTGGCATCTGCTCTCTTAAGGCCCGTCCTTCTTCGTGGGAGATGAAGAACGGGCTCTACGACATCAAGGGGACAGGGGCATTTTATAGTCTATTAAAGCCACTGTCTCGCTAAGCAAGAGAAAAGGAAGCTTGGTAGGCTCTCTGTTTAGGATTCTAATGCCAATGCTTTGGACTTCTCAGTTGTAATCAGCATGGTCTGTTTGTAGTGTTTGTTTGATGATAGAGCATTTGTATAGTAGAAAAACTCGGTATAAAACACAATAGTTTCTAGTATAAGTGAAACTTTTACAAATAAGCCATCACTTCAAAACAAATCTAACCGAATGAGGTTGCTCTGAGCCAAGGGCAGCACTTCGCAAATTTCCTCCGCTATGGAGGACTTCCAGGAATACATGAGATGAAGTGGGACGAGGTGGCACTGTTTCAATACTTGACCGACATATTCAACTCAGTGCTCTTAAAAGATGTGATCAAAAGAAATAACATACGCGATATTGACCTACTGGAAAGGGTCATCCTTTACTTGATGGACAATATCGGCAATACGTTTTCAGCGAAGACCATCACCGATTTCTTGAAAAATCAAGGACGCAAGCTGAGTATCGAAACGGTATACTCCTACATCAATGCTTTGGAGAGCGCTTTTTTGCTATACAAGGTAGGGCGCTTCGATATCAAAGGAAAACGGATTCTTGAAACCCAGGAGAAATACTATTTCTCCGACCTGGGCCAGCGGCATGCAACGATGGGCTATCGTGATAATGATATTGGAGGCGTGCTAGAAAATGTAGTCTACTTGGAACTGCTTCGCAGGGGATGGAGTGTCACCGTTGGTAAGCAAGGCTCCTATGAGGTTGACTTCGTAGCCACAAGGACCGATGAGAGGCTCTACATTCAAGTGTGCTATATCCTGACCAAAGAGAACACCCAACGCGAGTTCGGCCCCCTTGAGGCGATAGACGACAACTATGAAAAACTCGTCATCTCCACCGATTCGCTGATGAGCTTCAATCGCAAGGGGATACGACAAAGGAATATCATCGAATTTCTGCTGGACACCTAAGGGCACAAAGCCAAAAGCCCCCTTCCCTATACACTCCTTTTGAAGTTCCAGTACAATACCCAACATGTACAACCTCAAAGAGACCGAGAAGGTCTGTGACCTTTTTATCAGTGCCTACCATAGCTACAATGATTACATGCTCGAATGGGTGGAAAGCAAACCTACGTTACTCAAGACAG
>CAZPOJ010000278.1:0-2837 GCA_964588005.1 uncultured Sphaerochaeta sp.
TCATGGGCCCTGCCATCCTTCTGACGATGTTCTTCCAGAAGTATGTGGTCAAGGGTCTTACCATGGGTGCTGTGAAGGGCTAGGAGATTGGTAGCTTTCGATTATTGAACCCCCTACTTTAGGCCATTCTAGGGTAGGGGACTTTTTTTGGTAAAAACTTTCTTCTGCTTCACAATGTATTAGCCTTTGCTGAAGCATGTTTTTGCCATATGCTGTACATCAAATCCATATGATTAAGCGCAGGAGAAACCTATGAAATTTACAATACATTCAGAAACAATAGCTCAAGATATGGCTCCGGGGATCAAGCGCAAGGTTCTAGTCCATAATGAGGACCTCATGATGGTTGAGGTCTCTTTTGAGAAGGGTGCAATTGCTGCCTTACATGCACACCCCCACCAGCAGATGAGCTATATCCTCAGCGGCTCGTTTGAATTTGAAAATGACGGGGAGAAAAGGAGCCTGGGAAAAGGAGACTCCGTCCTGCTTGCCAGTGGTGCAAAGCATGGGGTGCTGTGTACAGAAGAGGGCATGGTACTGGATGTGTTCACCCCAGAGCGCAAGGATTTCCTGTAGGAAGCTCGTCATCTCCGCCACTTCCTTGCTGGAACACTCTGTAGAAAGGAGCAAGGTTCGGCATTGCTCAATCAAAGGCTGAAGAATCCAGAAAGACTTAGGCTACAGATTTCCGGTAGAATACCGTGAATCCATAGCCTAAGCCTTAATAAAACCTACAGGACTGGGTCAGCATATCGTTGACCCTTTCCTGTTTGATGAAAGAATTATAGTCTTCTCTCTTATTTGGTGAATACTACATTTCCGTTTGCATCTCTTGTGTAGCGGCTGAAGAACTCATTCCAGATCTTCCAGGACTGTTCAGGGAAGTAGGAGTGTGCTGACCTATTTACCTTGGAGTAACGTACAACAGGGTCTCCGTCTTCACTATTCCAGGAAAGGGTAGTGAATCTTCCGTTCTCAGAGGTCTCAGTCATGTAGGCATCGCGGTCCAGGTTATTCACCCGGGTCCAGTAGTCCACTGCACTCAGTTCCCTGCTACCTTCAACAAGCTCATATCCTGCTCCATCAAACTGACCGACAAAGAGCCAGGTAGGCAGCAAGAGGTCAAGTGCCTCGTTAATTCCAGGGGCTGCATATCCAATGGGAGCGATAGCTGCATAGAGTTCGGGCTTCAAGCTTGCAAGAGCTAAGATCATAGCACTGCCGTTTGAGTGACCAGTTCCGTAAATCCTTGAGCTGTCGATGTTGTACTTCTCATGAGTAGCATCAATGACATGGGTAAGGAAGAGGATGTCGTCGGTAGATGTCTCATCACCGGCAAAGAGGTTTGGAGAAATCCAAGCTGGAGCGGGGATGTTGGGGAAATTTGGCAGTATGTTGGGATATGCCTGGGCAAATATGATAATCGAACCACTCTCTTCAGCAACATCACTCCATCTTGACTCTTCAGCAAGAGCATACATGGTAGCCGTATATCCGTGAAAGACGGTTACCAGGGGTGCAGGAGTAGAAGCGTCATAGCTGGCAGGAACGTAGGTCATCCACTTTCTCAAAAAACCATCAACCATCTCTTCTGTGTAGACATATCCTGTTCCGTCCTTGCGTTCGGAGAAGTTCATGGCGTAGCCGAGATGTCCACCCTCAACACCAAGGGGTCTGGTGTGCTTGGAGAGGAATTTGTTCCACAGCAGTGCGGGTGTTGCAAAATCAGAGGAGTTGGCAACCCAGACGCTCTCAACAGGAGCAACAGGATTTGCAAATACTGCTGCATAGTCGTTTGAGTAAGAGGCTACAGCGTTGTTGATAGTCTTGAAATAGGCAAGTGCGCCATTGTCCTTACTGTTGATGAACCAAGCTGGCATGGGAAGGGTCTTGTTGACAAGGCCAATCTCTTCTTTTGCCTTCAAGCCATCGGCGGGGAAGGGGAAACCAATGTCATTGCCGATAGCTTCGAGATAGGTGGTGTCGACAGGTGTGCTGTCGATTGCAGCAACTCCACAGAAAGCAGCAGGGAAGCCGGCAGCTCCAAGAAGAGCCATTGCAGCACCCTCTTCGTATCCAACCAGGCTTACGCGTGACTTGTCCATGGTGAAGGGCAGGCTCAAGTTCTGGCTCTTGCTGCGCATCTGGGTATAGACATCCTCAACAGCCTTCAGGTCATTGCGGAGGGAGGGATCGCCACTGATGTTCCATTCAGCTCCGTTTGCAGGTTCCATGAACCCAAGGTTGAACTCATGAATTTCTGCTGCGGCCATCCACTGCCTGCCCAGTTCGCTAAGGGCAAACTGCTTTGCCGTAGTCCCGTTTGGAGTCAAAATGATGACACCAGGTTTCCAAGGATGTTGACTGGCTGGTACGAAGACACTGTATCGTGCGCCATTGGCGACGAGATCATGCCCAAGACCCCATACTGGTGGTCTGTAGGGATCATCAGCGTTCATGGTAAAACCAACAACCTTAACGGCCTCTGGTGCAACCTCTTTGATGGAATCCAATGACTTTGCTGGATTTGAATCTGTTACGCCTTGTGCAAACAGAACCGTGGAGAGCAAGAGTAACATAGTGATGAAAAATAGGTTTCTCTTCATAGTTTTTTCCTTTGTATTTTTTCTATTGAAAACATCATCTGATGTATCAAACCGTGGAGTATCAGGAGCCCAACACATTGCTTGCCTGTCAAGAAACAGCAGAGGGCAATGGTATTGGTAAACAGGAATAGATCAGATCAAAAGCAAGTAGTGTTTTCAATCTTACGTAACTGTACCAGCTGAATCCGTATAAAACTTTACAAAATGCTAAAAATCGCTCATAGTAGCACT
>CAZPOJ010000279.1:0-2829 GCA_964588005.1 uncultured Sphaerochaeta sp.
GCATGCTCATAAGGGTATGGGCAAGTACCAAGCCAAAGAAGGTCTGGCTGAGCCCCATGATATTGAATACTCGGCTCAAGAAAAGGGCTACAACCATGCCTGGCATGATCATGGGAAGCAACACCACCAGCATGAATATCTTCTTGCCAGGGATGTTCTTCCTACCCAGTACATAGCTGGTGGGTAGCGAGAGCAGGAAGGAGAGGATCACAGCCAAGGGAGCTATGCTATAGCTGGTCTTCAAGGCCCTGGCAATATTGGTGTAGTTGAACACATACCGCCACTGGTCCAGCGAAAAGCTGGGAGGCAGGAGGTTTGGATACGACCAGGCGTCCTTAGGATTTACCAGGGACCACATGACAGCCATCAGGATGGGAATTCCTACCCATAATAGCTGTACGATGACAAAAAAGAGAGTGAGCATGAGATAAAAGCGCTTTATGCGCCGTTTCTTGATCAAGTGGAGGGGCGTTGCCACTGAGTTGTTCATATTAAGCACCTCCTTGTACTAGCTCTGCAAACCGCGAATAAGCCCAGATGACAAAGAAAGTGGTTACGATGATGATCACCCCAAGGACTGCTGCTTGGTTCCACTCCTGATAGAGGTTCGCCATGATCTGCATCCTGCCCGCCACCGATGAGGGGTAGATCGGGCCCGCTACGCTGGTGATGGGGAAGTCCCCAAAAGCCCTGATGAACATGAGTATCATGGCAACAAGGATTCCCGGCATGGCCAAGGGGATATAGATCCTAAAGAGCACTGACCAGTATCCAGCACCAAGATTCTTGGCGGCATCGATGGTGTCGTCACGTATGGATGAGATGGCCGACATGAGGATCAAGAGGACAAAAGGCAGGTTCTTCCATATCTGGATGGTTACCACACCCCAGCCAAAGGAGTCATTGAGCATCCTTAGAGGCTCATTGATGATGTTCAGCCTCATCAGGGTCGTGTTTATCAAGCCATGGTAGGAGATAAGGTTGAGTATGAGAAAGGATGCTACAAGGGCGGGTATGAACAGGGGAATCTTGATGATCGATCCCAACAGACCCTTTGCAGGCCCGCTCTTACGGAAAAAGAGGGCTAGGGGAAAGGCTACAAGAACCGTCCCCACCGAGCTCAAGATACCCATCTTAAAGGAGAAGAGCAGCGAATCCATCGCTTCACGAGATCCCAGGATAGATTTCCAGTAACCCAGGGTAAAGGATGACTCTCCCATCATGTTGAAAAAACCCAAGCTTTGCAGCACGGTGATAACAATGGAAGATCCAATGAAGAAAACTATAAAGCCAACACCCGGGAGGAGCATTAGAACGATAAAGGGGGTCATTTTTTCTTTCTTTTTCATTGCTACCCCCTCAGTATGCTGAAAGCACGTTCAGATATGCCAAACGATACACTATCGCCTGCAACTATCTTAGCCTCATCATCAGACTGCGCACGCATCTTCTGGCCGTTCACCTCTATGAAAAGGTCGGTTATTTCTCCCATGAAGACTGCCTGGAGCACTTTTCCCGAAATTTGGTTTCTGCTTTCTCGGTCGCGGATCTTCATATCCTCGGGTCTCCAGCTGAAGTGTATGGTAGCTCCCTTTTTTGGTGTTTCCTGTCCTTCGGTATTGATGAAGAGTTTGCCGAATGGGGCTTGGACTGTGCATCGCTTCCCTTCGACTTCCAGGACCACCGCATCGAATATGTTTGCCATACCGATGAAGCCGGCCACAAACCGTGTTTCAGGATGGCGGTATATGGAGTAGGGGTCGCCCATCTGCTCAATCTTACCCTCTCGCATAATAACTATGCGGTCCGATATTGCCAGAGCTTCATCCTGGTCATGGGTGACATAGATGGTAGTGGTCCCCAGTCGTTTTTGCATCTCGCGAATTTCTACCCGGACTTGCACCCGAAGTTTGGCATCAAGGTTGGAAAGCGGTTCGTCAAACAACAGCATTTCAGGTTCTGTGACGATGGAACGAGCAAGGGCGACCCTCTGCTGTTGTCCTCCTGAAAGTTGTCCTGGCTTTCTGCTGCCCAGTTCGGAGAGGCTGAGCATCTCCATGACCCTTTCGATCTTGCCCTTCTGCTCTGATGCGGGCATCTTGCGCATTTTCAAGCCAAAACTGATGTTGTCCCAGACACTCATATGGGGAAAGAGTGCATAGCTTTGGAAGCACATGGCTGTGTCGCGCTTATTCGGCGGCACATTATTCATGATCCTGTCTCCAAAATAGACTTCACCTTCATCAGGGTAGTAGAAGCCGGCTATCGTCCTCAGTGTTGTTGTCTTTCCACAACCAGAGGGGCCTAAAAGGGTCACAAACTCTCCGTCTGCGACATCTAAATCGATATGGTCCACTGCTACCACTTCATCAAAGCGTTTCACCAGGTTGGTCAGTTTAAGGGTTGCCACGCAAATTTCCTCCTTGCTGCTAGGGAACTCATGAATGGGCCATATGTTCCAACTGTATGAAAACGTTTTCAAAAACGTTTAAAAATATACAGGCCCCAAGCTTAAAAAAACGACTGATATCGTCTTATTCCGTTCTTTCAAGTCACGATAACTTTAGAAAAATCTTGAGAAGATGAAAATATATCCTGCTATTACAATACATTGTATCACTTTCTTATGCACAATCCTGAAAGGATACATCCGTCCAAATGGGGTACTGATAACACAGGATAGCATGAAAACGTTATTTGTCAACACGAAACCCAATAGATTCACTGGGGTTTCTCTCCTTGTTTGCATAGGCACTGAGTAAGTCCTTATCTCTACTTCCAAAGGCGGAATCCTACAGAGTTAGTTCTTGGTAGGTAAAATAGCAAAAA
>CAZPOJ010000280.1:0-2826 GCA_964588005.1 uncultured Sphaerochaeta sp.
CGACTGTAAGAAACCCTTGCCATCAGTGTTGTCCCCATAGTAGGTGCCATCACTTTTACGGGTAATACAGTTCACTGCCTTGCACAGCAGGGCAGATTCACTCAAGTCATCAAGGTATTGCAGAACTGTCTGCTTGTGTGGGGCTGTCACATTGCCACCAGCGAAGCCCAGGGCACGCAGGCCCCACAGGGCGGGAGCAAGCTCGTCCTTGGTTACCCTGCAGGTAAGATACCTGCCAGGGAACCCCATAGCCCTAAAGGCAGACTCCACCATATACTCGGTGGGATTACCCACCACAGGATCCCCTATACAGAAGAACAGCGAAGGCAAGGGACCTTTCATAAGGGCGTGCAGTGCAGTGTGTGTTTCCATAGTCCATCATCCCCTCTATTTATACCCGTATCTTACTACAGGAAGGCTCATATGTACAGAATAACCCCAATAAGGGGAGTATGCAAACCTAGCTCTGTATATAGTTACCAGCTACCGCCATGGCTTCTTGTGCTGATATCCAAAAGGATACCCAAGTTGATACCCAAGAAGATACCATAATCAGGCGAGTATACCAGCACATGACCCCTAAGACGATACCCAGATTTTAAAAACATCACCTTCCTTGCTCAAGCCCCTGTTGCACAAGAAGCAAACAGACCAGTTCATCACTTCCATTGTGGGATGCTACACTGATCCAGTCTAAAGGTAAAAACTGCACAAACTCGAAACAACAAGACAGAACCTTCAGGCGGCAAGCTTACCTCGTATCAACGAAGACCTATCCTAATCATAACCAAGCCACCTTTTGGATTATACACACCCCGTCATCCAGCACCTCATAGGAGCAAAGGGGTAAGACACCACCACAGTACAAACTTAGCAAAAACAAAATGGCAGATCAAAATATCCATACCTTCGTGCACGATGTCATCGCGCACGCTATACATGATTCTTCACCTTTCCTGCATCTACCTATTCTTGCAGCAACCTATTCCTGTATCTACCATCCCATAACAAAGGCATGGCAACTACGTTGCCAAAAGGACTCTCCGTATGATTAGCCACTATATCCTTCCTTGGGGCGGGAGGAGTTTTTTGTTTGTTTTTCGGCTGTTTTTTGGCTGTCTCGTGCCACACCATCTGACCACGATATCTTGCCACGACTTCTGGCCATGATATCTGGACACGACATATAGCCAAGACCACCCATGCCAAAACAAACCCCAAAAAACTTATTTCAAGTCTAATTTTCGCGGCTATTTGCTTCATTTCAGCTATAAGCTGTCTACCAAAACACCCCCACCCTACCTGGGATACGAGACTGTGCACCAACAAGTGACTTAGGGTGAAAGGAGACATCGTAGATAGGCTTTACCTGCTGATACTCCAAAGATATCTGTTGGAATGCTAAAAAAAGCAACAAAGAAAGCTATACAGAAGACTTCTTGGGAAGGTCCCCACCTACAGGGAATACTGCTATGGCTATGATAGTATGAAAGAGCAGTGCTCCTGTTCAGGAATCCCTATAACAGATCGAGTGAAGACAACACCACTACACAGAACCAGGCAACAGAGGAAGATCTGGGGATTTTCTACACCCCGGATGCCTTCTCGCCCGCTTTGGCGCCTGCTGTATCGCCTACATTGTAGCCTACATTATCGCCTTCTATGTCGGTTTGTTTGGCCAATACGCCGAATCAAGGGCTTTATCCAATCTTTTTGGCGCAAGGTTATGATCAGGAGGCACCTGCACAAGACCATCAGGGCAGTATCCGATAAAAGGTGCAAGTAAAGATAAAGGTAGAGGCAATTGCCTTTTGCGTAGAGACTACAAATCCAAACACCATTGGTTTCATGATAACTGATCATAGCTTGATGATACCTGATGGTGATTGTTGATAATGGGTGATGACGCATGATGAAGATCAAAAATGGCTACATCTAGGCATTTCTACTCATAAGCCGGTGTTTTAGCACACTTTTCTTGTATTTCATGCCTTTTGGCTCGCCTCGAGTATCATCTGGCTTGCCTCGTATGTGGTCGGTTTCTTTGCAACTCCCCTACTTTCTTAGCTTGTCTCTTTAGTCTTGTCTTTAGGGCATGCCTCTTTACAACACGCCAACCTTTCGTAGCTCATCCTTTAGGGCTGGCCTCTTTTTGTACCTTGGCTCCAAAGCTTCAAGGCACTCCTTGACAACATAACTCCCCCCAAGGGAGGCAAGACTCTCGAACCAAGAGGCCAGGCCCCTGTACTCGTTACGACTGGCAACAGTTTCACCATCAGAGAGGATGACCTGCTTGTACAGGAGGAACACCTCGTCTTGATAGAGGGGAAGCAGCTCATCCTGATAGTGTCGCACTGCATAAGGGTTTGTCTGCACATAGGCCAGTAATCGTTCTAGCTTCTTCTCCCCCCTAAGCACCTCAGGGTAGGTATTCTCTCTATACCCCTTGCTAGCCACATCATGGGCTTCCAGTTCATCGAGCAACCCATCAACAACAGTCTCCCACTCCCCTTCACCATAACAGGCCTTTAAGATGGGGTAGTATGCGAGTTTGTCCCCAAGGAGGAACCTTCGGGACAAACTGCGCATTTTCTCCGTGTTCCCACTCTCCTGATATACCTTGAACAGAAGCTCTCCCCAATCAGGGCTCATATAGTGCTGTCTCCCTATGTGTACCTTCTCCTCTGCAAGCCTTTCAGCAACAGCATACTCCCCTGTAGTCATGGCATGATCAAAGGCAAGCTTACGCAGGCTGTCATACTGGAGATGCTCCAAGGCAAAGGCTTGGGCTTCCTCCACTCGCCCCTGCTTGAGCAGGAGCGAGTG